>NZ_CAJNKE010000011.1 GCF_905232215.1 Burkholderia sp. LMG 13014
GGCGACCCATCGCCCGATCGACCGGGCATGCGGTGTGATCCACGGCCTGCCCATCAGTTGCGTCTCTTCCTGAAATGCCGATGAATACGACCGACTCACCTTCGCGGGACGTCCCGGGCGCTCCCGAACTGCAAGTGCAGCGCGCGGCCGCAGTCGTCACGCTGACCTTCAACCGGCCGCACGCGCTCAACGCGCTGGACGTGCCGATGGCCCGCGCATTGCTCGCCGCCGCGAAGGATCTCGCGGCCGACCCTTCCGTGCGGGCCGTCGTGCTGCGCGGTGCCGGCAAGGGGTTCGTGGCGGGCGGCGATCTGGCGACGCTGCGCGCCGATCCCGTGCAAGGGGCCGTCGATCTGATCACGCCGATTCACGAGGCCGTGGCGATCCTGGCCGGACTGAACGCGCCCGTGATCGCCCAGGTTCATGGCGTGGCCGCGGGTGCGGGCCTGAGCCTGATGCTGCAGGCCGACTTCGTGCTGGCGGCGGAGGGGACGCGCTTCAACTCGGCCTTCATCAACCTGGGTGCGAGCTGCGATTCGGGCACCTCGTGGGTGTTGCCGCGCCTGGTGGGGCTGCGCCGCGCACTCGAAATCGCAATGCTGGGCGAGACCTTCGGGGCTGCCGATGCCGAGCGGCTCGGGTTGATCAACCGGGTCGTCCCGGCGGAGCGGCTTCAGGAGGAAGTCGACGCACTGGCACAGCGCCTCGCGTCCGGCCCGACGCTGGCCTATGGCGCGATCCGGCGCCTGATGCGCGAGTCGTTCGACCGCAGCCTGCCCGCGCAACTCGGCGCCGAAGCCGACGCGTTCCGCGCCTGCGCGGCGACGCTGGACTTCGCTGCCGGGCTGGACGCGTTCCATGCCAGGCAGGCTGCCAGGTTTGCGGGCCGCTGATCCATTCCATTCATCTTCCGGAGATCGATATGACCCAGCGTGACATCTATGTCGTCGGCACCGCGCGCACCGCGATCGGCACCTTTGGCGGCGCGCTCAAGGACGTGCCGAACACGCAGCTCGCGACCACGGTCGTGAAGGCGGCCATCGAGCGCAGCGGCGTCGCGCCCGATGCGATCGGCCACGTGGTGATGGGCAACGTGATTCCGACCGAACCGAACGACGCCTACCTGAGCCGCGTGGCCGCCCTCGATGCGGGTTGCCCGATCGAGACGCCGGCCTTCAACGTGAACCGCCTGTGCGGCTCGGGCCTGCAGGCCATCGTGTCGGCGGCGCAGGCCATCGGCCACGGCGATTGCGATATCGCGATCGGCGGCGGTTCCGAGTCGATGAGCCGCGGCCCGTACTTCGATACCGCAGCGCGCTACGGCGCGCGCATGGGCAACGCCGCGCTGATCGACTACATGGTCGGCATCCTGCACGACCCGTGGGAAAAGATGCACATGGGCATCACGGCGGAGAACGTCGCCGCGCGCTACGGCATTTCGCGCGACGCGCAGGATCGCCTCGCCGCGGAGAGCCAGCGGCGTGCCGCGTTGGCGATTGCGCAGGGGCGCTTCGACGAGCAGATCGTGCCGGTCGAGATCGGCACGCGCAAGGGCGTGGTCCGGTTCGATACCGACGAGCACGTGCGGGCCGATACCACGGTGGAGACGCTGGCCGGCATGAAGCCGGTCTTCAGGAAGGACGGCCTCGTGACGGCCGGCAATGCGTCGGGCATCAACGACGGTGCCGGCGCGGTCGTGCTGGCGACGGCGGAGCGTGTCAATGCGCTGGGCCTGCGGCCCCTCGCGCGTCTGGCCGGTTATGCGCACGCTGGCGTAGAGCCCGCGTACATGGGGATCGGGCCGGTTCCGGCCACGCGCAAGGTGCTCGAACGCACCGGGCTCAGGATGCAGGACCTGGACGTGATCGAAGCCAATGAAGCATTCGCCGCCCAGGCCTGTGCCGTCATTCAGGAACTGGGCCTGGATCCGGCCCGGGTCAATCCGAACGGATCGGGCATTTCGCTCGGCCACCCGGTGGGCGCCACGGGGGCGATCATCACCACGAAGGCGATTGCCGAACTGCACCGGACGGGCGGCCGCTACGCGCTGGTGACGCTGTGCATCGGCGGCGGGCAGGGCATCTCGGCCATCTTCGAGCGGGCCTGAATCCGTTCGACGGCCGGTTCGAGATCGATCACCAGTCAGGAGACGTCATGCATTTGACCATTGGGCTGCATCGCGCGGTACAGCAGAAGCCGAATGCCATCGCGACCGTGTTCGGCGAACGGCGCCGGACCTTTGCGGAACTCGGCGAACGTGTGTCGAGGCTGGCATCGGCGTTGCAGACGCTGGGCCTCGATGCCGGCGGCCGCGTCGCCATGCTCGCGCTGAATTCCGACCGCTATCTGGAGTACTACCTGGCGGTCCTGTGGGCGGGCGGCGTCGTCAATCCGGTCAATATCCGCTGGAGCCCCGCCGAAATCGCGTATTCGCTCGACGATTGCGATACCGCGATCCTGCTGGTGGATGACGCGTTCGCACCGATGGTGCCCGAGTTGCGCAGCCGGTCGACGGCGCTGCGCGCGGTCGTTCATGCGGGCGAAGGCGCAACGCCCGATGGCATGCTGTCCTACGAGGCGCTGCTGGCCGCCGCGCCGCCGGTGCCCGACGCGATGCGCTCGGGCGAGGACCTGGCCGGCATTCTCTACACCGGGGGCACGACGGGCGTGCCGAAAGGCGTGATGCTGAGCCATCGCAACCTGTTCAGCAACGCGCTCGACATGCTTGCCGAAGGCGTGATCGCGGAGGACGGCGTCGGGCTCCACGCCGCGCCGATGTTCCATGTGGCCGACGTGACGCTCATGCTTGCGCTGCTGCTGCGCGGCGGGCGGCATGTGTTCCTCCCGGCATTCGATCCGGCCGCGGCGCTGTCGGTCATCGAGAAGGAGCGGGTGACCGATACGCTGCTGGTGCCCACCATGATCCAGATGCTGGTCGATCATCCGGCCATGAAGACGCACGACGCCAGCAGCCTCCGGCTGGTCCAGTACGGCGCCTCGCCGATCAGCGAGGCGGTGCTGAATCGCGCGTTTGACGCACTGCCCGGTGCCGCATTCATGCAGCTTTACGGGATGACCGAGATGTCTCCGGTGATCGCCGTGCTGCCGCCTGCATGCCATACCCCCGAGGGCCGCCAGTCGGGCAAGTTGCGCGCCGCGGGACGGTCGACGTTCTTTGCCGAGATCCGTGTCGTCGATGCCGACGGTGTCGAGGTGCCGCGCGGCACGCCCGGCGAAGTCGTCGCGCGCGGCGCAGGTGTCATGCAGGGGTACTGGAACAAGCCGGCGGAAACCGCAGCGGCGATTCGTGACGGGTGGATGCACACGGGAGACGGGGGCTATCTCGACGAGGACGGGTTCCTGTTCATCGTGGATCGCCTGAAGGACATGATCGTGACCGGCGGCGAGAACGTCTATTCGGTCGAGGTGGAAAACGCGATCGCGAAACACCCGGCGGTCGCGATGTGCGCCGTCATCGGGATTCCTGATGAAAAGTGGGGCGAGACGGTTCATGCGGCGATCGTGCTGAAGCCGGGCGTCGACGTAACCGGAGACGACATCAAGTCGCATTGCAAGACGCTGATCGCGGGCTACAAATGCCCGCGCAGCGTCGAATTTCGCGACGGGCTGCCGCTGTCCGGTGCGGGCAAGCTGCTGAAGTATGTATTGCGCGACGCTTACTGGAAAGGCGCCGGCCGGTCGGTGGGCTGACGCTGCAGGGTGTCCGCGGTGATTGCTCCGGCCGCTCGGCGGCGGGGTGTGCTTTCATCGCATGAGCCTGCTCAATTCCCGTACGGCATGGGGAACTGACGCGGCCGCTCTGACGCGCTTGCCGGAATCGGCGCAACGAGCGAGATGACTGCGCGGCAGGCGAACGCTATCTGCCCGACGGCGCGCCGGAACCGTACTGGTACCGGCCGGCGCCGCGCGGCGACGAGGCCAGGATCGTGGAGCGGCTCGACCGGGATGACCTGCTGCTCAACGGCTTGCTGCCCGGCCTGCTCGCGCGCTTTGCCGTCGACGGGAAAATGCCGCGCACGGTGCTGCTGATCCACAGCGACGCCGCCTGTTTCCATTTCTCGAAGGCCATCGTGCGTTCGCGTTTCCGGGATCCGGATACGCGGATCGAACGCGACCGGCTGCCGAGCGCGGGTGCGATGCATCGGCGGTTGAGCGGCGCCACGTTCGACGAAGATTCGTACGATCGCGACCTCCCGGCTCGCACAGTCGCCGGGCTGTACTGAGTGCCGGCGGGGTGAGCCACACGCACATCGGTGCAGATCGCCCACCCGGGTAGCACATCCCATTTCGCAGTCGTATTGTGTGGCCGAAGTCGTAGAGAACCGGCGGCAGAAGCCGGGAACGGCGGCTTCAGTCGCCGGTGAGTGCCTGTTGTACGCCCGCGGCCCGCGGCGATACGCGACCACGGGCCACGCTTTGATGCGCGATCAGGCAGCCGTCATGCATGACGGTGCGCACCGCATTCGACGCAGAACAGGTCGTCGCCGGCTATCGATTTGTACCCGATGTGCACGCGGCGGCGTCGTTCGCCGCGGGCGGTGACCGATCCAACACCGGCGGCGTGCCGGTCCCGCGGTGGCGGTGGGCGGTGAACGACGCCTGCAGCAGTGCTTCGACGAACCCGACCGATTCGCCCCGAGCGATCCCCTTGTCTGACGCTCCCGCCTCGTGTGGCCCTCTCCCAAAGGGGGCACCGGTAGCCCGTGCAACTACTGAGTTGCCGCAAAAAATGGTTTATGGTCAAATGACCATGTCATGTGATCTACATTCCTGTTTCATCCCCAATTGGAAGCCACCGCAATCGCGCGGACTTCCGCCGGGTGGGCAATTTTTTGCGAAAGCGTCCGGGTGACGGGGAAATTGGCCGGCGTCGGCTACCGGAAGTCAGGCGGAATCGCGGGAGATGGAGCAGGCGTCATCGTAGTCAAGCCCGGGCAGTTTTCGGCGGTCGGCCGACAGCGCCCGGGTTGAAAAAAGAAATTTCTGGAGACAGTGCTCGTGGATGAAATGCACAGCGGGATGAACCAATCGATCGACCCGTCGGCGCTTCGCGCCCAACTGCGCGACGGATCCTTGCTGGAGACGCGTGCGTGGCTTGCGTCGGGATGGGTTGGCGGCACGGATGGTCGTTCGTTTCCGGTAACGAATCCGGCCACGGGTGAAATCCTGGCCCGCGTGGCGAGCCTTGGCGCAGCAGACGTGGAGCAAGCCATTGCAGCGTCGGCCGTTGCACAACAAGGCTGGCAGAAACGCACCAGCCACGAGCGCGCGAGGATATTGCGCGCGTGGTACGACTTGATCGTTGCGAATGCCGACGACCTCGCATTCATCATGACCTCCGAGCAGGGCAAGCCGCTGGCGGAGGCCCGCGGCGAAATCGTGTATGCGGCTTCGTTCGTGGAGTGGTTCGCCGAAGAGGCGAAGCGTGTCTACGGCGACGTCATTCCTCACCCGCAAGGCGACAAGCGCATCCTTGTCATCCGTCAGCCGGTCGGTGTTTGCGCTGCAATCACACCGTGGAATTTTCCTGCCGCGATGATCACGCGCAAGGTGGCGCCGGCATTGGCGGCGGGCTGTTCGATCATCGTGCGCCCCGCGGACCTGACGCCGCTGACGGCGCTTGCGCTTGCCGTCCTGGCCGAGCGGGCGGGAATGCCGGCGGGTGTCCTTCAAGTGGTGTGCGGCCCGTCGCGCGAGATCGGCGCGGTGCTCACGGCCAGCCCGATCGTGCGCAAGCTTTCGTTCACCGGCTCGACCGAAGTCGGCCGCGTACTCATGAGCCAATCGTCCGGGACGATCAAGCGACTTTCTCTCGAACTCGGCGGCAACGCACCCTTCATCGTGTTCGACGATGCGGATCTCGACGCAGCGATTGAAGGTGCGATGGCGTCGAAGTACCGAAACAGCGGCCAGACCTGTGTTTGCGCCAATCGCTTTCTTGTCCAGGCAGGCATTCATGACCGCTTCGTCGAGGCGCTCACCCGGCGCGTTCAGGCGCTCAAGGTAGGGAACGGTATCGAACCGGGGGTGCAGCAGGGGCCGCTGATTCAGAAGTCCGCTTGTGACCACCTGAATCAGCTGATCGACGATGCGGTAAGCAAGGGCGCACGAATCGTCACCGGCGGGAAAGGCCATCAGCTTGGGGGCACGTTCTTCGAGCCGACCGTTATTGCCGATGCGACGCCGGCCATGCGTCTCGCGCGCGAGGAGCTCTTCGGGCCGGTCGGTCCGGTGTTCCGATTCGAGGATGAGGCAGAAGCGATCGCGATGGCCAACGACACCGAGTACGGGCTCGCAGCCTATCTCTATACGCGCGACCACGGCCGGATCTGGCGCGTCGGCGAGGCACTGGAGTACGGCATGGTCGGCCTGAATACCGGCGTGATTTCGAACGAGGTCGCACCGTTCGGCGGGGTCAAGCAATCGGGCCTTGGCCGTGAGGGTTCCCGTTATGGAATCGAGGAATACCTGGAAATCAAGTACATGTGCGCCCAAGTCTAACTGCCAAAGTCTGCATCAAGGAAACGCCAATGGAAATGTCCCCGCAATCGATGCTCTTCGAAACTGTTCCGTCCATTCTCCAGGAGTGGGGTTGTGTGCGCCGCCTGGGTCAGGTGATGGCGGCATGGACGGAGCGCCGTCATGTCCTGATCGTTACCGACGCGGGACTGCACAACGCCGGTGTGCTGGAGCCGGCGAAAGCGTCGTTGGCGGCCGAGGGATTCCGCGTGGCGGTGTTTGACGAGGTCGTGGCCGATCCGCCGGAGAGCGTGGTCTCGCGCTGCGTCGAGTTCGCGCGCAGTGCAGAGGCGGACATCGTCATTGGCCTGGGCGGCGGCTCGTCGATGGACATTGCAAAACTGGCCGCCGTGCTCACCGTCTCGCGGCAATCGCTCGCGGAAATGTACGGAATTGGCAACGTTCAGGGTGCACGCTTGCCATTGGTGCAGATCCCTACAACGGCTGGAACCGGGTCGGAAGTCACCAACATTTCCATCGTTTCGGTTAACGAAACAACCAAGATGGGCATCGTTGCACGTCAGCTGTATGCCGACAAAGTGATCCTGGACGCTGAATTGACGGTCGGCCTGCCACGCAGCCATACCGCTGCGACGGGCATCGACGCGATGGTTCACGCCATCGAGGCCTATACCAGCAAGCACAAGAAGAATGCCATCTCCGATGCGCTCGCGCGTGAGGCACTGCGATTGCTGGTGAGCAACCTGATTCCGGCTTGCGAGAACGGCGAGGATCGGCACGCGAGAGAGGCCATGCTGCTGGGCGCCACCCTGGCGGGGCAGGCCTTTGCCAATGCCCCGGTGGCCGCGATCCATGCGCTGGCGTATCCATTGGGTGGCCATTTCCATATCCCGCATGGCTTGTCGAACGCTTTGATGCTTGCCCCGGTGCTGCGTTTCAACGCCGAAGCGGCGGCTTCGCACTATGCGGAACTGGCAGACGTCGTCGGCGCGGGTGGAACAGGCGACGCCACGGAGCGCACGGCGGCGTTCATCGCATTCATGGAAGACCTGATGGACCGATCCGGCGCGCCGCGTCGTCTCCGCGACGTGGGTGTCACGCATGCGAGCCTGCCAACGCTGGCGGCCGATGCGATGAAGCAGCAGCGCTTGCTGTTGAACAATCCAGTCGTTGTCACGGAGTCGGATGCATTGCGCCTGTATGAACAGGCCTATTGAACCGACGCCGGAAAATCCGCAGTCGCCGTAACGTAAATATAGAGAGTGCACCGTGAACAATGTAGAAAGGATTGAGCACCACGAGATCGTTATCCTGGGTGCAGGCTTCGGAGGCCTCGGCATGGCCGCTCGCATGAAAATCGCGGGCATCGACGACTTTGTCGTGCTGGAGAAGCGTCCCGATCTCGGTGGCGTCTGGCTGGACAATTCGTATCCCGGCGCAGCATGCGATACCGAATCGCACCTGTACTGCTACAGCTTCCATCCGCATTTGCGCGTGAGCGCCATGTATGCCGGCCGCAATGAGCTGCTGCACTATTTGAAGTCGCTTGCCACGCGGTTCGACCTGGCAGAACACCTGCGATTCAACCGCGAGATTCGCAGTGCGGAATGGGATGCAGAGGCAAGCCTCTGGCGATTCGAGCTGAACGACGGTTCCCGGATGACCTCACGATTCTTTGTGCCGGCCTGGGGGCAACTGAACCGTCCGATGATTCCCGCGGTTCGCGGCCTGGCGGATTTCAACGGAGCGTATTTCCACTCCGCCGAGTGGCGGCACGACGTGGACTTGAGCGGCAAGCGTGTGGCGAGCATCGGAAATGCCGCCAGCGCCGTGCAGTATGTGCCGCTCATCGCGCCGAAGGTCGATCACCTGACGGTATTCCAGCGAAGCGCGAACTGGATCATGCCGCGCAACCAGATCGTCTTCTCGACGGAGCAGCTCGATACCTACGAGCGCGAGCCCCATCTTTTCGAAGAAAGCCGGAAATCGCTGCACGCTTTCCGCGAGTCCGGGTTCGAGCGTACACGGATGGGTTCCAACGCCCAGATGGAAGGCAAGAGTCTCGCGTTGGCACACCTTCATCGCCAGGTGACCGACCCGGTACTGCGCGAGCAGCTGACGCCGGACTATGAATACGCGTGCAAACGGATTCTGCGATCGGACGACTACTATCCGGCGCTCATGCGCGACAACGTCGCGCTGGAGACGGCGGGGGTGGAGTCGTTCGTCGACGAGGGCATCGTAACCCGGGACGGCCGTCTGCTCCCGTTCGACGTAGTCGTGTTCGGAACCGGATTCGAGAGTCAGGCATTCCAGGGCAGCCTGCAGGTTCGCGGAACCGACCGCACGTTGGCCCAGGCGTGGGAAGACGGCCCGGAAGCGTATCTCGGCATGACCGTGCCGGGCTTTCCGAACATGTTCATGTTGTACGGGCCGAACACGAACCTGAACCACAACTCCATCGTGTCGATGCTCGAGATCCAGCAGAACTACATCATCGACGCGATCGGCGGCATGGCTACGGCTGGCGTGAAGGCAGTCGACGTCGACCGGGCCGTGTTCGACGAATACAACGGCAAGCTCCAATCGGCGATGGTCGGCTCGGCGTTTTCGGCGGGCTGCTCGAGCTGGTACAAGAACGCGCAAGGCAAGGTGATCAACAACTGGCCGGGCACGGTGGACGAATACCGCGCGGCGACGCAATGGGATCAAAGCGTGTTCGCTGCGATCTGAGCGGAGAGGCACATGACATCAGTGCACTGGTTGCCGCTGACGGAGGTGGCTGACGATGCTCGGGACGCCGTCCGGGCGTTCCGCGAACTGGGCGGACGACACTACGGCAGCTTTTCCGCCGACCAGTCGCGCGTGAACTTCGTGCGTGCCTGCGAATTGAACGGCCTCACGGGTGACGAGGCCGTTGTCCATGAAGACATCGATGTTCCCGTTGCGGACGGCAGTATTCGGGTACGGCTCTATCGACCGCCCGCAGGGGCGGGTGCCGACGGTAAGCCGCTTGTCGTCTTCATTCACGGCGGCGGGTGGGTGATCGGCAGCGTGGACACGCATGACGGCATCTGCCGTCATCTCGCACGGCATGGCGGGTGTGCTGTCGCTTCGGTGGAGTACCGGCTAGCGCCGGAGCACCGGTGGCCGGTCCCGCTCGAAGATTGCGAGCAGGCACTGGACTACCTGATGGCCAACGCTTCTGCGCTCTCCATCGATGCGTCCCGGGTGGTCCTGGCGGGCGACAGTGCCGGCGGCAATATGGCGACCATCATCGCCAATGCGGCACCGGCGGCGGGACCCGCGATCATCGGGCAGATCCTGTTTTATCCGGTGACGGACCTGACGGCATCGCTTCCTTCATACCGGCGCATTCAAGGCGGATTTCCGCTTGTCGCCGAGTCGATGCTCTGGTTCCGGGATCACTACGTGCCGGCCGGCACCCCGCTTGACCTTCCGCGCCTGTCTCCGTTGCTGCATGCGGAGGGCCGGCGGCAGCCGCCGATGTTCATTGCAACGGTGGGGCTGGATCCGCTATGCGATGAAGGCATTGCCTACGCATCGTGCGCGGCACGGGCAGGGAGCAAGGTCGAGCATCACCATCTGCCCGGACATCATCACGGCATCGTCACCGCGGCCCGCAATATCCCGGCAGCGCGATATCTGCTGGAATGCGCGGCTTCCTTTGTTCGGCGGCTTGCCGACACAGAGGGTTTCAATGTTTGACGTCTTGATCTTCGCGCGGGCTGGCGCATCGCCGTCCGTGCGGTCGTGTCAATGACGAGTTCGCCAGGGATGAATCTCGCGTAGCTCGACGCGTTCCGGCTCGTTGACGAGCCTGATGAGCGGAGTGGCGTCGCGCAATTATTCAAACGGGACAGAGGAGATTGGGTATGGAGAAGATCTGGCTTGATGCCTATCCGCCGGAGGTTCCGGCAGAGATTGATTCCAATGCGTATCGATCCGTCAGTGCGCTGATTGAAGAAAGCTTCGGCAAGTTTCAGGGAAAGCCTGCTTTTGCATGCGACGGAAAGCGGGTCACATATGGTGACCTTGACGAAATGTCTCGTTCACTGGCCACGTGGCTGCAATCGCGGGGGCTCGAGCGTGGTGCGCGTGTCGCCATCATGATGCCGAATGTGCTGCCTTACCCGATCTCGATTTGCGCAGTCCTGCGTGCCGGCTACGTTGTCGTCAACGTCAATCCGCTTTATACGCCCCGCGAGTTGCAGCATCAGTTGAACGACAGCGGCGCGGAGGCGATCGTCCTTCTCGATAGTTGCGTTGCAACTTTGGACGGGATCAGAGCACAAACGCAGGTGAAGCATGTTCTGATTGCGACGCACGACCAAGCTTCGCCCGCGGCGCCGATCTCGAGCGCGCATACGACATTTGACGATGCGATTGCAGCGGGACGTCAGGGCAAATTCGTGCCGGCCTCCCAGTCACCGGATGACGTCGCCTTTCTCCAATATACGGGGGGAACAACGGGGGTGTCGAAAGGGGCGACCCTCTTGCATCGGAACATCGTCTCGAACGTATTGCAGACGGACGTCTGGCTCAAGCCTGCGCGTAGTTGGCGCCCTGACGTTACACAGTTCATCACGGTGGCGGCACTTCCGATCTATCACATCTTTGCGCTCAACGTGTGCTGCCTGTTGACCATGCGTACGGGCGGGCTCTGTGTGCTGGTTCCGAATCCGCGTGATATCGGCGGGATGATCAAGTCGCTTGCCGGATACAAGATCACGAGCTTTCCGGGAGTGAACACGCTTTATAACGCGATGCTTCATCATCCGGAATTTTCCAACCTCGATTGCTCCAATCTGCTGCTGGCCAACGGCGGCGGGATGGCCACACAAGAGGCCGTCGCAAAGCGCTGGAAGGAGATGACCGGCGCGCCGATTATCGAAGGATACGGGCTGTCCGAGACATCGCCCTGCGTCACGATCAATCCTGTGGCCCGTGGCGAATTCAATGGCACGATCGGTCTGCCGCTGCCCTCTACCGAAGTGTCGATCCGGGACGACGACGGCAGGGAATTGCCGCCTGGAGAAGCAGGGGAGTTGTGCATTCGTGGTCCCCAGGTGATGGCCGGTTACTGGCAGCGACCCGATGAGACCGCGAAGGTGATGACCGCGGACGGCTTCTTCCGGTCGGGCGACATTGCGTCGATCTCCGCGGACGGCTTCGTGCGCATCGTCGACCGCAAGAAGGACATGATCCTCGTGTCCGGCTTCAACGTCTACCCGAACGAGATCGAAGAGGTCGTTGCCAGACACCCGGGCGTATACGAGGTCGCGGCTATCGGCGTACCCGACGAGCATTCCGGAGAGGCCGTCAAGCTGTTCGTGGTCAGGAAAGCGCCCGACCTGACGGACGAAGATCTGATGACGTTCTGCAAAGGCCAGCTGACTGGCTATAAGCGACCGAAAAGCATCGAGTTTCGCGACAGCCTGCCAAAGAGCAACGTCGGGAAGATCCTTCGACGAGAGTTGCGGATGCCGAAGGGTCGACGTCATCGTCAGGGGCCGATGCCATCAAGTGCGAGCCGCCCCGTCGCATCTCCCCGAGCGGATTCCGGAGCGACGCAGCGGAGCATTCGGCGCGACGGGACCCGTGCGAGGCGACGCAACCTTCGCAACCGATCGAGTAATGGAAACCCCTGATTCAAATTGTCCCTTGACTGCATAGACTGGGAACCGTGGAACTTGGTCAATTGATCATGTTCTGGGTGACCGGTCAAACCGGGATGCGTCCGCCAATGATCCGCGTGCATGTCAGGCCGGGTGTGTCGATGATCTTTCCTGCGGTTGTCCCGTGCTGGTTTGAAGCGTTGTCGCTGGCATACACGTGTGGGCGTCTTTTTGCTTCGTAGTCACATGACCAAGTCGAATGATCTAGTCGTGCGGCGTTACGGATATTTTCAATAACTGGTCATCGGAGGGATCTCATGACTAAGAAACAAACAGATTCGTGTTCGCCTGAGCACGTAGATGTACTGATCATTGGGGCCGGGATCTCGGGGCTCGATGCCGCTTGTCATCTCCGCATGAACTTGCCGGGCCGCTCGTTCGCCATCCTGGAAGCCATGGATGGATTCGGTGGTACGTGGTGGACCCATCGCTACCCCGGCGCGCGTTCCGACAGCGACCTGTACACGTATGCGTTCGGATTTCGCCCGTGGCAGGGCCGCTCGATTGCCACGGCGGAGGAGATCCACAGCTATCTGGGCGATGTCATCAAGGAATATGACCTCGGTTCGAAGATCCGCTACGGGCATCGTGTTCAAACGGTGAGCTGGTCGAGCGAACAGAAGCGCTGGACGGTCGAGGTATCGCGCAGCGACACGGGCGAGCGCTTCTCGCTCACCACCGACTTCCTGTGGCTGGGGGCGGGGTACTACGACCATCGCCAGGGCTTTACGCCGAAGTGGAACGGGTTCGATCGCTACAAGGGAACGGTCGTTCATCCGCAGCACTGGCCCGAAGATCTCGACTATGCCGGAAAGCGGGTGGTCGTGATCGGCTCGGGCGCGACTGCGGCGACGCTGATTCCGGCGATGGCCGGAACCGCGGCGCACGTGACGATGCTCCAACGGTCGCCGACGTTCTTCACGGCGGTGCCCTGGACCCACCAGCTGGACGCGACGCTTCGCGAACTGAGCCTGCCCGAAGAATGGCGATCGGAGATTCTGCGGCGTGCGCACCTGAAGCAGACGTTCGACCTGATCAATCTGTCCGCAGCGAACCCGGACGCCGTTCGCGACTGGCTGATCAACGAGACCCGGCAACAGCTGCCGGAAGGGTTTGACGTCGACAGGCACTTCAATCCCGGCTATCGCCCGTGGCAGCAGCGCGTGGCGGCAGTGCCCGAGGGCGACCTCTTCACGGCCATCCGGGACGGGAAAGCCTCCGTCGTGACGGACACCATCGAATCGTTCGACGAAAGCGGCATTACGCTGGCGTCGGGCGAGCACCTGCAGGCGGACATCGTCGTCACGGCGACCGGCTTCGACATGAGCGCTTTCGGCCAGATCGCCTTCCAGGTCGATGGAGATACCGTCGACATGACCAAGCGGGTCTCGTATCGAGGAATGATGATCGAGGGTATCCCGAACATGGCGTTCATCTACGGCTACTACCGGTCGAGCTGGACGCTGCGCGCCGATCTCGTCTGCGAATTCACCTGCCGCGTCCTGGCGCATATGGACAAGGTGGGGGCGAAGACGGTGGAACCGTGCCTGCGCGCCGAGGACGCCGACATGCAGCGTCTGCCGTGGACGGACCCGAACAACTTCAATGCCGGGTACGTGATGCGCTCGCAACACCAGATGCACTCGCGTGGCGATCGCATGCCGTGGCAGCACCACTTCGAGTACGAGGAGGAGCGCCAGACCATTCCGGAATTGAGCCCGGATTCCGAAGTCCTCGTGTATCGCTGATCTCCGAGCAACGTTCGATTAAAGGTGATGTTATGGCACTCGATTTGCACCTCGCTGGCTTTCTCGAATCCTTTGCCGGGTCCGGCGCGAAACCGCTGCCGCAGTCGACCCCGGAAGAGGCACGCGGATTGATGCAGCATCTGGCACGCGCCGTTCGCGCACCGGAGGCCGTTGTCGACATTCACGGCGTGGAAGACTTGACCGTTCCCGGCGCGGCTGGACCGCTGCGGGCGCGGCTCTATCGTCCGACCCAGGAGCGTCATCTGCCGACGGTCGTCTATCTCCACGGCGGCGGGTTCGTGATCGGCGATCTGGATACCCACGACAACATTTGTCGTGAGCTGGCTCGTGGCGCGAACGCGGTCGTTGTCTCGGTGGATTACCGGCTGGCTCCCGAGCATCCGTATCCGGCCGCCGCGGACGATGCGATTGCCGCGACCAAATGGGTGATCGCGAACGCGGGTGAGCTGGGCGGAAGCGACGTCGTGGCGGTGGCCGGAGATAGCGCTGGTGGCAATCTTGCGGCCGTCGTGACCCAGCAACTGCACGCCGACGGAATTTCGCTTTCCGCCCAGTTCCTGATCTACCCCGCAGTCGCACAGGACCGCGCCGGCTTTCCTTCCTTCAAGGAAAACGGCGAGGGCTACCTGCTCGATCTCGAGACGATCGCCTGGTTTGACCGACATTACGTGCTCGACGGTACCGACAGGGAGGATGCGCGACTGGCCCCGATCCGTGCGAAGGACCTTGCCGGGTTGCCGCCCGCGGTCATCCTGACCGCCGAATTCGATCCGCTGCGCGACGAGGGCGAAGCCTATGGCCGCTCGCTCCACGCGAGCGGCGTCAAGGTCGACACGATCAGGTGCGATGGAATGATTCACGGGTTCTTCGACATGGGGGCGATCTCCCCGGGCGCCCAGGCGTGGATCGAGAAGGGCATCGCGAGCTTTCGAAAGGTGCTCGGCGGCGCGCAGCACCATTGATACGTTGGCGGAAGCGAGTTGATTTCGCTTTTCGCCATTTCGTGGCCGCACGCGGTTCGATGGATGACCTCCAACGCTGCCGGCGCGGCCACGCAGTTCTGATGCATGACGGAATGAAGCCGATTGCGCAACGGTTCGGTGAGGCCGCGACGTGAGTGGTGGAGTCAATGCATCAGGTAGTTGCTTGTGAAGCGTTCAAGCATCTATCCAGGACACAGACCCGTGAAGAACTCATTCGATTATCTTGTTGTAGGCGGCGGCTCGGCAGGCAGCGTGCTGGCTTCGCGTCTGACCGAAGACCCCGATGTGACGCTGTGCCTCTTCGAAGCCGGCGGCACCGGCGATGGATGGCCCATCAACGTTCCGGCCGCCCTGGTGCTGATGGTCCCGTCCCGGCTGAACAACTGGGCGTTCGAGACGGTGCCCCAAAAGGGGCTGCTGGGACGACGCGGCTACCAGCCGCGTGGCAAGGCGTTGGGCGGATCGTCGGCGATCAATGCGATGGTGTACACGCGTGGCCATCATGCCGACTACGACGACTGGGCCGCGCTTGGCAACGAAGGCTGGGCCTGGAACGACGTTTTCCCCTATTTCAAGCGAAGCGAGCATAACGAGCGGCTTGGCAATGAATGGCACGGGCGCGGCGGCCCGCTGTGGGTCAGCGATCTGAGGACCGGTAATCCATTTCAGGGCCGTTGGCTGGAGGCCGCACGTCAGTGCGGCCTGCCCGTCACGGACGATTTCAACGGTGCGGAGCAGGAAGGCGTCGGCATCTACCAGGTGACCCAGAGGAATGGCGAGCGCTGGAGTGCGGCACGTGCGTATCTCTTTCCGCATCTGAAGGTTCGCGACAATCTGACGGTGGAGACCGGTGTGCAGGTCAGACGCATCGTGTTCGACGGCAACAGGGCCGTTGGCGTCGAGGTCTCGCGTGGGGGGAATGTCGAGACGGTCTGGGCAAAGAAAGAGGTGATCCTTTCCGCGGGAGCGTTTCAATCGCCTCAGTTGCTGATGTTGTCCGGCGTCGGGCCGAAGGACGAACTTCAGCGTCATGGGATCGAGGTCGTAGCCGATCTCCCGGGCGTGGGGGAGAACTTGCAGGATCACCCGGACTTCGTCGTCAGCTACAAGACGAATAGCCTGGACGCGCTAGGTGTATCGGTACGCGGCGGGATCAAGACGCTGCGCGACATCAGGCAATACCGGGCGTCGCGGCAGGGCACGATGACGACCAACTTTGCTGAAGGCGGCGCCTTCCTGAAGACGCGTCCCGATCTGGAGCGACCGGACGTTCAGATGCACTTTGTCGTGGGTCCCGTCAGCGATCATGGAAGGAAGGTGCAGCTCGGGCATGGTATTTCCTGTCACGTGTGCCTGTTGAGGCCGAAAAGCCGTGGGTCGGTCAAGTTGCGAAGCGCGGATCCGCTGGACGCGCCGTTGATCGACCCGGCATTCCTCGAGCACGCGGACGATCTCGATGTCCTGGTCGACGGATACAAGCTGACTCGGCGGTTGATGGCGGCGCCGGCGATGTCCGAGTTCGTGACGGAGGATCTGTTCGAGTCCCGGTCGCGATCGGACGAAGACATTCGTGCGCTGCTGCGCGAGCGGACCGACACCGTGTACCACCCGGTAGGAACGTGTCGCATGGGGAACGACGCGCTCGCCGTCGTTGATTCTCAACTGCGCGTACGGGGAACGGAAGGCTTGCGTGTGGTGGATGCCTCCATCATGCCGACGCTGGTGGGTGCAAACACGAACGCGCCAACGATCATGATCGGGGAGAAAGCCTCTGACCTGATTCGGAGGATCTCCAGATTCCCGTCCGCGGTGTCGGCGTGAAAATCGGCATCGTGGTTTAACGGGCCGCTTCACGTGCTGGCCTTCGTCAGCATAGGCGCCTCAACCGTACCCGGACGTTGCGCGCGCGATATGTGCGGCGACGTCCGCTGCCGGAAGCCTGGGGCCAGCTGGCCGGTTGAGGCAAAACCGGACGCTCCCCGGGCATCGCGAGCTTTTTGGCGTCGGGCGCTCGAGCGGTGAGGTCGGGT
Organism: Burkholderia sp. LMG 13014; assembly: GCF_905232215.1. GTDB lineage: Bacteria > Pseudomonadota > Gammaproteobacteria > Burkholderiales > Burkholderiaceae > Burkholderia. The sequence continues at coordinate 16,983 of NZ_CAJNKE010000011.1, forward strand.
GATGCAGCCAACCGCCGATCACGAACGCACCTTTGCTCTTTGGCGGGCAGGGCAGGCACGAGGCAAGCGATGTCGTCGCCTGCGGCTGGGCTGCCGGGTGGCGACCTGTATGCGCCAACCACCGGACGAAGGCCGGTGCGTGCCTTGCCGCGATGAGCCGCAGCAACCCGCGAAGCAATCGGCCGATCGATCCCGCCCGGCGTCCGGCCTGGTCCGGGTGCAGGAAATATTCTTCCCCAGCCTCTATCCCGATGGCTTCGGCGTGCGCCATGCCGAACGCCGCTTTCAACTCGTCGAGTCGTGCCAGTTCGTGCCAGTGAACCTGGACCCCGTCCGGCGTCGAACGCTGTCCGGAAGGTGTTCACGCGCACGAAAGGCGACGACTCGGAAATTCAATCATGCACTCGCTCATACTCATCGCGGATGACGCACCGGACATGTCGTCAACGCTCGATACCTGCCTGACTCGCAACGGGTTTCGAACGTTTCAGACCAACACCTCCCAGGCCGTGCTTGCCACGCACCTGCACCTGAAGCCGGATCTGGTCATTCTCGACGTCCGTGAACTCCGTGCGGATACCCTGGAAATGCTGGCCAGGCTGCGACGACAAAGCGATACCCCCATCGTCGTCATTTCGGAGTGTGATCTGGACAGGGAGCGGTTGCGCGCACTGCACGCCGGCGCTGACGACTACATCGTCAGGCCGTTCAACCCGGACGTGGTCGTCGCGCGATTGCTCACGATGCTTCGCCGCTCCGGTGCGCTCGCTCCTGAACGTCGTCTCCGGGTGGGAGCGCTCGAAGTCGATACGGAAAGCTATAGGGTGTGCGTGCGGACGTCCTCCGGTGAAACGCCGGTTTCCGTGACACTCGTCGAATTCCGCCTGCTGGCTCACATGGCCAGGCTGCCGAATCGTGCCTTTACGCGCATCGAATTGCTCAATGCGTGCATGGCAGACGTAAGTGCATCCCCACGCACCGTCGACAGCCACATGACCCGGCTACGGAGAAAGCTGGTGGCCACAGGGGCGTCGGGCATCCTGGAAAGCGTGCACGGCGTCGGCTATCGCCTGAGAAAATCCGGCTGACGGGGGAGGGCGTCGCTCGTTGTCCGAATCCGCTGTTCGTCGAGTGTGCATGCGGCGGTGGCGTGCGTGCCGCAGAGAATGGTGCGCCACCAGGAGATCGTTTGCTCCGAGCCGTTGCGGCGGTTGCGCAGATCGCCGGCCTGATCGCTTGGCCCTGGGCCTCATGTGGGATGCGGGCGGGCGGCGCGTCCGTATGCCGCTTCTTCATCGCGTTACCCCTGGCCTCCACGGTAGGCGAATTCGATGGCCGTTTGGCTGCACCCTCCATCCCGGGTCGGGCAGGCTTCGACACAGCGAGCCGCATGTCACAATCACGGCTCGCTGCGCGAATCAAGCATCCGACAGTTACTGCGCGACGACCCCGTCACGAGAAAAAACCAGCCACTTGTCGCCAGGCGAGGGGAGCGCCGCGGTGTACGTCGTCCCGGTCTGGGTGTGCAGGCGCTGGAACGTCTTTCCATCATCGACGCTTTGAGCCTGCAGCCCGTCGACACCCACCGCCAATACCGTGGAGCCTCGGGACGCAAGCGCGGTAATGGAATTCTTGGTGTCGAGTGTCGCGCGTGACCAGGTCTGGCCGTTGTCCTCGCTTCGCATCAACGTGCCGCGCAGCCCGCCGACCAGCAGCACGCCATTGGGCAGCGCCACGCCGCACCAGAACGACCCCTTGTAACCGGTGTCCACGCTCTCCCAGGTGTTGCCCTTATCCTTGGAGATAAAGAGTTGCCCCTTCTCGGCCGTGGCAAAGATCTCGCCATTGCTGTTCGAAAAAAGACCGAACAGATTCAGGTCGGACTTCTTGCCGTTCGGGAGAACGGCTTCCTTTTTTGTCCAGGTCTTGCCGCCGTCATCGGTGACGAGGATGAGCGACCAGAGTCCGACGGCCACGCCGTGGTTGGCATCGATGAAGTGAACGCCGAACAGCGGGCGATCCTCGGTCGTCGCGAGACGCTGAACCTCCCACGTCTCGCCGCCGTCGGTCGTCTTCAGGATCGCGCCCCAGTGGCCGACTGCCCACCCTGTCCTGGCGTCGATGAAACTGACGGACGTCAGCGTCGAGCTCACGGGCACGGCCTTGGCCTGGCGGTACGTCGCGCCGCGGTTATCGGACAGCAGGATGACGCCGTTCGCGCCGACACTCACCACCCGCTGGCCTGCCCACGTTGCATCCAGCACGGGCGACTGGGTCGCAATGCTGGACTGGACGGCCGGAACGGGCCTGAGTTCCGATGCGGATGCCGCGCTTTGCACGCTGCTCATCAGCGCGCCAAAGACGACGATACCGGCCGACATGGAGAGAACCTTACGATATAGGGTCATGGAATCCTCTTCTTCTTCAATGTGCGAGCAGGCCGGGTGCGCGCGCGGGCCGGCGCCGCGGGAAGATGCGCTCGAGCCAGACGGCGAAGGCGGGCAGAACCGTCATGGCCATGACCATGTTGACGATGAACATGAACGCCAGGAGCTTGCCCATATCCGCCTGGAACTTGAGCTCGGAGAACGACCAGGTGGCAACGCCGATCGCGAGCGTGATCGCCGTGAAGATGGTGGCCGTCCCGATCTCGAGGATCGATTGTTCGAGCGCCTTGACGATGCCGACGCCGTTGGCGAGATGCAACTGCAGGCGGTTGTAGATATAGAACGCATAGTCGACGCCGATGCCCACCGCCAGCACCATCACGGGCAGCGTGGCGACGGTCAGGCCGATCTGCAGCTCCTTCATGAACCAATACCCGATGAACGTGCCGATCGTCAGCGGCAGGCAGCATGCAAGGACCGCGCGCAGGTCACGGTACGTGACGAGGACGAGCAGGACGATCGTCGTATAGACGTAAAGCATCATCGGCAATTCGCTGCGCTCGATTTCGTCGTTGACCGCGGCCAGCACGCCGGCGTTTCCGGAGGCGAGCCGGATCTTCACGCCCGGCAGCTTGTTCGTATCGCGGAATTGCTTCGCTGCGTTGATCACCTGGGTGATCGTGGTCGCCTTGTGGTCTGCCAGATAGATGTTCACCGCGGTCATGCTGCAGTCCTTGCGCATGACGCCGGGCGTGCGGGCCACCTCGCCGGCCAGCGATGAATAGTTGTCGGGGTCGATGGGGATCGCCGACATCTTCGGATTGCCTTCGTTGTACCCCTCGTTGTATTGCCGCAGCAACGACGAAAACGAGACGACCGACAATACGCCGGGAACGGCACGCATCGACCAGACGAAGCGATCCTGATAGGCGCCGACTTCCACGTTGTTGCAAGACTGGGGCGGCGCTTCGAAGACGATGGAAATCCAGTCCAGGCCGACGTCGTAGCTCGACGCAATGGAAACCGAATCCTTGTTGAACCGGGCGTCGGCGCGAAGCTCGGGCGCGCCGGCCTGCAGCGTGCCGACCACGCGATCCCGGCTTTCCCAGGCCGCCACGCAGAACACCACGACGGCCGCCAGCAGGATGATCGCGGCATTGCGCGGAACGGCGACTTTTGCGAGAACCCGGAGCACGCGGCCACGACGAGCGGCATGCAGCTCCGCATTCTTTGCATAGTTGCCGTCGACCTTGAGCATCGACGCTGCCAGCGGGAGCATCACCAGATTCGTGACGATCTTGTACGCCACGCCGAGCGAAGCGGTGATCGCGAGCTCGCGAACCATCGGTATCGGAATCAGGATCAGCGTGACGAAGGAGACGAAAGCGGTCACCAGGGCGAGCGTACCGGGAATCAGCAGCCCGCTGAAGCTGGACCGAGCGGCTTGCTCCACGGATTTACCGTGGGAGATTTCGCGAACGATGAAGTTGATCTGCTGGACGCCGTGTGACACGCCGATCGCGAACACCAGGAACGGAACCAGCACACCCAATGGATCGAGCCCGTAGCCGAGGAGATGCAGCGTACCGAACTGCCAGACGAGCGAGACAAGCGAGCAGGTCAGCGGCAGGATCGTCAGGCGAATGGAGCGGCAGTACCAGTAGACGGCCAATGCGGTCAGGAGCAGGGCGATCGCGCAGAACTTCAGGACGGACGATGCGCCGTTTGCAATATCACCAATCTGTTTCGCGAAACCGATGATCTGGATCTCATAGTTCGAATCCTCGAACTTGGCTCGCAATTGCGATTCGAGCGCCTGATCCAATGCCACATAGTCGACCCGCTCGCCTTTGGCATCCAGCTCGTTGAGATCGGCGGTGACCATTGCACTGCTCTGGTCGCGCGACACGAGGCTGCCGACGAAGCCGCCCTGGGCCGTCGAGCGCGAAATGGCGCCGACCGTATTGCTGTCGAGCTGATCGGGCGTCACGGTGCCGGGAATGAGCGGGTCGGCCCGGAATCCGTCTTCGGTAATCTCGTTGACGAATGAATTCGGAGTCCAGAGTGACTGGACGCTGCTGCGAGACACGTTCGGCAGAAACGTGACCGCCTGGGTGACCTCATACAGGCGTTTCAACGCGTCCGGCGTCCAGATGCTGCCCTTGCGGGCCTTGACGACGACGATCAGGCGGTTGGCGCCGAGCAGGTCGCCGCGATACTCGTTGAACGTCTGCGTGTATTCGTGGCCAAGCGGAAGCTGCTTCTCGAACCCGGCGTCCATGCGCAGCTTGACGGCGAAGCAGGCCATGACGACCGTGAAGAGAACCAGAAGCGCCAGAACGAGACGCCTGTGACCGAACAGCGTGTTTTCCAGCGAATGAAGAATTCTTAGCAGCTTGCTGGGCCGGGCTGCGTCGGAAACAGGCGTTTGATTCATATTGACCTCAGAAATTGCGAGATGCGACGATTGCCACGAAGTCTCGATCACGTAGCGGGTTGGCCAGCGGGTTGGTCGGGCCCATGAAGCGGGTGTAGTTCAACGCGACCTGCCAGTTCGCCGGGTTCTGTATGAAATTCACATACAGGTTCATCGCCGTCACGCCGCGCATGAACTGGGCATTCACGTTCGGCGTATTGCCGAACAGGCCGTACCGGACGTAAATCCCCGGATTGACCTGCCACCCGGGAATGACCGTGCCGTCGTAAACCCAGTTGAAATCGACGTCGATCCCGCCGGAGTATTTCGTTCCTTGTGCACTACCCGGCGAGTTGAGTGCGCCGGTCGCGAACAAGTCATTGAATTCATTCCCCCACAGAAGCGCACCAGGAGAAATCGGCGACCCGCCATAGCTCTTGTGAAGCCCGGGATAAGCAATGATCACCGTCTCGGTCGTCAGCGTGGCGGTCTGCGCGCCGAGCAGCTTGAGGAATGAGCCGGAATTGCCCGGCTGGAGCGAGTAGAGGGTGGTCAGGTGCCACTGGAATCGCTTCTCGTCGACCCAGCAGTTCCCCCCTTGCGCGACGCATCCACTGGCCGGGTTCAGGGGAACGGCATCTCGCGGACGGTACGAGAGCTCGGTGCCGATCGCCCAGTCGCCAACCGGGAAGTTGGCGCTGACACCGATCATGTGGCGGTCTTCCGGAAATCTGAAGACCGTCCCACCCGTCGAGCTCAGCGAGACTTGCGGGAACTTGTCGTGGTACGCGATCGTGTAGAAACCGAGATTCAGGTCCGTTCCCGCGGGCTGGTAGCGAATGGAAAAGCCGTACTGCCCGCCGTTTTTCGGATGGACGGTCGCGACGCCATACGCATTGTTGCCGGGCCCTACGATCTGATTCGACCAATAGCTGCCAACCGGGGGAAGGTAATTCTGGTTCCAGTTGCTCTGAATGTACCCTTCGACGTTCACGCCGTGTCCCACGCCGGACGCGACACTCAGGATCGGGGCAGGCAGGATGAATTCCTTGACCTGCGCGCCCGGTTGCGATGCGCGATTCACGTCGATCGCATTCGTCGCATTGATCCCCCCGACTTCCCAGATACTTTCGCCCCAGCTGACGACCTGGTTACCCACGCGGATGCGCGTAATCTGATCGCCTACGTTGAACTGCTTGCTGACCCACAGGTCAAGCAAGCGCGGCTTGAAGCGGATGTTCTTCTCGGCGTCGGACGAGAGCCCGCCGTTCAGGCTGGGCGGTGGGTTATAGAAAAGGTTCTGCCCGCTGGTTGCACCGGTGGTGTGGGTGCCGGAGTAGTCGTATTGCCAGGTGCCACGTGCCATGAACGTGAGCCCCTGCGACGGCATCTTCAGGAGCAGCTCGTGGCTGCCCTTGAGATAGCTCGTGAACGGATCTCCCTTGCCGTAGTTGATGTCGCCCTGATCGGAGAGGCCACTCAATTGACCGAGTCGACCGCCACCGGTCTGCGCACCGGTGGCCTGGTTGTAGGTCGGCGATACGAGGTTGCTGCTTGGCGAGGCGGTTCGAATACCGACACCCGCCGACACCGTGGAGTCGAAACTACCTTCGACATTCCCGATCGTGAACGTGAAGGCGTGCGCGCTGCCGCACCCGAGGGCGACAAACGCCGAGATCGCCGCGCGCACGAAGATCACGCTGGATCGGGGCTGTAATGAGGAGGGGGTAGCCATTTTGTTTCGGCCCCTGTCAACGCTCGCTCAACGCACGGAGATTATCGGCGTTGTAGAAGCTCGGCTTGTAGTGTTGGTCCGCCGACGAGTCGACCGACCACTTCGCGTCCCGTCCGGCCGCAAGCATCGAACCGTCCACGAGATACCGGCCATCGACGAGGTTGTACTGAGCGAATGCGAGCGTGTCGCAGCTCCCCGTCTCATACACCGGAATGACGTAGCCCTCGCGGACCTTCGAGATGTTGCCCTGCGCGTCGTAGTCCACCGCGCCGAGGTAGTTCCAGCTGTCTTCGTCGACGTAGAAGAGGCGCTTGGGAGCGGTATGGCGCATCCCCTGCTTGACGGTGGCTTCCACGACCCACACGCGGTGGAGTTCGTAGCGACGCTTCGACGGGTTCACGAAGTCGGGGCCATACGCATCTTCAAATTTGTCCGAGAAGTCGTACATGCCCAGGTCGTTATACGTCACGATCATTTCCTTCTTGCCGAGCAGCTTCCAGGAGAATCGGTCCGTCTGTCCGGAGAAGACCAGCGCTTCATCCATGTTGTACTGGTTGTCGAAGCCGATCTGGGGCGCATCGTACGCATACGACGGCATGCGACGGGTGCGGCGCTGCCCCGGGAAGTAGTAGAAGACTTCGGTCGGCTTGCCCGCGTAGGTCGTAAAGATCGCGGCCTGGCCGGCAATGGCCGCCGGGGACTTGTACGCGTAGTAGGCGTTTCCTTCGACCTGATTGACCTTCGCGAACGTCGTACCGGCCTTGTCACCCCACGGCTGGTAGATCCACGCGTCGGAAACGTTCTTGATCCAGTCGGACGCGCCCTTTCGCGGAGAGACGACGGTGATGATGTCGCGCATTTCGACACCGGCGCCGCGGTAGTGCAGCTTCGCGTTCCACATCACTTCCGCGCCGGTCTTGGGCGCAGGGAACGGGTAGCCGGGCAGGTGAGCATCGGCGAGTTCCGACCCATCCGCGTTCATCTTGGCGAAGCCCACGTTGTTCTTCGTGTTCTCCGCGACGAAATCGGGAACGCCGCACGTGCGCCGGGACGGATAGACCGGCATCGTGAAGCCCTTCAGGTTCTTCAACAGCGCGATCTGGCCCGGGTTGAGCTTGTCCGCGTACTTGTCGACATTGCTGGCATCGATCGTGTACAGGGGCTTGTCGGACTTGTATTTGAAGAAATCCGCGCGGCGCTTGCCGTAACTCCAGCCCGCCCCGACGTTACCTACGGGCGTCCATGCGGGAATGCCGCTCGCGGTGCCGGCGACTTCGGCACCCGACGGCGAATGAGCCGAATCCGTACCTTCCGCCAGCGCACCGGTCAAAGTCATCGCGACTGCGGAGGCGATGACGGACAATTTCGCTGCCGATCGGATGAGCGAAGCAGATTTCTTGAAAGCATGAGTCTTGACCACGGCTATCTCCTTGACCTTGACCAGGTGACGTGCGCCCGCCAAAGGGTTATGCATAGATGAATGCGGATGAACGGCTTGGAAGTTCTGTCCGTTTGTTAGCTATGCGAAATGAGTGAAAGTGCGTTTTTCTTTTTTTTCGTGAATCGGCGAACTCCAGGTCATCGTTGTCACGCTGGAGTTCGTATTGCCCGGCACCCTGTTGGCGTGCCGGACGGTTTGTTACTGCGTGCAGCTATTGGGCGCCCACCAGGGCCGGATGCGGCCGGTTCGACCGGATCGGCTTCGTACGCGCCACTTGTGAACGGCTTCTGGCTTCCGGCTTATGCCGGGACCGACGAGAAGTATTCAGCCGGCTGCGCGTGCCATCCTGCCCAGCGCTTCTCCCAGTAGAGGTTGTGAATCTTCTCGGAGATCGGGCCGGGGCCGTTGCGGTTGCCGAGCGGCTGATCGTCGATTGCGCTGACGGGCATGATCCCGCCTGCCGACGACGAGGTGAATGCTTCGTCAGCCTCGCGCAGCTGGGTCGCGGTGTACTTGCCGATGTTCACCTTGAGGCCGAGCTCGGCGGCGATGTCGAAGACGCTCTGGCGCGTGATGCCCAGCAGGCAGCCTTCGGCCGGGGTATAGAGTTCCTCGTTCTTGATGAAAAACACGTTCGCACCGGCTGCTTCGGTGAGGTTGTCGCTTTCGTCGACGAGAACCGCCCAGTCCTTCTCCTGCGTCATCGCTTCGAACAGCGCGAGCTTCATGTCCATCCAGTGGAAGTTCTTGGCCGTGGGATCGACCGCCTTCGCGGAAATGCGGTTGTACAGCTTGCTGATCAGCAGGTTCGAGCCTCGCGTGCGGACCTCGTCGTCGGCCTGGAAGAAGAACGGCACGGCAAACGCGAACATGGCGTTCTTCATCGCGCCGCGGTCGCGGCGATCGACGCTCAGCGGGCCGCGGGTGACGCACCACCAGACGTACGCGTCCTTCAGACCGGCGTTGCGTACGAGGTTGTGGAGAATCTCCTTGACCTGCTCGCGATTGAACGGATTCTCGAGGAAGAACTTCGCCGACGATTCTTCCATGCGCGTGAGGTGATCATCGAGCCGGAAGAAGTTGCCCCGCGAGACGGTGACGACATCGTAGGCCGCATCGGCATGCAGGAATCCCGCGTCGACGAGCGGGACGGTCGCTTCGGTGATGGGGACGTAGTTGCCGTCGCAGAAGGCACTGCCATCTTCGTAGCGGGGTTCATGCGGAGCGCGAGCATGCAGCGGGTTCTCGTGCATGATCTGCTGGACTTGAATGATTGCCATGGTGATTACCTTTCGCTCCCGAGGGAGAGTTGTCGTTCGATGTTGACGTCAAAAGCGACCGGATCGCGGTGCGCTTCTTTGCGGATTGCTTACTTCCTGGCTATCCGGCGTGAAGTCTGCCATATGACTTGATCAAATGACCGTGTAGTAGAAAGTATTGCTCGAAAAATTCCTTGTCGATGAAGGTTAACCCTCTGTGATGCCTGGCTGGATACGTGAGCGGCGAGCAGACCTATGTCTGCTGGCCGTGATGGTCGGATGTCCGTTCCGGCAGACCAAACCGATCCGCCTGAGAAAAGTAGCTTCGGCGTGTTGCGAGCTTCGCCGGAAGTCGTCTCGTGGTCTCGTCTCCATCATCATCGGGTCAAGCCCGCTGCAGATCTTTTGCGGCGACATGACTGTTCGTTCCGTGAAGGGTCTTACTTCGGCGTGCCGGTGGCAATACTGATTATTACCGAGTCATGTGACTTGGCCAAATGATCAAAAAAGACGATAGTATGGATCTTCCCGGGCGATCCAGAAGGCTGAAGACTCGCCCTCGATACCAACTGACATGGAGCGAGCAGATGCCGATTTTCGAAGCAGACCATCTCCGCAAGGCGTTCATAGGCGGCCGTTGGGTAGCGCCTGCGAACGGTGGCGTGGAGCACGACATCATCAACCCGGCGACGGGCGAAGTCTCCGGCGCGTTGCTGTTCTCTGACGAAGCCGATGTGAACCTGGCCGCGGAGGCGGCGCGCGACGCCTTCGCGGCATTCTCGAACACGCCCCTCGTCGAGCGGCTCAAGCTGCTCGAGCGCGTGATCGGTGCATACACCGAGCGGTTGCAGGATATGGCGGACGCCATCACGCTCGAGATGGGCGCACCGATGGACGCCATCTCTCGCCCGCTTCAGGCGGCGCTGGGGCTCTGGCACCTCCAAACGACCCTGGAAGTCGCGAAGCAGTATCCGTTTGAACGAACCCAGGGCACGTCGCGGATCGTCAAGGAGCCGGTGGGGGTGTGCGGGTTGATTACGCCCTGGAACTGGCCGATGAACCAGGTCATGTGCAAGGTGGCGCCGGCGCTGGTGGCGGGTTGCACGATCGTGTTGAAGCCCAGTCAGAATGCACCGTACTCGGCCATCGTTCTTGCCGAGATCCTCGAGAAGGCCGGCGTACCGCCCGGCGTATTCAATCTCGTGCAGGGCGCCGGTCAACGCCTGGGCAGGGCGATTGCATCCAGTCCGCTCTTTGACATGGTGTCGCTGACGGGTTCGACGAGCGCTGGCGTGGAGGTCGCTCAGGCCGCTGCGACGACGATCAAGCGGGTGACGCTGGAGCTGGGCGGCAAGTCGGCGAACATCATTCTGGATAGCGAGAACTTTCAGCAGGGCGTCACGCACGGGGTGCTCCAGATGATGGCCAATTCCGGCCAGACCTGCACCGCGCCATCGCGCATGCTGGTGCCGGCGCATCGGCTCGAAGAGGCGGAGCAGATCGCGGTCGCTGCATGCGGGCAGGTCGTCGTCGGTGATCCGCGCGATCCCGGTACGACCATGGGGCCGATGGCGAACCAGCGCCAGCATCAAAAGGTGCAGGAGATGATCCGGGTGGGAATCGACGAGGGCGCGATGCTTCTATCGGGTGGGCTCGGTAATCCCTCCGGGCTTGAGCGAGGCTACTACGTCAAGCCGACGGTGTTCAGCCGCGTGAACAATCGCATGAAGATTGCAACCGAGGAGATTTTCGGCCCCGTATTGGTGATCATCCCCTATCGGGATGAATCGGACGCCGTCACCATCGCCAACGACTCGCCGTACGGATTGTCCGGCTACGTCTATGGAGACTCGATCGAACAGGCGGAGCGCGTCGCCAGAAAATTGCGGACGGGGATGGTGCATTTGAACGGCGCGGCTGTCGATATCGCGGCGCCGTTCGGTGGGTACAAGCAATCCGGCAATGGACGAGAGTGGGGCTACGCCGGTATCGAGGAGTTCCTGGAGACGAAGTCGATGTTCGGCGCGACGCCGGGCGCCGTCAGCTAGCGGGAATCGACGACGGGCGTCCGGCGGTATGCGGACGTCCGTCTACCGAGAGGTGGCAAGGTCGAAGCGTGCGATGAGGCGGAGCGCTGACGGGTGCTGTCGGGCTGCCGGCTATGGGTGCGATGACGCGCCGTGTCGACGCTCAAGCCTGTACCGTCGAGCTCGAGAGGGAGGTGGCAAACGCCTCCAGCGCTGAACTTGCATGATCCAGGTTCGCCCTGAGCTGGTGGATATTCGTGTCCCCGTGCCAACTGTTCAGCAATCCATCGATCAGGATGATGCTCATTCTGGCGACGGATTCAATCGCGTCATGGTTGACTTGCGGCGCGCACTTGCCGAGGTAAGCGATCGTTCGCTCGATCGTCTGGACATAGGTTTTCAACGCGAAATCGGGGCGATGACGCTCTGCCCACTGGATCAGTTCAGACTGTGCGCGGGCGTACGACGGATGCTGCACGAGCCATTCGACCATCTTGCGCAGCTGCCATCCGGCGAGTTCGCCGAAAGAATGAATTTTGCTGTCAGCGGGGGCATTCGCTGCGAGAAGGTCGAACAGGGATTCGTAAACCGCATCGAACAGATCGTCCTTGGTATGGAATACATAATGCAGCGATGCCAGAGGGCAGTTTGCGGCTTCAGCGATTCGCCGCGTGGTGGCTCCGGCAACGCCGTGCGCGGCGATGACTTCGACGGCAGCGTCAACAAAATCTTGTCGCCGCAACGCAGCGCGAACTCTTGTCATTGGTAAACTCCGGTACCCGAAAATCCTCTTCCGTTCACGTCATACACAGGTGTAGTGTTTATCCGTGATACATGGTCAAGTGACCATAACGCTCGTGAATTATGTCGGCTTCTTGAAAGTTTGTCCATGAATGAGCCGGCCACGGGTGCCCTGAATATTCAGTTCGCTTGGTTGAGCTGATTTTGGAAAATGTGATCGCTTGACTTGATCATTTGATCGGCAAATGTTAAGCAGACAAAGAAGCGCTGTCGATGGAGGTAAACCCGTGAGCGCGAGAGCGGCAACGTAAGACCGAGGGCCGCCTGCCGGGAGCGTCAGGTTTCGATGCGATTGGAAACGGGCTGCCTGGTCGCAGCCCGTGTGGATTTTCGGCGGTGCCCATCACCTCGCGTCGCACGTGCGCGGCCGGACGCGCACAACGGTTCGTGAAAGCACCTTCGAGCAGCGCTAGCGAGTAGGGCGGCGCACGGGACAAAGCTGAAAATGTCATGCGCCGCGCACCGTGCGGTCATTTTGAAGAGGCGACGTGACGCTGCCGCCGTGAGGACACCGGGGAGCCGGTGCCTCGGGGCAGGTGGCAGGAGCTTATTGCTTCCGTACCGACTTGCGAGGAGTCTTGGCGGCAGGGCGAGCGTCCAGAAGCGTCGTCGCGTAGGCGGCCAGCATCTTGCTGGCGTGGTCGACATCGGTGGCCAGACGCTTCGAATCTTCCTGGGCAAACCACGAGAAAAGCAGTCCGTCGACCAGGGCAATGCTCAGCCGCGCGATGGCATCCAGCGCCTTGGCATCCGCGCGAGGCTCGGCGGCGGCCAGCATGGAACGGGCACCTTCCTGGGATATGCGAAGGGCGCCAATGGCCATGTCGGGCTGATGTCTGAGCGCCCAAGTGTACAACTCTGATTGAGTCTTCGCGTATGCCGGGTTTGCTTCGAACCAGGCCATCACGGAGCGCAGGTTGAACTCCGCCAGTTCCGACAGGGTGCCGTGCTCCGGCGCCTCCGGGCTATCCGAGCGGATCAAGTCGATCAAGGACTCGTAGACCGCGAATAACAGCTCGTCCTTTGAGTGAAAGACGTAGTGCAGGGAAGCCAGTGGGCACCCTGCGGCCTCGGCGATGCGCCGGGTCGTGGCACCCTTCACACCGTGCTCTGCAATCACCGCGACAGTCGCCGCTACGAGGTCCTGGCGGCGGACTTCAGCCCGTACTCTCTGCATTGGCCAGAGCTCCGTTTTATGTCTTCGTCCAAAGGTGCTACCCGTGCAGGGTAGTCGAATCTTCGGATATTAGCATGACGATGGACGGCATTTCGCAAGCAACGCAAGGCGTTGTCCTGCACGGATGTTGCGCCGCTATGGCGGCGCAAGAAAAGTCGTTCACCGGGACGTGCCGCGCATGATCGCGGCACCGGTGCATCGCGGTACCCGACAAACATCGTGAAGCGAATGCGACTCGGCAGCTTGCTTCGGGAACCAGGGGCGCACGCATTCATCGGGCATCGGCCCGGCTCATCAAGCGGTGCTCCGCTTGTCCAGCGGCGTTTGCGTTCCGGTTTCGATGCTGCTGTCTCGGGAGATACGCAAATGCGGTGACCGACGTGTGTCCGCGAAAAGGGCAGCCACGTGTCGCGCGGAATGGGCGCAACTGCGTTGGCTTGTACGGTGCCTTCATGAGGTGGCTAATGGAAACTCCGTATTCCAAATGTCCTGTCGAGGCATAAGATTCGTGCCTGTGGATACGTGGTCATTTGATCAAGTCAACTTGTCTGCACCGCTGACGTGACTTTGGGTATCTCTTGGTGCAGCGAACTCCCCGCTCCGGGGCATGTGTTTCGCCACCGGGCGCGTCAGCCGCAATACAGGGAAGGATGATCACTTGAATCGGGTTGGCATGTGCATTGCTTTGTAGTCATATGACCAAGTCGTGTGATCTTGGTTGTTGACTTGAACGATGAATCTCTCTTGGTGGTGTGGTCAACGACAACGATAGGGAATGCGAATGAGCAATTTGATTGCTGTCTTGGGCCTGGGGGCGATGGGGTCTGCAATTGCCACCTCCCTGATTGCGGATGGCGAGAAGGTCGTCGTCTGGAACAGAAAAGCGGAGAAGGCGCAGCGAGTGCTTGAACTGGGCGCACGCGTTGCCGATAGCGCCACGTCAGCCTGCGATCAGGCAGACGTCATCGTCGTCGTGACGGCGACACCGATTGACCTCGCGGCGGACTTCGAGGCGCTGGGCGAGCGGCTGAAAGGGAAAACGGTGGTCAATCTGGCAACGGGGCGCCCATCCGAGGTCCAGGTACTGGATCAAATCGTGACGGGTGCTGGCGCAAAATTCATCAACGGAACGATCCAGTGCTTCCCGCCCGATATCGGCCGTGAGAGCGCCGTCATCCTTTTGGGTGGCGACGAGAAGATCTGGAGCGAGGTTGAGCCTCTGCTTCGAAAGATTGCGCCGCAATCCACCTACGTCAGTGCCAGACCCGATGTGCCGAACGTGCTCGATGCAGGGTTGACGGGCACCTTCGTTTTCGGCGCTGGCGCAGCCTTCCTGGAAGGCCTCAGGTTCGTGGTGAATTCAGGCATTTCGATCGACGAGATTCGCGACCTGATCCCAACCTATATCGCCGGTCAGACCCACTTCATCGAAGGTCTGTTCGAATCCGTGGCGGCTTCAGACTATCAACCACGAGGCGCAGATCTGGATATATACGCGCGGGCCACCGGACTGTTTCAGCAAGCGCAGGAAGATATCGGGCAGCCGCCTCGAATTCTGAAGGCGCTACGCGAGCGAATCCTGGCGTCCATTGCAGAAGGCAGTGGTGACCGGGGATACGCTGCACTTTTCAATCATTGACACCTGTTGGAGGAAGCACCATGTCGTTGCAACGCCTTTCAAGTGATAGCACTCCTGAAGATCTTGCGAACGCAGTTCGCCAGGATGGTGGAGCGATCGTCAAGAACTTTCTCGGTTCCGACTTGCTCGCGCAGATCCAGCGGTCGCTCTTTGACACGCTCCAGTCCGCTCCGAACGGAGTAGACGATTACTTTGCAGGTACACAGACGCGTCGGGTCTCGCGCCTCTTTGCGCGTACCGACTGGATGGCCGAGGTTGCGTTGCATCCGCTCTATCTGGGCGCGGCGCGCAGCATCCTGCAGACGCCGATCAAGATCTGGAGCGGCGAAAACCAGATCGATATCGCTCCCGATATTCAGGTGGGGGTGACGCAAGCCATCCAGATCCTGCCGGGTCAAGGCCTTCAGCCGTTGCATCGTGACGATTCCGTATGGCTTTGGCGGCACCCGAACTATGGGCGCGAGGCCCGGTTCCAGGTCATGGTGGCGGTATCCGACTTTACGGCGGCAAACGGCGCCACGCTTGTCATCCCGGGTAGCCACAAGTGGGACGACGAGCGTAGCCCCAAGCAGGAGGAAGCCGTTTCCGCGGAGATGTCCGCCGGCGATGCGCTGTTCTTCATCGGCTCCACTTATCACGGGGGCGGGAAGAACACCAGCGATGCACCGCGCACCGGCCTGACGATGTCGTATGACCTGGCCATCCTCCGGCAGGAAGAAAACCAGTACCTCACGTTGCCCATCGAGCGCGTGAAGCGCTATCCGGAAGAACTGCAGCGCCTGCTCGGCTGGACGTACGGCACGACTTTCGCCGGCTTTGTCGAGCGTAACGGTCAAATGTCGGATCCGAACGACCTGTTGAAAATGAAGGATTTTCTCGAGGTCGGGCATTTCGATTAACGGTCGTGATGGGGGAGTCCGGGCCCGGTTTTCACGCGGAAATTGGGCGACTCCATCACCTGACGGCATCGTAGTCGATCGACGGAATGCAACAGGTCGGTGAAGCGCGAGCAATTCTGAAATTGCGATTTTTCGGTTGGATGAAGCAGTCTTCGAAACAGTGTCAGTGCGGATGCGAAAAAGAGGGCAATTCGATGCCTCGTCACGATTTCGCATTCGTGCAAAAGTCAAGGAGTCGATCGTGAGTTACGAAATCAAGGGAATCCGGAAAATCGCCCTGCTTTATACCGGGGCCGTGGTCTGGACGCCCACCTACCTGCTTCCGTTCAACATCGAAGAATCGATGGCCCGGTTCGGACTGTCCGAGAGCACCGCTGGATGGCTTGCGTCTGCGGTACTGCTCTGTCTTGCGCTTTCCATCATCATTTTCAGTCGTCACATGGCGACGTTGAACAAGAGAACGGGGGCGCTCGCTGCGGCAGCGCTTGCCGTTCTGTCGACGTGTGCGATGTTTTCAAATAATTTTTATGTATTCGTCGCTGCGAAGCTGGTTCTCGGCGCCGCCTTGGGCGTCAGCTGCGTTTGCGCGTACGGGGTGATTGCACACGTCAAGCACCCGGAGAAGGTCGCGGCTCAAGTCGCTGTGGCGATGGCCATCATATTTTCCTGTGCGATGTACGTCGTCCCGATCGTGAATGTGAAGATGGGCAATATCGGTGTGGACGCCGTCCAGCTCGCCGTTGTCGTGACGGCGCTGTTCTTCGGCGCATTCATGCATCCCGCCGTCAACGCAAGCGAGGAAGAGGTCGCGAAGGACGCCATCAAATCCAGTGACGTCCGAGGGATTCTGTTCAGCGCATTCTTCATCTACGTGTCGCAGACGGCCCTCATGGGTTTCGCCGCAGAGGTCGCTGCAACCCGGGGTGTTGAAGCGGAGCAACTCGGCATGCTGTTCATGATCAATGCGGCTTTCCAGTTGCCGGTGGGGGTAGCGGTCAACTGGCTGGGTGATCGTTTTGGTCTGTTCAAGCCGATTGCCTTTGGACTCGCGCTGTTGATCGTATGCAGCCTGGGCATGTATTGCGTGGGCGGCAGGTGGGCGTTTCTCGTGTCGACGGCCCTCGTCAGTGCCGGTGCGACGCTGGTTGCCCCTTACATGGTGGGGGCACTTTCACAAATGGATGCCAGCGGACGAAGCACCGCGACCTGTGCGTCGGCAATCAATCTTGGCCTGGCAGTGGGCCCCGCGATTGCCGGCACGGTGTTCAGCGTGGCCGGTTTGCGCGCGGTCGGCTGGCTGTCCGTCGGGTTGCTGGTGGTGCCGATCTTCCTGACCAGCATGGCGATCCGGCAGTTCAAGTCGCGACATTCCGAGGCGGCTATCGCCTGACGCGTGAGGCGACGCGATCAGCTTGCCACGCGAACGCGCCCCGGCCCTTGCGGGTGCCCGGGGCGGCGCCGGCCGCCCGACAAGCCAGTGCGAAACCAATCCATGCCGATAGCGTCTTCTCGCGTCGAGAGGTGATGCACGGATGAGTATTGACGTTGGCAAGCGCGATGGTTACTCAAATTCTTGACGATCATTGGAATGTGTCATGGAACTCAAATTTTATCTTTATTGCCTTGCCGATCTTGCGTTGATAACGACTTCACTCGTCTATGGCGTGAAGCTTCTCAAGCGGCGCAACGGCCTGCTCGGATTCGAGTGGCTGGTGACGACGTTCTCGGCATCGAATTTGATGCTCAATGCGCTGACTGGCGAGCACGCATTTCTCAGTACCTCGCTTTTTTGCGATGCATTTTCCAGAGGTTTCGGCGTACCTGTCATCACTATCGTTGGCATGATGGCTGTTACGCACCGACATAAACCATCGATTTTCACTGACGTCTTGTATGTGGTGGGCGCGCTGGCGGGAACCGTCGTTGTGTGGACGGCAGACTTCATGGTCGAGCCCAAGCCGTATTTCTATCTGGTGATGTGGTCCTTGTTCTCGGTGTATCTCGTGTACGTCGTCGGGAAGCTGCTGCGAATTGGCGACAAGCGCAACGCCGTGAGTGTGATCGTGGCACTGGTCGCCACGCAGATTATTGCGAGCACCTATGACTTCTACCCTATACCTGGTGACCATGATCACATGATCTTCTATATCTTCGCGTTGCTTTCCTGGTCTTACCTGTCCGTCTCGCTGTATTACGCCTATTGCGCGCTGGAGCGCGCGCAGGAAAAAGCAACGAACCTCAATCGACGCTACACCATTGGCAGCCTGGAACGAAATCCGCAGTGATTGCCGCACGGCCAGCGGAATGCCGTTGGATCTTCATGCGGGAAAACGGAGATGGCTACTTCAATCGTGAGCTATCCCGCCGTGGAGGGGGCCATTTGATTGCGAGCAATATCTTGCCACCCACGCCGCGCTCTTGCGGGCAGCGTGGGGCGAATTTGGCCTGCAGTGGGTGGAGGTTCTGTTTCCGGTGTCAGGTCTGCGGCCCTTCGGCTGCGGAACGGGACCTCCGCTTCTCTCTCGCCCAGGCATGACAAGCCGGCATCGATCGATTCGCGCTGCGACTGTCTGGTCGATCAGCTTGCGAGCTTGAAGAAACGGACGCGCCGCGATCGAGCTCGGTGGCGTACCCGGTACGGATGTGAAGTTTCAGCACGAACTCGAGCAGTTGCCCAAGCGCGCCGTCCGGCGCGCCGTGGGCGTCGCCGCACGATGCGTGCACACGAGGCCAGCACAGCCGTGATCGAGCGAGAACGCGCTATCGAGATGAGTTGCGCGCGCTCGCCTTCGCTCGGTCACCGGAATGCCTTCGGTCGTCCGATCGCGATGCTGACGTTTCCCGTTCCGCTGGCGTCAACAGACGACGTGAATACGGGGCCGTTGAGAGCGGAACGGGATACGGGTCGGGTTGTATCTAACCCCGGTCCGCGAGCGGCTTCCTGAAACATTCAAACACGGCGGCCAGCTCATGTTGACCGTGGCCCTTGGCGACGGCCTGCTGGAGTCGCGCCAGTACTTCCTGCGGGTAGCTGCTGTCCGTGCCACTTTCCTGGCTGAACGCCACCAGCTGTCCGATACCCGCGGCCCAACTGTCCAGGGTGGCCTGCGACCCTGAGTAATTCCCTTTCTTGATCATCTGTACGCACGTCTGAAGCGTATCCTCGACGAAGGGACGACGCGCCAAGGCAAGTGACAAGTAGGTGTCGAGGGAGATGCCTTCGGCGTCACACGCGGCTGCGCCGTAGAGAAACCCGAGCGCGGCCCCCAGGGAGAACGAACCCACCACTGCGCCATCGAGAATGGCGGCATTCTCGAATCGCTCCCCAACGAACAACGCATGTCCACTCAGGTTCGCCAGGGCAGGTCGCAGGGCTTCGAAGGTCGAACGCGAGCCGGCATACAGAATCGATCCGTCCGGCGTGCCGATATCCTTGGGGTAGCAGCCGATGGTGCCGTCCAGGTAAGCCACGCCGTGTTCCTTGGCCCATTCCGCAGCATCTCGCGCGTCCTCCGGTGTGCCCGTCGTGAGCTGGATGATCGTTTTGCCTTTGAGACGGGCCGCGACGTCCGGCGTGCGCAGCAACGAGTCGGACGCGCCGTAGTCGAGTACGCAAACGATCACGACCTGACTCGCATCGATCGCCTCCGCGGCTGAGTGTGCGACCTGGGCGCCAACCTCGCCAAGCGCCGCGGACTTGCTCGCCGTGCGGTTCCAGACGGTGACGCGATGATTGGCGGCAAGCAATGCCTTGGCCAGGGCCGCTCCCATTGCGCCGAGACCAATGACGGATATTGCCTGCGCCGTTACGGTATTTGCCATCACAAAACTCCTTCGAATCGGGTATTTGAAACTTCAGAAGAGGACTTGCTTTGCACAGCGAGGAACAGGGGTGCCCGCCGTCGACCGCCACCGATCGCATGTGGCAGGAACCTGTCGTTGCCCTGCCTGCTTGCCCGGCAGCCGCGTCGAGATGCGCTCGATCAGCACCCTGCCGTAGTCGGGCTTCCACATCGCATCGGTCGACTCGGCGCCGATGAGGCGTGGTTCGATCGCGTTGGCGGATGTGGTAGATCCTGGATGGTTTCACGCGAGAAGTGCCATCCATCGACGTCGGGCAACGACGGATCAATCCGCGACGAATGCTTTAACCTGCATGGGTTCGGGACGCTGGATGAAGCCACGACGATCATCGAGGCATGGCCCCTGAATGACCTGCCAACGATGGTTATCCTGGCTCTTCTCCCAAAGAAGCAGCACCAGCCGAATTCGCCTTTCAGCTGGTGCCTTGGTCGGATCCGGCTGGATCCGAAATGCTGTAAAGCGCGCTCCAGATCTGGCGCGGAAAACCCGCGCCGATCAAGCGCATCCGGCATTAACGCTGCACGGTGTCCAGAATATCCAGGCGGCTCACTGCAATCGCCTTCTGCTTGATCGCGCCAAACGCCGCTTCGGTCGCCTCGAGCGTACGTGCGATGTCGTCGTCGGTGTGGCTCGCCGTGAAGAACATGTTGTGCCACGGGTGGAGATAGGCGCCGTTCTTGATGACTTCGGAAGCCCACGCCCGGCCGCGCGACACGAGTTCGTCGTCACCCGCGAAAAGCATCTGGGGCATGACGCTCGGCCCGGTCTGCTTGAGTTCGAAGCCATGCCGCTCGGCTTGCTCGGCGATGCCGGCGCGCAGCTTGTCCGCCAACCGCTTGGTGTGTTCGAGGTAGTCCGTTTCTCGTACCAGGCGCAGCGTTTCGATTGCCGCGGCCATCGGCACCGCCGAGAGCCAGTAGGAACCCGTGACGAAAATGTTCGTCGCAGCCTCTCGTGCCTTGTCCGAACCGAGCACCGCCGCGATCGCGTAGCCGCCGCCGATGGCCTTGCCCCAGCAGCTGAGGTCCGGGTGCACGCCCCAGTCCGACCACGAACAATCACGCGACAGGCGCAGCCCCGTGCGGACCTCATCGACGACCAGAAGCGCTTCCTGCTCGTCCGCGAGGCGACGGCATTCCTCGCGTATTCGATCGACGGGAAAAACTGATCGAAGAGCACCTCGTGCCGGAACGGCGTTGCGTAGATGGCCGCTATGTCACCGTCGACGCTCTTGACAGCGGCATTGAGGCTCTCGATGTCGTTGTACTCGAAGTAGACGACGTGAGCCCGGTCTTCCTTGGTAATCCCCGTCGTATAGGGCACGTTCCACGGGGACGCACCATGGTACGTGCCGCGCGCAACAAGAATCTTCCGCTTCTCGCGATAGGCGCGCGAGATCACCATGGCCATCGACGTGGCGTCCGAGCCGTTCTTGCAGAACATCGCCCAGTCGGCGTGGCTGACCTGTTGCGTGAGCGCCTCGGCAAGCTGAACCATCACCTCGCTGGGGCCCGTTGCCGTGTCGATCTTCTGCAACTGGAGGGCTGCGGCCTGCTCGATCCGCTCGTTGCCGTAGCCGAACAGATTCGTGCCGTAGCCACACACGTAGTCGATGTACTTGTTGCCGTCGACGTCCCAGAGATGGGTACCTTTCGCTTTTGCAAAGTACAGCGGGAAATCTTCCGTCAAATACTTGACGCTCTGGTGACCGTACATCCCGCCCGGGATGACCTTTTCGGCTCTTGCGAACCACTCGTTCTTCTTTGCCAGCCTGTCCATGCTCGACTCCTTGTGAAAAATTCGTTCTCGGAACGTCAGACCCGATATCAAGTCTTTTGACTGAGTCATTTGACCAAGCGGGCGAACCAAGGAATTTTGGGGAATGCAGCTTCCGATATCCCGCGTTTCGTCGTTGGATCGACGCGCCGTCTAGCCTCGCGCCGCGAATGCAGCCTCGCTGCGTCACGCACCTGGGCGTCTGTCGTCGCTTGATGCGAATTGGTCATTTGACCAAGTCTAGTGTCTACAAATGTCGCCCAGGCTGAAATTGGCGTTTTCCACTAGCCCCGCACAGGAGTGGATCAACGTCGCGCTCGGCATGCCATGGCGATGGGGGAGGCGGCGGGTTGAGCAGCGGCAGTTCGCCGGCGTGTGCTGCGCGGCGGCGATATCTGATCCGGTTAATGGAACTCCCCGCTCAACCTTTCGAGCAGGGATGCAGGGCGGTCAAGGTGGGGATGCGGGCTGGGGAGGGTGGTGGTGCACGTCCGCCAGAAGATTTCCCCGCGGGAGATCGTGGTGCGTACGGGCGTGTTCAGACACACGTGCGCGCATGGCAGGGGCAGACTGATCTACGCAGTTGAACGTATCCGAAGCGCGCGGGCTCGCGCGTCATCGACACATGGACCCACAGACTGTCGGGCCGGTTCAAGACCGAAAGCCGCCACCGAAGCGCGAGCAATGCGCTACGCGGCTCGTGTTCGACACGACCCGCGTGCAAGGCTGCGCCGGCATTTTCGATTGTTCCAGGTAAGGCCTATTGGGACGAGTCGTAGTGCTCGATGTGGTACAGAACCATGAATCCCGGGCTTAACACCAGAAGGATCCCGGCAACGAGAGAGATTGCGACAAATAAACGCTTCACCATGATCACGCTCCTGAGTTGGATGAGGTGCAATAGAAAGTCGATTCTTGGGGGCCATCCCCGGAACGGCGCGCAATCCCCGCGTTGATCTCCAGATCGCCCTGGGCAACGTCGGACGAAGGAACCCTCTCGCCGTCGCGGTTTGCCACCTCGTCGAGGCGTTGGGCGAGCGGGTGAGCGACCTGGCCGCCGGTCACGATCGCAACGCGATTCGTCAGGTCGATCTTCATGGGATGTCTCGCTGGTGGTGATGCTGTCGTGGCCCGCGCATGTGCATCAGGAAATACGGGGAGGGGGATCACCCCTCCCGGACCGATGCAGGCGTCTGTTCGTGGTTCAGAGGCCGAGGTGCGTGGCGATATCGTCGTAGTCGACTTGCCACAGGCCCGGCGTGCCAGCGGGGTATTGCGAGCGGAAGCCGATGATTCGCTGAACGCGTTTCGACAGGCGTCGCACGGTGTCCATGTCGACGATGAAGGGATACGCTTCCTCCGGAGTCAGGTAGGACGGCTGCATCGGAATCGTGAGCCCGCGCCGGCGCTCGTTCTGCGTCACGTTCGCGCCGCCACCGTGGATCACCTTTCCGCTGAACAGCAACGCGTCGCCGGCGTCCATCTCGGCGGCGATGGTCATGTCGGGCGTGCCCTTGCTGTCGAAGTAATCCTCGTCCCAGTTCTGGCTTCCCGGAATGATTCGGGTGGCACCGTTTTCCTCGGTGAAGCGCGTCAGGGCAATCATGAGGTTGGTGAACACCGTCGGCCCGTTGATTCCAAGCGCGCACAGGGGCGGAAAATTGCCGACATCGCGATGCAGCATCTGTGCCGTGTTGCCCGGGCCGATGTCGATGACCTGCGCGGTCGAAAGCCACCAATCGCCGGACTCTTCACGGTAGAGCACCTCGCCGAGCTCGTGAAAGAGTTCGTCGTCCAGCACGTCGCCAAAAGTCCTGCTGTGCGTGACCATGTTCGTCAGGCGCTTGGTATAGGTGCCGTGGAATTCCTTGATCAGTTCGTTTTCGTGCGACGACCCTTCGCGAAGCCGCTCGAGCGGAGCATCGACCTCGCGGTTGATGTTCGCGACTTGCTCCTGGGTCAGATAGTTCTTGATCCGGACTCCGCCATATTGATTCATGAGCGACACGATCTCTTGTGCGCTGGTCTGCTTCGGGACGGTGGGGAGCGCGCCCTGAATGTTCTGAATATTTGCGTTCATGGTT
Source organism: Burkholderia sp. LMG 13014 (assembly GCF_905232215.1). Taxonomy (GTDB): domain Bacteria; phylum Pseudomonadota; class Gammaproteobacteria; order Burkholderiales; family Burkholderiaceae; genus Burkholderia. Next base: position 40,488 of record NZ_CAJNKE010000011.1, read on the forward strand.
GCCTCAAAGTTGCGTGGACGGGTAAATCAGACGCGGCGTCACGTTCTGATTCGGGTGGTGATCCAGACACCAAGTAGAATGTTTGACTGAGTCATTTGACTGTATATGCCTTCGCTTTCTGCCATACGTTCCTTTCACGCCAGTTGACGGAACGCGCACGTTGTTCCCGACGTTGTCGTGACCTCCGGGAAGTCCAGTCGCTGTTTCCATAGGCGACAGACACGGAGCGATTCGCCGGGGTTTCCGGTGATCTGGCGTAATCGTGACGAATAAGGTCAAATGACCAAGTCGTCTGATCGAGAAAGTTAACATGGCGTTTTTCGACGGTCGATCATGGTTAACCCGTCGCTTTCGAATGGTGTAGCCGTTGAACGGCGAAGCGTCGTTCCGACGAGCATGCAAAAATGTGGTCACGCCTTGCGCCGCAAGGCGAGGCGTGGACCAAGGGCGACATTCGTGTCACTGACGCACGCAATTCGACCTGGACAGATGTGTGTTGGCGCGGCTTGGTGGTTCAGGCGACGTCTGCGATTCCCGCAGGGGCGCTGAGTGAGTAGTTGTCGTCTCGTTTGCTCTCGAGACGACAAGATGAGACACGACAACATCTCACTCGGGGCGGGCCTCTGAATGCCTGTATGCGGGGAGGGTAGCCATCCCCGCTGCGGAATGGTTCGGAGATAAACTACAGAGCACGTCAGCGTTTGTAGGAATCCGATGTTTTTATCAATCGAATTCAGCCGTTTCATGCGGCTTCAACGCCTGCTCTCGTGCCACCTTTCTTGATACGGCATGCCCTCTCGAAACGAGTGGAAAATCTGCCAATCCGGTTCCGGCCAGAACTCGACAGGAACCCGATTGAGGGAAGCAAGGGCAAGAAAGCGCAGGCCCGGATCGAAGAACGAGTCGCGAGTGTTCCCGAAAGCGGGGCAGGTCAAGCCTTCTTTTGCTTCTCGGAAGTCACGGGACGCTGCATGAATCTTGTTACCGTCATGCAAACACGTCGGCAACGTATCTGCCATGCTCCCGTTCCATCGTGTCGATCCACGCGCTGGCGCTTTCATCGTTCTCGCCGGTTGTCTCCTGATAAATGCGACCAAGCGTGGCACGTACGGCGGGTGCCATATTCTTTCCGTCCCCGCAGACAAAGACGGTGGCACCTTGCGCAAACAGTGCGGCGATTTTCTCGCGTTCCAGCCAGACTTTGTCTTGAACGAAGCGAGCACCTTCCTCCGGGCGGTTTGAATAAGCCGGCATCACTTCGACCACACCGCATCGTGCCCATTCGTCGAGTTCGTCGCGATAGAGAAAGTCAACGTCGGGGTCATCGATCCCGAAGAAGAGCAACGACGTGCCGACGTTCTCCCCCCGCTGTTGCTGTAATGCGCGCTCTTGCAGAAAGCCGCGGAATGGGGCGATACCGGAACCGGCGCAGATGAGAATCATCGGAAGATTGGGTTCGGCTGGTGGCCGAAAGCGTGCATTCGATGGCCTGACTGCAACGGACAAGCTGTCCCCCGTGTTGAGTCGCGCGAGATACGACGACGCCACCCCTTCATGACGACCATTGCCGGAGAGCGCTGGTGCGTCGACCACTGCTACCGTCAGCGTGACATGGTCTGCTTTCCAAAGCGGGGAAGACGAGATCGAGTACTGGCGTGCTTTCAGCGCGGGCAGCATATCGAGGAACTTATCGAGCGACAGATCGACGGACCCGAAGCGTTCGAGCAGATCCATGACGGTTGTCCGCTTTCCCAGAATCTCGCCTTCGAAATCGTCGGCGCTCAGGCGCTCAAGCTCGACCTTCTCGGGTGGGCAACGCGTGGTAGCGGCCAGGCTGGATACTTGTGACCGAGTTGCGGGGACGGCGAGTTCAACATAGCTCGAAAACAGTTCACCGCAACCCATTGCCTGGCCGAGCGGAAGGCGTGGATTGCTTGACGTTCCTTCAATCACGACCTGAGTGTCCCAGCTCACGCGAAACCGGCGCAAGACGCGATCGACGTTGTATTTCGAGTTGCGGGGCAGAACGGCCAGGTAATCTCCCGATCGATAAGTCATCGCTTCCGGAAGTTTCAATTCAATATGCTTTTTGGAGCGGCTGCCAGCCACGCTGATATCAACCAGTTCTCTATTGTCGACGATGGAGGCATGCGCCATGTCGCCGACATTCAGCAATTTTTCACGGGTATTTTCGGCGAACCATACTTTCAGTGCGGTATCGCCATGTTGCACAACCGACACTTCCCTTCCGGCGCTAGTTGCAAAGCGATTCCACATTTCGGTGTACCAACGGTCAAATTCACCAAAGAAGTCGCCACCGGAATCGAGTTCGCCTCTGAAGTGCACTCGCGTAGCACCGGCCTTCTCGAGCGCTTCATCGACGCGCTTGGGAATCGCCTGGTATGTCCGTGCCCATTGTTTGTTGCCGCACCCAAGAACCGAAAAATGGACGCCGTCCAGCGCACCCTCGTCCAGTGCTTCGACATACGGGACGAATGATCTGGCGTTGTCCGGCGGCTGTCCTTCGTAGGAAGCGGTGACGATCACGATTGCAGGATGTCCGTCGAGTTTCCCCGCGAAGTCGTCAAGCGGCGCGCACGTGGCGTGGAATCCATGACGGCTCGCGTCGCCTGCAATGCGTCGTGCAAAGGACTCGGCGGAACCGGTGTTTCCCCCGAAGAGGACGAGCATATTCGACACATCTTCGCTGGCAGGGATCGACTGAACCGGAGCGACGCTGGGGCTTTGAGCGCTCGAGCGGGCGTGAGGGGCCGTATCGGGCACTTTAAGCGCACCTCGGGCCCGCGGTTTCACGTTCACCCGGAAACCGGCTGGCTTCAGCGTAAGCGTTTCGGCGACGTCCAGCTCGTAGTCCGGATCTGCGAACGAGAAATCGAATCGCTGAAGCAGCATGATCAGAACGAGATGGGCCTCCTGCATGGCAAAAGGGCGGCCGATACAGGCACGTGCACCATTGCCGAAGGGCTTCCATGAATTGGGAGGCAGTTGCTCCGCATTCTCCGGGGCAAATCGCTCCGGACGAAACGCCTCGACGTCCTCGCCCCAGACGCTCACATCCCGATGCAACATGGGAGTCAAGATCATGATGATGTCGTCGGGAGAAACGGCATATTTCCCGCCGAACGTTGTGTCGGCGAGCGGTTTCACTGCGAATGCCGGCGCTGTCGGCCAGATTCGCAACGTCTCCATGAGGATTTGTTCGATGTAACGAAGGCGTGCGAGATGCTCGATCCGGGGTGTCTCGCTGCCGACAACCTCGTCGACCATGTCCCGTGCTTTCTGCAGGATGTCCGGGTTTTTGAGGAGGAAATAGGTGGCAAAGGACAGGAGCCCGCTTGTCGTTTCATGTCCGGCGATGAGAAATGTAATCATCTGAAAGACGATGTTCTCATCATCAAGTTTTTCTCCGGTCACCGGATCGATGCCGTTCAGCATTCGGTCCAACAGGTCCATCGACTCTTCGCTGTCGTGCGGGTTCTTCCGCCGGTCCTCGATCATTTTGGTCGCGAGCGACCGCATGACTTCGATGTCCGCGTCGAACTTTCGACTGCGATTGACCATCAACTTCGAAACAAGTTTTGGTCGCAACTCGCGCTTTCCGGCCTCGCTGAGGGTGTTGACCATGGCATCGACAAACGGATGCTGATCTTCACGGTAGAAGCTGTTGAAACGACAATCAAACGCACAAAGGGCAATCGTGTCGAGCGTCAGTCGAGTCATGTGATCGGACACATCGACCGGCGTCTCCGGGCCGAACCGCTCCCAATGAAGAAACATCTGGTCGGCGATGTCGACCATTTTGTCAAACATCGACCAGATACTGAGCGGGCCGAACGCCTGCATCAGCACACGATGCGCTTTGGCCCAGTTCGGTTCGTCACCGAACGCCGTAAATAACCCGTCCCCGATCGCGGGTCTGAGTTCGAGCAGCGATTGGTGTACACACTTCTGAAATCTGCTTTCATCACACACTTCATTCACGAGTGTTTGTCCGCTGACAACGTAGTAACCTTGGCCGAACACCTCGAACCAATAGACCGGCCCGTAAGTGCGCGCGAGATCCATCATCTTTGCAAGCGGAGACGGCCCGAGGACCTCCATCAAATGACCGATGACGGGTTTCAGGGGCGGCTGGGGGACGAGGGAGGAGGATTTCATTTCAATAGCCTTTCAGAGGTGTGTCGGCGCATCGCATCTCGATCTATTGAACAAATGTAAAATAGACAAAACCACGTGTCCAGAGCTTTTTATGCCCCCTGATGTAAGCCCTAATCCCGCCGATCCTCGCTTTCAACGGAGTTACGACGCTCTCGTTCGCGCCGCGACCGAACTGCTCGACGAGGCGCCGCTGAACAAACTCAGCATTGCTCAACTGGTGCAGCGCGCGGGCGTCGCTCGCCCCACGTTCTATCAACACTTTTCCGATCTCCAGACTGCCGCTCAGCGGGCGGCGTTGGTGAGGCTCGACAACGCTTTCGCATTCGTCGAGGAGCAAGGCAAACTGCTGAACTCGCCGAATGCCACTTTCGTCACGTCGATGGAGGTGGAAACCGCGCTGATTCTCGAGCATCTGCATGCGCACGAGCCTTTCTATCTGACGGTATTCAACGACGCGGCGACATCGGCGTTTTTCGATGAACTGGTGACGTTCGTCGCGGGCCGCATCCTTCCGCCCTATGAAGGTGTTCGCACGGAAGCAGAACAGGATTGCCTGACGGTGCTTGGCGGCGGGTTGGTCTGGACGGCGGTGCACTGGCTTCGCCAGGGGGCCACGCGCGAGACGCCGAAGGCAATGGCAAAGCGAATGGCCACGACTGCGGCGACGATCCTCGATGCTTTTGGTCTTACGCTCGGGTTCGCACAGGCGGATTCAGAGTAGCGGGAGGGGAGGCACGGGAAGCGGGCGGGTTGATCGACATGCGCCGCTCGTGTGCCGAACCGACTTGCACGCGAACTCGCTGCGCAGGAATGGCATCTTCGGTCGTATCGCTAACCGACAGGTATTGATCAATGCGGATGATCGTGAGTGTCAGTTGGCACGATCTTTACTTTGAAAAGTGGTTTGTACTGCTTGTTATATGCGAGTTGGCTGAGACGGCTTGTAGCACTGCGTCTACATTCTCCGCAAACGGAATGCGGTGGGGAACGCTTGCGCAGCATGCCATGGCATCACACCCACTCACACCAGCGATCACCGATCGCCGCGTCATCGCTTCCGCTTTTTTGAGCGTACGTCGTGTTCGCACCGGCTGATAGAATCGTCCTCCAAGGGCCGGATCGCAGAGCCATGCCAGTATTGCCTCCCGGCACGCGCACCGGCCAAAGTTAAATGAAATGTGATCACTCCCCGCCGCGCCGCAAAATTTTGCACAATGGCGGCAGCGCGGCCCGTTGCCGCGATTCACCCCCGGGAACCCGGCCAGCCGGACCGGGGCCGGCCCGAACCGATACCCGACCTCGGCACCGACGTGCCGCCGCCCGCCGCCATGGACCAACCGAAACGCATCCTGATCGTCGAGGACGATGCTGACATCGCCGACGTGCTGAGCCTGCACCTGCGCGACGAGCGCTATGAGGTCGTGCACAGCGCGGACGGCGCCGAAGGGTTGCGCCTGCTCGAACAGGGCGGCTGGGATGCGCTGATCCTCGACCTGATGCTGCCGGGCGTCGACGGCCTCGAAATCTGCCGGCGCGCGCGTGCGATGACGCGCTACACGCCGATCATCATCACGAGCGCGCGCTCGAGCGAGGTGCACCGGATCCTCGGCCTCGAGCTCGGTGCCGACGACTATCTGGCCAAGCCGTTCTCGGTGCTGGAGCTCGTCGCGCGCGTGAAGGCGCTGCTGCGGCGCGTCGATGCGCTCGCGCGCGATTCGCGGATCGACGCGGGCACGCTCGACGTCGCGGGGCTGGCGATCGACCCGATCGCGCGCGAAGCGAGCGTCGACGGCACACGCATCGATCTCACGCCACGCGAATTCGACCTGCTGTATTTCTTCGCGCGGCACCCGGGCAAGGTGTTCTCGCGAATGGATCTGCTCAATGCCGTGTGGGGTTACCAGCACGAAGGCTACGAACACACGGTCAACACCCATATCAACCGGCTGCGCGCGAAGATCGAGGCCGATCCGGCCGAGCCCGTGCGGATCCTCACCGTGTGGGGCCGCGGCTACAAGCTCGCCGCGCCGGGCCAGCGGGACGCATGATGAAGCTCACGCTCACCCAGCGGCTGTCGCTCGTGTTCTCCGTGCTGCTGCTCGCCTGCTCGGGCGCGTCCGCGTGGCTGCAGATCCGTGCGAACGACATGCGCGAGCAGGAAGTCGTGCAGGGGCTGTCGCGCGACCTGGCCGCCAATATCGTCGACAGCGTGACCCACAGCGCACCGCTGATGGACGCGAACGGGCTGCGCCCGGACGCCGTGCGCACGTTGTTCGGCCAGTTGATGGGCGTGAACCCGAGTGTCGAGGTCTATCTGCTCGACAACGCGGGGCGCATCAAGGGCGACGATGCGCCGCCCGGCCACGTGAAGCGCGACCGCGTCGATCTCGCGCCCGTGCAGCGCTTCATCGCGGGCGAGCCGCTGCCGATCCTCGGCGACGACCCGCGCAGCCCCGATGCGCGCAAGGTGTTCAGCGCCGCGCCGCTGCAGCGCGCGGGGCAGCCGCCGTCGGGCTACATCTACGTGGTGCTGCTCGGCGAGGCGCACGACCGGCTGGCCGCGCGCGTCGATGCGGGCAACGTGCTGCGCACGACGCTGTGGTCGATGGCGCTGGTCGCGCTGCTCGGCCTGCTCGCGGGCCTCACCGCGTTCAGCTTCATCACGCGCCCGCTGCGCCGGCTGACGGACGCGATGCGCCGCTTCGACGCGAACGGCACGCCCGACACACAGCCGCCGGTGCCGCGTTCGCGGCCGGGCCGGCGCGGCGACGACATCGTCGTGCTCGAATCCGCGTTCGCGCAGATGGCCGACCGGATCGGTGACCAGTGGCGCGCACTGACGCACCAGGACCAGCAACGGCGCGAACTGATCACGAACATCTCGCACGACCTGCGGACGCCGCTGACGTCGCTGCATGGCTACCTGGAGACGTTGTCGCTGAAGTCGGACACGCTCGCCGAGAACGAACGGCGGCGCTACCTGTCGATCGCGCTCGCGCAGAGCGCGAAGGTCGGCCGGCTCGCGCAGGCGCTGTTCGAACTCGCGCGGCTCGAATCGGGCGGCGTGCAGGCCGAGCGCGAGCCGTTCTCGCTCGTCGATCTCGTGCAGGACGTGTTCCAGAAATTCGAGCTGACCGCGCAGGCGCGCGGTGTCGCACTGCATGCGCGGATTCCGCCGCGGGTGCCGGTCGTGTCGGCCGATCTCGGGATGATCGAGCGCGTACTGACCAACCTGCTCGACAACGCGTTGCGGCACACGCCTGCGCACGGCGAGGTCGAGGTCGCGCTGGAGCCGCGCGGCGACCGCGTGGTCGTGACCGTGGCCGATACCGGGGAAGGGATTCCGGCGGCGCGGCGCGAAGGGCTGTTCCAGCGGCCGCAGCGGCCGATGAGCGGCGGTGCGGTGACGAGCGGCGGGCTCGGGCTGCTGATCGTGCACCGGATGCTGGCGCTCAATGGCAGCAGTATCCGGCTGGTCGACC
>NZ_CAJNKE010000012.1 GCF_905232215.1 Burkholderia sp. LMG 13014
TACCGCCGAAGCGGCCGAGCAGCGCGCCCGACAGTGCGGTGCCGATGCCGGCCGCGAAGAACGTGACGACGAGCGTGCGCGCGACGAGCGAGCCGTCCGGGTCGACGTCGGACAGCATCCCGGTGAGGAACGGCACGATCACGAAGAACGCGCTGTTCAGCACGAACTGGCTCAGGAAGTACGCGCTGCCGCTGCGCGCGCTGAAGAACCATTCGATCGACGCGATCATCGCGAGCTGCGCGGCCCAGATCAGCGCGAGGCGGTGCTTGTGGCTGGCCGGATGCGACGGAATCGCCGCGCCGACGAAGCCGAGCAGCGACGACACCGACAGCAGCACGCCGATCGTCGTCGGCGACAGCCCGGCACGCTCGCCGACGAAGCCGGCAATCGCCCATTGCGACGCTTGCACGCCGTAGACGAGCGCCGTTACGACCCAGATCGCGATCACTGGCCGCCACGGCAGCGCGCCGGCGCGCACGTGGGTCTGCGCGGGTGCGCTCGCGAACGCGTCGATGCCGCGGATCGCGGGCGCCAGCACGGCGACGACGGCCGCCAGCAGCGCGAACACCCAGTGCCCGAGCCAGCCGGCCGGCAATGCGGAAATCAGCACGAGGATGCCGCCGTTGATGATGCCCGCGAGCAGGTTGATTTGCCCCCACAGGCGGTCGGTCGACGCACGCTGCGACACGCCGGACGCGACGACGACGAACAGCATCCCTTCGAACAGCCCCGTCATCCCGCGCGCGACTGCCGCGGACACGATGCCGGGCGCGACCGCGCTGAGCGCCTGGCCGGCGATCGTGCCGACCAGGCCGGCCAGCGTGAACGGCCGCGCGGCGCGCGCGATCCGGTGCGACAGCAGTGCGCAACTGATCGCGATGCCGAGGATTTCGGCGCTGACGAGCGCGGTCGCGGTGCCTTCGTCGAGCCGGAAGCGCGTCATCACGGCCGCGACGAGGAACGGCGACAGGATCAGGCCGTTGGTGGCCGCCGCGAACGCGAGCGCGAGACGGATGACGGCGCCGGTCGACGGATCGGGACGCGACTGCGCGGCGGCATGCAGGGTGGCTGTGCTCATGAGGCCTCCTGGTTGGATCGCGGCCGATCTTGTGCGAGGCCGGCCGTTTCGTGCATCGGGTGTGTCCCTCGGCGGGCCGGCGTGGCGCGCGCGGTTGCGGCGGCGCTGGTACTTGCGCTTGCGTGTTGCGGCAGGCCGAACAGCGTGCGCAGGTACGGCGTCAGGAAGCGGCCGTGCGGGTCCATCCGTTCGCGCAGCGCGAGGAAATCGTCCCAGTGCGGATAGCACGTCGCCAGCTCGGCGGCCTTCATCGCATGCACCTTGCCCCAGTGCGGCCGCCCGCCGTGATTGCGGCAGATCGCCTGCACGCCCGAGAAGTACGCGTCGAACGGCATCCCGCGATACTGGTGCACCGAGATGCGCACGCTGTCGCGGCCGTAGTCGGGGCTCAGCCAGATGTCGTCGCCGCGCACCCAGCGGTATTCGAGCGGGAACATCAACGGGAAGCTGCGGCGCGCGATGAACGCGCGGATCTCGCGTAGCGCGTCGGCGCCGCGTTCGGCCGGCACCGACCATTCCATTTCGTTGAAGCGCACGCGGCGCACCGTCGACAGCATTGCGTAGCTCGCATCCACGTGCCGGCCCGCCGACACGGTCGATGCGCACAACCGGCTCAGCGCCGGGCACAGCGACGGCACGTGCTTGCCGAGCCCGCACAGCGCGCCGAACACCGAGTTCTCGAGGAACGACTCGGATGCACGGCTCGCCCAGTGCACCGAGTTGGCCGGTTCGTCGGTCATGTCCCACGCCTTGGTCAGCACGGCGTCCGTATGCGGGAACCAGTAGAACTCGAACGAGCGATGCTTCGCGATCAATGCGTCCGCTTGCGCGAGGCAGTCGTCGAGCTGCATGCCGCCGCGCTCGAGGCGCAGCTTGAACGCGGGCACGAGACGCAGGCCGATCTCGATCAGCACGCCGAGCGCGCCGAGCCCGATCCGGCCGCCCGCGAACAGCTCGGGATGCGTGTCGGCGCTCGCGCGGATCTCGCTGCCGTCCGCGCACATGAAGGTCAGGCTGTCGATCTGCGTCGCCAGGTTGCCGAGCGTGATGCCGGTGCCGTGCGTGCCGGTGCTGGTCGCGCCGGCGATCGACTGCACGTTGATGTCGCCGAGGTTCTCCATCGCGAGGCCGTGCGCGGCGAGCGCCGGGCCCAGCGCCCACAGCCGCGTGCCGGCATGCACGCGCGCGACGCGCCGGTCGCGGTCGACGTCGATCACGCCCTGCATCGCATCGAGCGACAGGATCACGTCGTCGGTCTGCACGAGCGGCGAGAACGAATGACCGGCGCCGGCCGCGCGCACGGTGGCGCCGGTTGCCGCCGCGTCGCGCAGCACCGCCGCGAGCCCGGCGTGCGACGCAGGCGTCGACACGGTTGCATCAGGACTGCAGACATATCCCGACCAGTTGCGCCACATGGCTTTGTCTCCGTGGTTGTCGTTTGAATGGGTTGAACGGTTTGAACGGGTTGACCGGTTTGAACGGCGGGCCGTGCGGCCTGCTAGAAAAAGCTCTTGCCTTCGCCGCGATAGGTGGGCGCTTCGCCGACCACGCGGCCGCCGCGGATCAGCAGCAGCGTGTTGAAGCGTTCGCACAGTTCGCCGGCCTTCGCGTGGCGGAACAGGATCGGCTCGCCGATCGCCGGCGCGACGCCGCGCGGCACGCGCACGGGCGTCTGCACCTCACCCGCGCCTTCGTTGTCGATCAGCGTGCAGCCGGCCGGCAGCCACGGCCGCGGCAGGCGGCTTTTGCCGGCCGGGCCCGATGCGATATAGCCGCCGCCCGAGCAGGTCACGATGCCCGGCTGCGGAATCCGCACGACCGGCAGTGCGAAGCCGGCGGCCGGCTGCGCATGAAACGCTGCGTAGTGGTCGAACAGCGCCGGCGCGTAGAGCCCGGAGCCGGCCGCGAGCTCGGTGACCGATGCGTCGCCGAGCGTGCTCTCGAAACTGCCGGTTCCGCCGCCGTTCACGAAGCGCAACGTATGGCCCGCCGTCGCGAGCGCCTGCACGGCCGCCTGGCGGCGCGCATTGATCTCGCGCGCCGAGCGGCGCTTCAGGTGACGCACCAGCGCGTTGCGCGCGCCGCTGCCCGGCTCGGTGTCGGCCACGCCGGCGATCTGCCCTTCGTAGCCCATCAGCCCGTCGAGACGCACGTGATGCCGTTCGCCGATGCGGTTCGCGAGCGCGAGTGTGCCGGCCGCGTCACGCACCGGCGAGCGGTACATGCCGAAATACAGGCCCGGATACGCGGACGACATGTCGAGATCGATCGCGAGCGGGATCGTCACGCGTTCGTCGTGTGCGATGCGGTCGATCGCGTCGACCTGCGCGATGGCGTCGACCATCAGCGTGATCGAGCGGCCGCGCCTGAGCTGCGCGGCCACCGCGCGCAGGTCGTCGGGCTCGACGGTCGGATACGCGACGACGATGTCGTCGAACCCGCCGTCCGCGAGCCACGCGGCTTCCGCGGCCGAGTAGCACAGCAGCCCCTGCATGAACGGGCCGGCGGCGAGCACCGCGCCGATCAGGTCGCGCGAGCGCACCGACTTCGTCGCGAGCCGGATCGGCAGGCCGCGTGCGCGGCGCTTCAGGTCGGCGAGGTTCGCGTCTAGGCAATCGAGATCGACGAAGGCGGCAGGCAGCCGGTGGCCCGCGAGCGCGTCGCGATAGGTCGGATAGTCGTGAACGGCGGCGGGTGCGCGATGCGGCAGGTCTGCACGGCTCATGGAACGGGCTCGGCTGGGTGGGGTGTGCGTCGCGCCGACCGTTCGGCGCGTGTCGGAAATCAGCATAGGGCGGGTCAAAATGACGACCAAGCGCTCAGCGGGTCGTTCGACGGGTCTGATCCGGCCATCCGTATCGGCCACGCGCATGCACGGCGATCGTGTGCCGCGCCGCTGGATCGCTGCTTGCTTGGCGTCGCGGTGCCCACGCGACGTACAGGCCCGAACCGCCGCCGGACGGGCGTGGCGCGCGACATGGCGCGCCTGGCCGTGCGACAACGAAATGCGTTTCAAACGTTTTGCCGGACGTGGCCGATGCGAACAGGTTTAGTGCCTGCGTTCTAGCGCCGCTTTTGACTGCATGCCGGATTCGACCTAGAACCTACTCGCGGATGCACCGGTGAAGAACGGCATGACGTGACGAGGAGGCGACGTGAAGAAGAACTGGGCACGTTGGCGGCGCACGGGCGCGATCGCGGCGATCGGCGTGGCCGTCGTTGCAATCTGGCGATATGAAGCGGCGACACCGGCGCAAGCGGCGTCGTCCGGCACAACGACCACGATGGCGAGCGCGCAGTCTGGCGCGGCCGATACGTTCGGCACCGGCGCCGCGACACCCGGCCCGGAGGAGCGGCGGCTCGACGTCGACGCGCTGCGCCGCAGCCTCGCGGGGCGCCCCGACGCGGATGCCGAAGTGAAACGCATCGTCGCGTTCGCGCGCTTTCGCGATGAGGTTGCCGCGTATGGGGATCGCCGCAACAGCATGCCGCAAGCCGAGCGTGCCGCACTCGCGCGCCGGATTCTCGACGAACTGCCCGACCATGTCGCGCGCAACGAGATCGTGCCCGTGCAGGCCGAAGCGCTCAGCGCGGCGCTGCTGACCGATACCGAGGCCGACCCGGCGACACGCAGTGCGGCGATCCGGTCGATGCGCGCGCAATGGGACACCTATTCGCAGCAGACGGTCGGCCCGTCGCCGGCGCAGGACCCGCGCTATCTCTCGTACGAACAACAGAGCCGCGACGTCGTCCGGCAGGTTCAGGCGAGCATTCCCGATCCCGACCAGCAACAGGCCGTCATCGCGCAGCGCCTGCAGGCGCTGCGCGTCCAGCTGTTCGACGGCGCGTCACCGTCCGGCGTGCACTGAGCGCCGAATCCGCGACGCCGGGATGGAGCCCGGCGGCCGCGTCATGTCCATCGACAAGGAGGGGAGATGTCCACAGCACGAAGCCTGCTGCGCGCGGCCGTTGCCACGCTGCTCGGTTGCGCGGCACTGAACGGTCACGCGGCCGATACGACGATGCCGGATCCGTCGATTCCGTATTATTCGTGGTACGAAGTGACGCTGCCGGAGAGCACCGGTGCGTCGTGCGGCAACGGCACGCCGATGCGCTTCTACATCAATCGCGCGCAGTCGGACAACCTGCTGTACATGATGGAGCCGGGCGGCGCGTGCTGGGACTACGGCACCTGCACGCAGACGTCGACCGGTGCCGAGGCCGGCCTCGGCGGCTTCAACCCGGACGGCATCCCGCACAACTACATGAACGGCACCGCGAACGAGAGCCTGCTGTCGTCGTTCCTGTCGCCGCTGCTCACGCGGATGGATCTCGCGCACATTCTGGTTGGCGAACCGAAGGTCGAGACGCAGCAGTGGACACAGGTTTTCGTGCCCTACTGCACCGGAGATATCCACATGGGCAGCGCGGTGCGCAACTACACGTCGCCGAGCGGCGACTGGCGGCTGCAGCACTACAGCGGGCTGAAGAACATCCAGGCCGTCGCGCAGTGGCTGACGTCGCACGGCTTCGGCAAGCCGAACCGGCTGCTCGTATACGGGATGAGCGCGGGCGGCTACGGCACGCTCGCGAACTATGCGACGCTGCGCAACACGCTGCAGCCGCAAGCGCATAGTTCGCTGCTCGACGACGCCGGCACGGTCTTCAACACGCCGTTCGATGCGGACGCGGCCACCCATCCGTCGGTCGGCCTGTACGACCGGGTGCGCACCGAGTGGGGGATGACGGGCCCCGACGGGATGATCACCGTGAACAGCCGGCTGACCCGCCATTTCGATCCGGGCAACATGGGGAGCGCGTATGCGGCGCTGTCGGCGACGTATCCGCACGACCGCTTCGGCTTCTCGAGCTACCAGCGCGACAAGATCATCGCCGCGTATCACTATCGTGCGTTCCTACCGGCCGTGATGGCGGCGCCCGACGACACGACGAAGGATGCGCTGTCGCTCGCGATGTTCGACCAGGAGCTGGACGGGCTGAAGCAGACGCTGAACCCGCTGCCGAACTTCGGCTACTTCATGCCGTGGGCGCGCAACGACTTCATCGACAACCACCAGGTGACGGCGGTCAGCTTTACCGGGTCGGGGATCCACGAGAACGGCATCGATGCGGATATCGGTACGTTCGTCGACAACCTGCTGAACCAGCAGGACCCGGCCGATACGCCGGTGATGAAGGCGTTCCGCACGCAGCAGTGGTCGGATTTCACGTTTTCGACGTTTCTTGCATGGATCGACAGCGTGTTCAACCTGACCGGCGAAGCGGGGCCGATCTCGGGGCACCGGGCGTGACGGGGTGTGCTTGCCCGACGAGCGGGCAGTGACGACGGGCGGCAGCTTGCCTGCGTCGTTGAATCGACGCAGGCACTGATGCCGATGCGTTACAGCACCGCCATCGATTCCGTCATGTTCTGCTTCATGTAGTCGAGGAACCGCTTCTGGAACAGCATCGTGTGCTCGTGCGCGGCACGCTCGGCGGCATCGGCGTCGCGCCGCGCGATCGCATCGATCAGTTCGTCGTGGTCGCGGCCGAGCTTGGCGGCGGTGGGCGAACTGACCGTGAAGTCGAAATGCAGGTGAAGCAGGCGCTGCCCTTCGCCCAGCAGCCGTTCGTAGTAACCGACGAAGTACGGGTTGTTGGCGGCGTGCGCGATCGCCATGTGGAGCGCCTTGTTGGTCTCCGACATCGCCTGGAAGTCGCCGCTCGCGACGGCCTCCATGTAGATGTCGTCGGCCTTGCGGATTTTCGCGAGATCGGCTTCGGAGCGCTGCGTGGCCGCGAGCCGCGTGACCGCGCGCTGGATCAGGTCGAGCGCCGAGATGTACTTCGGGAATTCTTCGATCTCGAATGGCGTGACGAGCGTCGTGCGATTCGGCAGGATCGTGACGAGCCCCTCGCTGCTCAGTCGCGCAATGGCGTCGCGCACCGGCGAGCGCGACAGGCCGAACTGCGCGGCCAGCGAGATTTCGTCGAGTTGCACGCCGGGCTTCAGCTTGAGTGTCAGGATCTGCTTGCGCAATTCCTCATACACATACCGCCCGCCGTGCCGGCGGCCGCCACCTTCCGTTTCAACGGCCTCTTTGCTCATCTCGCCACCCTTCCTGTAATCGGCCCGGGTCGCCGGGCGCGCTCTGGAGTTTAGCATCGCGCCCTCACGTACCTGACGGTGCCGATGGCCCGAATCCGTCCCCCCACGTGTCGCTCAGCATGAACCCCGCGGCCAGCGGATCGTCGGGATCGACGCCGAGTTGCTGGAACCCGAACACCCAGGCGCGTCCGGTGACGCGCGGCAATACCGCCGGCTTGCCGCCCACTTCGGTCGTGCCCAACAGTTCGACGCGGAATTCCCCGCCGATCGTGGAGCGCGACGTGAGGCGAGCGCCGACCTGCACACGCCCGCGGGCGGCGAGCGTTGCCAGATTGGCCGAGCTGCCGGTGCCGCACGGCGACCGGTCGACCCGGCCGGGCGGCAGCGTCGTGCAGGTCTGGTACACCGTGTCGTCGATCCGATTGCGGAACATCACGTAGGCGACTTCGTTGATGTCCGGGTAAAGCGGATGCTGCACGGCGACCTGCCGGTTGATGATCTCCTTGAGCCGTACGCCGTGCGTGGCGAGTTGCCGCGCGTTGCCCGGTGCGATGTCGAGCCCGATCTGATCGACGTCGACGAGCGCGTAGTACACGCCGCCGAACGCGATGTCGGCCTTGATCGTGCCGAATTCCTGCGTGTGGACGTCGACGTCGAGGTGCTCGACGAACGACGGCACCATGTCGAGCGATACGCCGATGCAGCGACCGTCGCGACACGCCGCGCGCGCCGTGACGAGCCCGGCCGGCGTGTCGAGCACGACCGTCGTCTCGGGCTCCTGCATCGGCACCATGCCGAGTTCGAGCAGTGCCGTCACGACGCAGATGCAGTTACTGCCCGACATCGGGTGCGCCTTGTCGGCCTGCAGCACGATGAAGCCGGCCTGGGCTTCCGGCCGGGTGGGCGGCAGCAGCAGGTTGACCGACATCTGCAGGCAGCCGCGCGGCTCGAGCACGACGAGCCGCCGCAGGCTGTCGTCGGTCTCGTTGATGTAGTTCATCTTGTCGAGCATGGTCTTGCCCGGCACGTCGATGACGCCGCCGGTAATCACCTTGCCGATCTCACCCTCGCAGTGCACGTCGACGAGCTGCAGCGTCTTGTTCCAGCGCATGATCTTGACCCTCTTACTTGATGTACCAGCCCCACGGCTTGTCGCTGTCGTAGCGTGTGATCTGCTTGATCTCGAGGTAGTTGTTCAGCCCCCACTCGCCGAGTTCGCGCCCGATCCCGCTCTGCTTGTAGCCGCCCCACGGCGCTTCCGTAAACGTCGGCTGCGAGCAGTTGATCCAGACGATGCCCGCGCGCATCGCGCGGGCGACGCGCTCGCAGCGCGGCAGGTCCGCCGACATGACCGCCGCCGCGAGGCCGAAGCGTGAATCATTGGCCGAACGCACCGCTTCGTCTTCCGTATCGAACGGCCGCACGCACACGACCGGCCCGAAAATTTCCTCGCGCCAGATCCAGCTGTCTTCCGGCACGTCGGCGAACACGGCCGGTTCGACGAAGTAGCCGCGTTCGAGATGCGCGGGCCGTTCGCCACCGGTCACGAGCCGTGCACCCTCGTCGCGGCCGCGTGCGATTGCCGTCAACACCTTGTCGTACTGCCCGCGACTCACCAGCGGCCCGAGCAGCACGCCGTCGTCGCGGCCGTTGCCGATCGTGATTTTGCGCGCTTCCTGCGCGAGCCGCTCGACGAGCGGCGCGTACAGCGAGCGCTCGACCAGCACGCGCGACGTGGCCGAGCACACTTCGCCCTGGTTCCAGAAGATGCCGAACAGGATCCATTCGACGGCCGCTTCGAGATCGCTGTCACCGAACACGATGAACGGAGACTTGCCGCCGAGTTCGAGGCTCACGCTCTTGATGTCGCGTGCGGCGGCCTGCATGATCCGGCTGCCGGTCGGCACGCTGCCGGTGAACGCGAGCTTGTCGATGCACGGATGCTCGGCGAGCGGTGCGCCGGCATCCGCGCCGAGGCCCGTTACGACGTTCAGCACGCCGGCCGGCAGCCCGGCCGCGTCGGCGATGCCGGCCAACTCCAGCGCGGTGAGCGGCGTCAGTTCGGACGGCTTGAGCACCATCGTGCAGCCGGCCGCGAGCGCGGGCGCGACCTTCCACGCAGCCATCAGCAGCGGAAAATTCCACGGGATGATCGCGCCGGCCACGCCGATCGGCTCCTTGCGGACGACCGTGCTGAAGCGCTCGTCGGCCAGCGGCACCGGGGTTTCGGCGTTGCCGTCGAGCTGTTCGGCCAGTCCCGCATAGAAGTCGAAGCAGCCGGCGGCATCGCCGAGATCCCACAGCGCTTCCGGCAGTGGCTTGCCGTTGTCGCGCACTTCGAGTTCGGCCAGTTCCGGCAGACGGTCGCGAATGCCTTGCGCGATCGCCCGCAGCACGGTGGCGCGCGCGGCGCCGGTCATGCGCGGCCACGGGCCGTCGTCGAAGGCGCGCCGCGCCGCGGTGACGGCGAGATCGATGTCTTCGGCGGTGGCGGCCGCCACCTTCGCGATCACGGTTTCGTCGCTCGGGTCGATCGAGTCGAAGGTATGGCCGCGAACGGGCGCCACCCAGCAGCCGTCGATGAAAAGTCGTTCGTAGGTTTGCATGAAGGGTCTCGAATGTCAGGTGAAACGATAGGCGCTGAACGGCGACAGGTCCTGTCGCGTCGGGCGGCCGGCGACGAGGTCGCCGATCAGGCGGCCGGTCGTCGCGCCGAGCGTGAGGCCGAGCTGGCCGTGGCCAAAGGCCATGTATGCGTTGGGTAGCCGCTTCGATCGGTCGATCACCGGTTTCGTGTCGGGCAGGAACGGACGGTAGCCGACGCCGTACTCGACGCGCACGGTCCGCAGCTCGGGCAGGATGCGCCGGGCCTTTTCCAGGATGATGTCCGCGCGCCGGAAGTTCGGTTGCGCGTGGCGGCCCGCGAACTCGATCGTGCCGCCGATCTGCAGGCCGCGCGTCATTGGGCTGAAGCAGAAGCCGCCGTCTGCGTAAATCACGGAGTGACGGAATTCGACCCCCGGGTCGGCGAGCAACGCCTGGTAGCCGGCGATGCCTTCGAGCGGTACGCGTACGCCGAGCGGGCCGAAGAATTGTCGCGAACCGGTACCGGCTGCAACGACGACATGGTCGGCCGCGACGCGCTCGCCGTTCGCAAGCGTCACGCCCGTCGCGCGGCCGGACGCCTCGTCGATGCGCGCAGCGTTCGCGCGGATGCGGCGTCCGCCTTGCGCTTCGAAGCTGGCCGTCAGCGCCGCGATGAAGCCTTCGGTATCGCTGACCGCGCGCCAGTCGGGAAACAGCAGCCCGTGCTTGAATCGGCCGGCGAGCGCAGGTTCAAGGTCGCCTATGTCCGCGGCCGTCAGCCGCTGCGATTCGAATCCGAGCGATTGCCGCAGGTCCAGATGCGGTTGCTCGTGCGTGATGCCGGCTGGATCGTCGAACACTTCGAGCACCGGGCGCTGGCCCAGCAGCGCGCGGTCGCCGCACGCATCGAGCAGCGGTGCATAGTCGGGATAGACGTCGTGTGTCAGCGTGGCCATCGCCTGCGCGATTGATACGATCTTCGCGTGGCGGGCCGATGCGACGAAGCGAAAGAACCACGGCAGGATGCCGGGCAGCGCGCCGGGTCGCAGCGCAAGCGGCCCCTTCTGGTCCATCAGCCAGCGCGGTATCTTCATCAGGATGCCCGGCTTCGACAGCGGGATGACCTCGCTGACTGCCATCTGGCCGCAGCTCCATTTTGCGGTGCTGTCACCGGGGGCGGCCGGATCGAGCAGCGTGACGACATACCCGTCGCGCTGCAGATAGAGCGCGCAGCACACGCCGACGATCCCGCCACCGATCACGACGGCCGATTCGTTGCGTGCCGCGCCGGGTGATGCGGGCGCATGGTCTCGCGGAATCGCGTTCAATTGACGAACTCCTGCAGGCTGAAGCCGTGCGCATACGGTTGTGACGAATCGACGCGGTACTGCGCGCGCCCGGTGACCCATGCGCGTCCTTCGATGCTCGGTCGCACGGCGTCGAACCCGCTGTCGAGGCGCGTGACTGATTCCACGCGGCCGATGAAGCGGCTGCCGATCAGGCTCTCGTGGCGATACGCTTCGCCCGCTTTCAGCCAGCCGCGCGCGAAGCGCTGCGCGACGCGTGCCGAGCTGCCGGTGCCACACGGCGACCGATCGACGAGACTGTCGCCGGCGATCACCACCGCGCGCCCGTGGGCGTCGCTCGCGATCGGCTTGCCTGTCCACATGCAATGCCGGACGCTGCGAATGGCCGGATGGTCGGGATGCACGACGTCGATCGCGTCGTTCACCGCGCGTTGTACATCACGGCCCCATGCGAGCAGTTCGTCCGGCGTGAAGTGTTCGCAACCGGGGAAGTTGGGCTGAACGTCGACGATCGGATAGAAGTTTCCGCCGTATGCGATATCGACGGCAAGTGTGCCGAGCGCCGGAATCGCGATCGCGACATCACGGGCGAACAGGAAGCTCGGCACATTGGTGAAGCGGACCGAGCTCACGCGCTCGCCGTTCATCTCGTAGCGCGCGACGATCTGTCCCGCCGGTACGTCGACGGTGACCATGCCAGGCTGCTTCGGCACGACCAGGCGCTCCTCGATCGCGAACGCGATCGAGCCGATCGTTGCGTGGCCGCACATCGGCAGGCAGCCGGACGTCTCGATGAACAGCAGGCTGAAATCGGCGTTGTCGCTGACGGGCGGATAGAGGATCGTGCCCGACATGTGGGCATGGCCGCGTGGCTCCAGCATCAGTGTGCGGCGAACCCAGTCGTGGTGCGCGACGAAATCCTCGCGGCGTGCATTCATCGTCGCGCCCTGCAGCGTCGGGGCGCCGTCGATCACCATGCGCACCGGCATGCCTTCGGTATGGCCTTCGATACAAGTAAAGTTGTGAATCGTCATGTTGGGATGCCCTCGGTCGACGTACCGGCGCCGCGCGGCGCCGGTACGGGTGCGCGTTACGCGTGCGACGCTTCGAAGACCGCACGGAATTCCGCTTTCTCCTGGTCGGTCAGCGGTTGCAGCGGCATGCGTGCGTTGCCGACCTTGAAGCCGGCCAGTTCACAACCGTACTTGACCTTCTGGATGAACTTGCCGGACTCCATGCTCGCCATTACCGGGAACAGCGAACGCATCACATTCTGCGCGCCCGCGAGGTCGCCGGCCGAGAACTTGTCGTAGAAGCTCACGACCTGCTTCGCGAAGCAGTTCGCGGGCCCGCAGATCCAACTGGTCGCACCCCACAGGAAGAAATCGAGCGCCTGGTCGTCCGAGCCGCACGACAGCTGATAGTGGTCGCGGTACTTGCCGCCGATCTCGATCGCGCGCAACAGGTTGCCGCTGCTTTCCTTGATGCCGATCACACGCGGGTGATCCTTGAACGCATCGAGCACACCGAAGCCGACCTCGACGTTCGTGCGCACCGGATAGTTGTACAGGATCACGTTCACGTCGGTCACCGCGGCGAGAATCGCGTCGTAGTGGCCAATCAGTTCGTCCTGCGACGGCAGCGCGTAGTACGGTGGCGCGATCAGGATGTTCGTGTAGCCGGCATCGCGCGCCTGGCGGACTTGCTCGATGACTTCGCGCGTCGACGAGCCGTTCGCGCCGGCAATCAGCTCGCCGCGGTTGCCGACCACTTCCCGCACGGTCTTCATCACCGCACGGCGCTCGTCGTTCGTGAGCGCGTAGTACTCGCCCGTCGAACCGAGCGGCACGAAGCCGCTGACGCCTGCGGCGAGCTGATATTCGAGGATCGACGCGAGCGTATCGTGGTCGACCGCGCCCGATGCGTCGAACGGCGTAACGAGTGCGGGCAGAATGCCTTTCAGTTGCATGAGATTTCTCCGGCTTGATGAGAGCGTTGCGAGTTAATAGGCATAGCGCCTGAGCATCCTGGACTCCACTACGCCGACCAGGCGGGTCAGCGGAAAGGCGACGAGGAAATAGATGACGGCAACCGTCGTCAGGAACTCGACGGGCCGTGCGGTGCTGTTCGACACGTTCTGGCCGACGAACATCAGGTCGGCGATCCCCACCGACGAGATGAGCGCGCTCTCCTTGAACAGGCTCACGACGTTCGACAGCAGCGGCGGAATCGCGCGCAGCAACGCTTGCGGAAAGATCACGTAGACGATCTTCACGTGCGGCGACAGGCTGAGCGCGATGCATGCGTCGTGCTGTTCGCCGGCGATCGATTTCAGCGAACCGCGAAACGTCTCGCTCGTGATCGCGGCCATGTACAGCGTCAGCGAGATCAGCACCGACAGGTATGGCGGGATTGGCAGCCGCAGCACGACCGGGAAGCAGAAGAACACCCAGAACAACTGGATCAGCAGCGGCGTGCCGCGGAAGAATTCGACGAACGCGGTGACCGGGCCGCGCAGCCAGCGCGACGGCGACATCCGCAGCAGGCTCAGCACGAAGCCGAGCAGGCTGCCGACGAGTGCACAGGTCACGGTGAATGCAAGCGTCAGCCCGAGGCCTTTCGCGAGTACGAGCCAGTACGGCCAGACGACGGAAAAATCGAGGTTCACGACGGGCTCCTCAGCGCTGGACGGCGACGTCCTGGCGGCGCTCGATGACGTGGACGAGTTGCGCGATCGGCAGCGACAGCGCGAAATACACGAGCGCGACCACCGAGTAGGTTTCGAGCGGCCGGTACGCTTCGGTCGCGATGCTCTTCGCGACGTACATCAGGTCAGCCACCGCGACGATCGCCACCAGCGCGCTTTGCTGCAGGCTGCCGATGCCGTTGGTCAGCAGCACGGGCATCGCGCTGCGCAGCGCCTGCGGCAGCACGACGAAGATCGTGCGCTGCCACGGCCGCAGGCCGAGCGCCACTGCGGCGTCGAGATGCTCCTTCGGCACCGCCTGCACGCCGGCGCGATACGCTTCCGCGTTGAACGCGGTCAGGTTCAGGCCAAGAGCGAGCACGCCCATCGTGACCGGGTCGATGAATACGTCGACCATCATCGGGATGCAGTAGAAGAACCAGATGATTTGCAGCAGCGCAGGCGTGCAGCGGAAGAATTCGATGAAGAGCTGGGCCGGCCAGCGCACGATCGCCCAGCGGCTCATCGCGAGCAGGCACAGCACGAAGCCGAGCACGAGGCCCATCGCGTTCGCCGCGACGGCCAGTACGACGGTGACCTTCAGTCCGTCGATCAGTGCACCGACGCTACCGGCGAGGAAGCTGAAATCGAAGTGGTAGTTCATGGCTTCGGCCTCAGTCGAGATGCAGGACTTTCTCGAGGAATTCCCGCGTGCGGGCTTCCTTCGGACACTTGAAGATCTGGTCAGGCGCACCTTCCTCGACGATCTTGCCGTTCGCGCAGAACACGACGCGCGTCGCGATGTCCCGCGCGAAGTGCATGTCGTGCGTGACGATGATCATCGCCATCTTCTGCTCGGCGAGCTGCAGCATCACGTTCTGGACTTCGACGACCATCTCCGGATCGAGCGCCGACGTCACTTCGTCGAACAGCATCAGCTTCGGTTCGAGCATCAGCGCGCGGGCGATCGCCACGCGCTGCTTCTGGCCGCCGGAAAGCTGGCTCGGATATGCATGCAGCTTGCTTTCGAGGCCGAGGCGCGCGAGATACATGCGTGCGCGCTCGGTCGCCTCCGCCTTCGACAGCCCGCCGACGCGTACTGGCGCGAGGATCAGGTTGCCGAGCACCGACAAGTGCGGAAACAGCGTGTAGTGCTGGAACACCATGCCGACCTGCTTCTGCAGCTTCGCGTCGATGCGCCACCCGCCACGTGCGTTGCCGCCGCGAATGTATGGCGCACCCTGAAACGCGATCTCGCCGTGCTGGATGCCCTCCAGGCCCATCATCACGCGCAGCAGCGAGCTCTTGCCGCTGCCGCTCGGGCCGATGATGACGAGCCGGTCGTCGGCGCGCATGTCGAGGCTCATGCCGTCCATGACGACGAGGTTCGGGCCGTATGACTTGTGGACGTCGCACAGCCGCACGAAATCGCCGGCCGGTGCGGACGCGGCGAAACGCGTCGTCGAAAGGGGATGCATGGCCGACCTGACGGCCGTCGTTTGAGGCGACAACATGACTGTCTCTCCTGTGGCGCCCGACGTCGGCGCGCTAGGTGCGAATCGGAAGATCGAAGCCCGTCGACGGTCCGCCAGGCTCGCTTGTGCGACGCCCGCTTACTTGCCGGGAACCAGCATGGCTTGCACGGAGGTCTTGATGAGACGGTTCACCGCACCGGATTTGATCTGTTGCGCGAGGTAGCCGTTGAGCACGTCGAGGTCGGCTTTCGGCGTGTCCTTGCGCAGGCCGAAAGCGACTTCCTGCTGGGCAAGGGGCGGCGCCGGGTTGAAGCTGGCTGACCAGTCCGGATGCGCTTCCGTCAGCAGCATGTTGGTGATGTTGGCGTCCGCAAGCAGGTCGGCGCGCTTCGAGATCAGCGACAGGCGCGTCTCGTCGTTGCCGGGCAGCCGCATGATCCGCGCCTGCTTCAGTTCGGCGGAAATCGCCTTGTCCTGTGATGTGCCGGACATCACCGCGATCGTGAGGTTCGGCTTGTCGATGTCGGTGATCGAGCGAAGGTTCTTCGGGACCTTCGGGTTGTTCTTGTTGTAGACGAACGAGACGTTGTAGTCGGTCGCGGGAGCAGAGAAGGTGACGGCCTTTTCGCGCTCGGGCGTGTCGTTCAGCGCGAGCGACAGGTCCCACTTGTCCGACTGCAGGCCGGCCACGATGTTGTCCCAGCTCGTGTCGACGAACTCGACCTTGACCTTCAGTACGTTCTGCCCGAAATCGCGGCACAGATCCGAGAAGAAGCCGCTGTACGCGCCGGTTTTCGGATCGCGCATCACGTAAGGGGGCGCGACCGCGGCGCCACAGCGCAGGACGCCCGCCTTTTTTACGCCGGCCCACGCATCGGGCCCGGCGGCATGCGACGCGGTGGTGGTGAACAGCGATGCGGCCACCGCCGTGCACACGGCGATTTGACGAGACAAACGAGACAGTCGATTCATGGTGTCCTCACTGGAGATGGGTAAACCCGCATGCCTGCACTATCTGCCACACAATAATGTGTGTTTTGTTGTGTACAACGTTGTGTGCATATTAGAGGGGCAAAAATCGCTGTGTCAACGAGAACTTTTCCGGTGGGGAGGCGGGGTTTTCCCCCGGTTGCCGGACGCGAAGTGCGCGCGGCGGGCGGCGAGCGGTGTGCCGGAGCGCGAGGGAAAGGAGGGCGAGACGAGGGCTGGGCGGGGCGCCCGGTGAGTGGAAGCGCCAACCGGTTGCGGTGGCGGGGCGGGCGAGTGTGGGGAGAGGTGAAATCGCCGTCGTGGCGGAGAAGCTGCCGGACGCCGTCGCGTTGTCCGCCGACGGCATCGCGGTTTCAGGTTGGAGGCGGGGAAGGGGATGCTCCCCGCGGCGACTCGCCGTGCGTTACGGCTTCAGTACCGCCGGCGCACCAGCCCCCACGCCCGGCGCACCGTTCGACCCGTAGGCCGCTTCGGCATTCTTGTGCTCGGCAAGCCGCTTGGCAGCCAGACGTTCCTGCGCGGCGACGATGTCGCCCGGATAGTTGTCGCCGTCGCCGGCGGTCGGCTCATAGCCGACCGACTCGAGATCGAACAGCTCCTGGCGCACCTGTGCGCGCGTGAGCGTCGAGTGCGACGACTGCGCGTACGAGGCAGTCGGTGCGGCGAGAAGAGCGGTGGCGGTAGCGGCAACGGTGGCGATGGTGACGATGATGGATTTCACGGTTTCCTCAGACGGTTTCGTTGCGGTTCGGCGTGATGGCTGGCTGAACCGACGAGACAAGTTTAGGAACCCGGAACGGCCGAATATATGGCGATTCCTGACCAGCAGTGTTCCTGAATCCGTGAGAGTGGGTGACGCGCGGCGCGCCGGGTGAGCGGTGTTTGAGGGTATCTGTCGCGTGGAATACCGGTCGACGAGAGGCGCGCAGCGGTTCCATCAGGCCGGATGCGCACTCGACATCCGGCGGGCAGACACCTGCCCGCCCGACACGACTAATCGTCGAAGCGCGGGAATGCCCGCTGGCGCTTCATGTCCTTCAGCCATTCCTTGACGTTCGCCGGATCGTCGAACTCGCGCAACGTCAGGTTCAGGTCGTGGATGCTGCGCTGAGTGCCCGCGATGTCGCGCGTGAGCATGCGCATGATGGTATCGGGCGCGACCTTGACCGACGGCGCAATCCCGTAAGTCCGCCGGAATCCGGTCTCGACGTCCTGGATCTCCTGATCCAGCTCGCGCAGCTGATCTTCCAGAATGCCGTTGTAGCGCGCGAGCCGATCTTCGCCGAGGCCGTTGATCGCGTGCCGGTCGATCTGTTCGATCTCCAGTTGCAGCTCCAGCAGTTGCAGGAGCTTGCCGTTCGCATAAGCGTGGTTGACCCGCTGCATCAGCACGGTCTTGCGTTCCTGTTCCTGGGGATCGGTTTCGCGATCGGGGTGCAGCGCACTCGCCAGCTTGCGATAGACCTCGCGGATCGACCGGCTCGCTTCGGCCTGCTCGGCTTCGCGCTTCGCCAGCGCGGCCGATTGCCGAGGCGCTTTCTTGCGCTTGGCGCGCTGGGCCTCGCGGGCCGCGTGCTCGGCCATGTCCCGCTCGAACTGTTCGTCCAGTTCGGCCTGCATGCGCGCCATGAGCTCTTCGGGCGACAGCGAATCGAGATCGTCTTCCGCGGCCACGCCGGGCGTCGCACCCGATTCCGGTTCCGCCTCGTGCTCCGGGCTGGTCTGCCGGGGCTCGGTTGCGGTGCTGCTGCCGTGATCGGCCCCGCTGTGCCGGTCGTGGATCGCCTTCAACTGCGCGTCGTCGCTGAAGTCGAGCAGGTCGCGCGCCATGTTGGCGATCATCCCGGAAAGGGTGTGCTGCTCGGCCTTGCTCAATCCTTTCTGCAGATACGCGTCGTCGAGCTGATTGAGCAACCGGATCCGCAGCGCGGTTGACGTCTGTTCGAGCGGCAACAGCTCGTCGACGAATTTCTTCTGGAAGACCGGCATCACGGCTTCCCACGCGCCGAGACGCTCGCGCCGCTTCTCGATTTGCTGGACGAGCGTATTGAACGCTTTCTGGGCTGTCGACAGGCTGGCTGTCTCGTGGCCGGGCGCGATGGCGACCGCTGTTCCGCGACGTGCGGTCATGTGAATGTCCTCCGGCCGCGGCAGGACGCGCAGCAGGCCGGTATTTTAGCCGGATGTCCTGCGGGGTTGCCGGGATGGGCGTTCTGCCCCGCAGCGACCGGCCACGCGCTAGCGCTTCACCGCTGCGACCGCCGGCGCGCCCGAATACGTGCCCGGCGCGCCACTCGACCCGTAGGCCGCTTCGGTGTTCTTGCGTTCGGCGACGCGCTTGGCGGCCAGGCGTTCCTGCGCGGCGACGATGTCGTCCGGATAGTTGCCGCCGTCGCCGGCAGCGGGGTCGTAGCCGACCGATTCGAGATCGAACAGTTCCTGGCGTACCTGGGCGCGCGTGAGCGTCGAGTGCGACGACTGCGCGTACGACGCGGACGGTGCGGCGAGAAGAACGGTGGCGGTAGCGGCAACGGTGGCGATGGTGACGATGATGGATTTCATGATTTCCTCAGACGGTTTCGTTGCGGTTCGGCGCGACTGCGGCAGGCCGGACCGATGGGGCAGGTTCAGGCGCCCGGAACGGCCGGATACCCGGCGATTCCTGGCGCGCTGAGTTGCGGAATGCGCGAGCGTGAGCGACGCGCGCGGCGATGCGATCAAGCATCGGCGATCGCCACGATGGCCGTTCCCGCGTGGACGGCGCCTGACGACCGCGGTGCGGCGAGCGATGGCAGCCTGAAGCGCGCGGCCGTCAGATCGACGAACGCGCGGACCTTGCCGGGCAGGAATTCGCGGCCCGGATACACGAGCGAGACGGTGACGCTGTCGTTCACGATCCGGTAGTCGTCCAGCACGCGGGTCAGCGTGCCGATGCGCAGGTCGTTCGCGACCATGTACTCGGGCAGCAACGCGACACCGCTGCCGGCCAGCGCGAGCTGGCGCTGCATCAGTGCGCTGTTGACCGTGATCGGCGCGTCGAGCGCGATCGCGTCGATCGTGCCGTTCGGGCCGGCCCACCGGTAGGTGCGTGCACCGGTCGCCAGGCCGACGATTCGGTGCGCGGCCAGATCGACCGGCCGGCGCGGCGCGGCCGCGTCCAGCAGATAGGCGGGTGACGCGACGGCGACGAGCGGCGCATGGACCAGCGTGCGCGATACGACGGAAACCGACGTGATCATCGTGTCGGCGACGATGCCGGCGTCGAATCCGCCGCCGAGCAGGTCGACTTCCGATTCGGTCAGCGTGATGTGCAGCCGCACGTCGGGATGGCGCGACTGATAGTCGGCGAACAGGCCGGCGAGTTCCGGCGACATCACGCTGTGCAGCACGACGACGTGCAGGTCGCCCGCGATCCGGCTCGATTCCTGCGTGGCGCGCGATTCGATTTCGGCGAGGTCGGTCAGCAGCGCACGGCACGCTTCCGCGTAGCGGATCCCGATCCCGGTGAGCACCGTCTTGCGTGTCGAGCGTTGCAGCAGCTTGACGCCGAGGTGCGACTCGAGGTCGCCGACATAGCGCGTCACCAGCGACGGCGACAGGTTCATCTGATGGGCGGCATGAGAGAAATGGTGCGTGTCTGCAACCTTGAGAAAGACCCGCATCGCACTGAACAGATGATTCACGTCGGTTTCCGGGGAGGCGTTGAAGGGGGAGGCGTGGTCTACCGGCGGCTTCCGCAGCGGGCCGGATGACGCTTGCGGGTTCAGCTGCCGAAGTAGACGTTGCAGAAGCTCACCGGGCCGACGCAGTCGGCATCCGGAGCGGCCGGAAGGCTGGCCGGCGCAACGCGAAGCGGGACGACGGCCCTGGTCGCGGCGGTGGCTTGCGTGCCCTTGTCGTCGCTCGAGCGTGCGGCGAGTTGCGCGGTGTAAGCCGGGGCGGCAGGTTGCGATGCCTGGCGAACCACCGGCGGAGCCGGTTGCTGCTGCGCGCAGGCGCTGGCGGCCACGCCCGAGAAAGCGATCAATGCAACGGCGAGACTGGTCAGGATGGGCTTAGACATTTAGGATTCCGATAATAGTTGGATATGTTTCTCCAGATCGACCTGGTATGCCGGAGCAGTCGAATCGTCCTGTCGATGGCCAGGGGGCAAGTCGGACCTTCTGTCGAGTCGGGTCGACGTCATCGACGTAGTCGACGTAATGCGGAAGGTGTCTGCGACATGAGCGCCGGAGCCTCGACGCCGGGATTCGGCGCGACCGATTCACCTGGAATCGATAGTGAAAGAATGAAGGAAATCCCTGATCGCGTCCAAGGCGAATTTCCGATGCTGTCGATAAGTCAAAGCGATGACTCACTCACATCTGAATCAACATGATATGGATTGCGAAACAAAAATTCGGAGCGCGAGATGGCAGCCATCGTACGCGTCATGCGGGCGCTTATGCCAGGTGCTTGTGCGGGGGAGTATGCCGGTGCGTCGTCAGGCTGACGACGCACCCTGCGAGCTCATGCGCGGTCGAGCGTCGTTAGCGTGCGCAGCGACGCCAGGCTGCCGTGCTCGAGCATCTCGTGAACCAGGTCGGCGAACGCGGTCGACGCGACGGTGCGATAGGCGCCCTTGCGGCGCAGCAGCGCGACGGTGCGCACCGGGAAGGGCGGATCGAGCGGCACGTACTGCAAGTCGCGATGCTCGAATTCGATGGTGCCGGGCAGGATCGTCGCGATCTTGCCGCGGCTCACGATCTTCAGTACCGCGCTGATCGAATTCGCCTGCAACGCGACATCGGGTTGCATGTCGTACGTCTGGAAATAGCTGTCGACATAGAAACGCGACACGAAGCTCGTCGTCAGCAGCGCGAGCGGCGTTTCGGCGAGCTGCACCGGCGTGACAGGCTCGCGCTGGGTGGTCAGCGGATGCGAACGGCCGACCACGAGCATCAGGCGCTCGGGAAACAGCGCTTCGGCCTCGATTTCGTCGTTGCGAACATCGACGAAACCGAACGCAAGATCGACCTGGTCGTCGCCGAGCGCCGCCTCCACCGCATCGAGCGACATCTCGGTCATCTCGATCACGATGCCAGGGTGACGCTCGTGGAACAGCTCGATGACAGGCGCGACCAGATACTCGGTGAAGGTCGGCGTGAAGGCGATCCGCAGCTTGCCGCGCGACAGGTCGTGTACGTCGTGCAGCGCGCGTTGCGCGGTGAGCAGGTCGTTGTGCGCGCGGCGCACGTATTCGAGGTAGACACTGCCGAAATCGGTGAGCTGGACCATGCGTCCGCTGCGGTCGAACAGTTGCGCACCGAGCTCGTCCTCAAGCTGGCGCACCTTCTGCGACAACGCCGATTGCGACACGCTAAGCGCTTCGGCCGCGCGCGTGAAATTGCGGTGCTCGTCGATCGCGAGCAGATAGCTGATGTTGC
The DNA here is from genome assembly GCF_905232215.1 of Burkholderia sp. LMG 13014. Classification (GTDB taxonomy): domain Bacteria; phylum Pseudomonadota; class Gammaproteobacteria; order Burkholderiales; family Burkholderiaceae; genus Burkholderia. Next base: position 21,658 of record NZ_CAJNKE010000012.1, read on the forward strand.
GAAGCAGCGGGCTGCGTTGGGTGAACTTCATTTTTCGCGGAATGGGTCGCGGGTCGCGTAGGTCCGGCATCTCGCCATTATGCGCCGGAAGGCGGGCGGCGGATCGCGCTGGCGCCGGGTAGTCGGCGACGACGTCACGGTTCGTCATTGCCAGCCGCCTCCGAGCGCGAGGAACGTGGTGATCTGGTCGTCGTTCACTGCTTGCCGGGCCGCCGCCACGGCCGTTTCGGCCGCGAGCCAGGTACGCTCGGCGTCGAGGGCCGCGAGTCCGCCGATCCGCCCGCCGCGCCGCAGTTCTTCGGTTCGCGCCATCACGTCGCGTGCCGCGTCGCGCGACGCCTCCAGGCGCTGCAGCCGGTCGAGCGCGCCCGCGTAGGTGTCGAGCGACGTCTCGGTTTCGCGCAGCGCGGTGAGGACGGTCGCATCGAAATGCGCGAGGCTCGCACGGCTGTCGGCCTGCGCGGCGTCGATGCGGTCGCGAATCGTGCTGCGATGGAGATTCCACGTGACCATCGGGCCGATCGCGAAGCGGTTCGTCAGCGGCGTGAAGAACGCGGCCGCGCCGCCGGTCGAACCGATGCTTGCACCGAGCCGGATATCCGGATACAGCGCGGCCGTTTCGACGCCGATGCGCGCGGTCGACGCGGCGAGCCGGCGCTCGGCCGCACGGACGTCGGGCCGGCGCTTCAGCAGCGCGCGCCCGTCGCCGGACGGAATCGGCTGCGACAGTTCGAGCGGCTTGTTGCACGACAGCAGCGCGCGATCGTAGTTTTCCGGCGGCTGGCCGGTCAGCGTCGCGAGCCGGAATGCCGCGTTCAGCCGGCGCGCCCGCAGCGGCGCGAGCTGCGCGCGGCTGTTCTCGATGCCGCCCTGGTCGCGCTGCTGCTCGAAGGTCGGCGCACGTCCGTTCGAGATCAGCTGGCGGGTAAGGGCGAGGCGGCGCTGCTGGACGTCGATCGAGCGATGCAGCACGTCGATCTGGTTGCCGGCGTTGCACAGGTCCGAATACGCGCGCGTGACTTCCGCGCTGACGTTCACGCGCACGAGATCGCGCGCGGCGGCGACCGCCTCGTGGTCGGCGGACGCCGCTTCGATCCCGCGCCGGATCCCGCCGAACAGGTCGAGGTCATAGCTCATCTCGAGTCCGATGTTGTAGATCTCGTGCCGCGGCGGCTCGACATGCGACAGGACCGACGCCGCCGATTGCTGCGTGTAGTTGGTCGACGCGTCGACGCCGACGCTCGGCTCGCGCGCGGTGCGCGTCGCCGCGAGCAGCGCACTGCTGCGTTCGAGGTTCGCCTGCGCGGCGCGCAGGTCGACGTTGCTGGCCAGCGCCTTTTCGACCAGACCGTCGAGCGTCGGGTCGTTGTAGAGGCGCCACCAGCGGTCGGGCAGCGGGTCGCTCGACGCGACCGATGCCCCCGCAACGAACGCATGGTTGGCGGCCGGTGCGTTTACGAGGGCGTTCGACGGCACGCGATAGTCGGGGCCGACCGCCGCGCATGCGGCGAGCGCGACGCACAGCGCCGCGATGGTGGTCGTACGCAGGCTTACCATGGCAGGCTCCGGTGCACCGTGACGTCGCCGGCCCGCGCATGAATCTCGACCGACGCGGTTTGTCCCGGCACGAGCCGCACGCCGGGCGGCACCGCATCGATCGCGATCCGCACCGGGATGCGCTGCGCGAGCCGCACCCAGGTAAACGCCGGGTTCACGTTCGCGAGCTGGGCGTCGCCTCCCGCGCGCTCGCGGTCTTCGACGCCGCCGGCGATGCTCTGCACGTGGCCACGGATCTCGCTCGCGACGCCCATCAGATAGATGCTGGCCGGATCACCGATATGAATCGCCGGCAGCTTGGTTTCCTCGAAGTAGCCTTCGACGCGCAGCGACGTGTCGTTTACCAGCGCCATCGCGCCCTTGCCGGCGTTCAGATACGCGCCGGGCAGCAGCCCGACGTTGGTCACCGTGCCGTCGATCGGCGCACGGACGAGTGTGCGCTCGAGGTTCAGCGCGGCGAGGTTGCGTGCGGAGCGGGCCTGCGCGAGCGCGGCACGCAATTTTTCGACGCGTGTCGTGCCCTGCTGGGTCGATTCCTCGGCGACCACGTCCGGCATTGCGCGATTGCGGCGATCCTCGCGAATCGCTTCGTCGAGTTCGGCCTGTTCGCTCGCGACGTTCGCGTCGGCCTGTTCGAGTGCGATCCGGTAGCGCGACGGGTCGATCACGAGCAGAACCTGGCCCTTCGTCACTTTCTGGTTGTCGTGTACGCGCACGTCGGTGACGAGCCCGCTGACGTCCGGGGCGATCGGTACCACGTCCGAGCGCACCTTGCCGTCGCGCGTGAGCGGTTCGATCTGATAGCGGACCCACAGCCCGTAGATCGCGCCGAGGATGCCGAGGATGATCGCGACCGTCAGCACGGTGCGTAACAGGGGGATGATTCGCTTCATGTTCAGGAAAGGAGGCGATACGGGAAATACGCGTCGGCGAGACGGGCGATGCCCCACCACAGCACGAAGAAGGCTGCCAGTTCGAGCAGCGCCGGTTGCCAGAGCAGCACGCGCAGCGGCAGGCGAAGCAGCACGCCACGCAACAGGAACGTGACGATCAGCGCGACGATGGCCCACGCCAGCGCGGACGGCAGGTAGATGCCGAAAATGTGGATCTCTTCGATCATCGCGTCGTTCCTTCGACGAGTTGCACATGCGGGAACAGGTTGCAGCGCATGCCGACGAGCGCGAGCAGCGTGGCGTCGTCGCGGCCGGTCGGGTTGCGCGCGGCCGCGCCGATCGCGCGGTTCAGCGTGCGCATCAGCGATGCGGTGGCCGGAACCGGATGGTGCGCGTCGGCGCGCTCGCGATACAGCGCCGACACGGCTTCGAGCGCGGCCTCGATCGCGACACGCGTCTGCGCATCGCTTCTGTCGAGTCCTTCCCGCACCTGGATGATGTTGCGGCCGATGCGCAGGTCGCTCAATCCGTCGACCGCATGCAGCGCATCGCCCGGATTCGCGAACGCCATGCGCGCGGCGACCTGGCCGAGCCGGTCGACCGCGCGCGCGGTCCAGGTGGGCGCGTCGAGCGGCCGGTGCGGGTCGGCCATCTGCGCGAGATCGGCCCAGTTCTGGCGCACGATCCGGTAGGCGGTCCAGCGCGTGCTGGCCGAGCGGAACAGTTTGGTCACGACGAGCGTCGTGACGATGCCGCCGACCTGCGCGAGCCCCGTATTGAGGAACAGCGCGAAATCGGCCTGGAAGCGATCGAGAAAGCCCATGGCGACGATGAAGCAGGAAAACATCGGGAGGGCGCGCGCGGTGCGCGCCGGATCGGCCTGGATGTAGCCCATCCAGATCAGGGCCGGTGCCAGCGTCAGGATCAGCATCCCGGCGCCGTCGACACGCGGCAGGATCACGAACAGGTACAGCGCGGCGAGCGGAAAGGTGACGAGCGTCGAGACGAGGTAGCGGCCGATCACCGGTGCGGGATCGTCCTGCGCCGCGAACGAGCAGGTGACGAGCGCGGCGAACGCGGCGGTCGCCGAGCCGTTTGGCCAGGCGAGCAGGATCCACACCGCGCAATAGATCACGATCGCGCTGGTCGTCGCGGCACCGGCGAGCAGCGCGAGGCCGTGATCGCGCGCGAGCTTGAAGCGGCGCGTGCCGTCGGCGGGCGGCAGGTGACGTTCGAGTTCGGCATCGCTTTCCGCGAAGGTCCGCACGAGCCCGCGCGCCGCGTGCAGCGTGTCGATGAATTCGGCGGTGCGGTCCAGCAGGTTCGCGGCGAGCAGCGATGTCCAGGCCGGATCGGCCAGGCGCTCGGCCGCCAGTGCGCGGCAACGCGCGGCGAGGCCGACGTCGAGCGTGTCTCCCACTTCCTGCGACGCGTGCAGGTCGTCGATCACCGCATCGACCAGCGCGGCGGTTTGCGCGTCGACCGCGTTATGCGAGCGCAACTGGTCGAGTCGGTTCGCGGCGGCCGACGCGATCGACAGCAACGCCGCGAGGCGATGCTGCAATGCCGTGGCCGTGTCGCGCGTGGCGAGCGCGAAGCGCTGGTCGAACGGCAGCGTCGTCGCGATCATCCCGAGTTCGGTGACGTCGGCCGCGAGCTTGCGGCGATGCTCGTGCTCGAGCCGCGTGTGATGCGTGCCGAACGCTTCGGCGGTCCAGCGGCACGCATCGCCGAGAAACGACAGCGCGCGTTCGTGGATCACCGGCCGGCTGTTCGCGGGCTTCAGCAGCATGTGCGTGATCGTCACGCACAGGATCGCCACCGTCATTTCCTCGACGCGCGACACCGCGGTGATGAAGATGTTGGTCGGATCGTCGAGATACGGAAAGCAGATGACGGCCGAGCTGAACGCGGCCATCTGGAACAGGAACGCGCGCGGCGTGCGGTCGAGCACCGCGAGATAGATGCAGAAGCCAATCCACAGCGCGAGGCACAGCACGAGCAACACCGGCGAATTCTGCAGGTTCGGGGCGACCACGACCGTCACGGCCGCGCCCGTGGCGATCCCCGCAAGCCGGTAGATCGTCTTCGGGCGGAACGCGCCGGCCATCGGCTGCGCGGTCACGTAGACGGTCAGCAGCGCCCACCACGGGCGCGGGAAGCTGACCGTGAACGAGATCAGCAGCACCATTGCGGCCGCGATAAACGTGCTGATCGAGAAAAGGAGCTTTCTCGGATCGATGGAGAATGGGTCGCGCGGCCGAAGCGGCGCGACAGTGGCTTGCGACACGTCGGGTTCCTTTGGCGAGACTGGCGAAGGGGATGCAGCGAATGCGCTAGGGCGCGGGAGGCGGCGCGCCGCAGGTCATGTCGTGCGGCGCCGTTTTACGGCATGTGCCACGCGGGAGGGCGGCAGGGTGCATGGAAAAAAGCGTCCACGCGAAACGGGGTGTTCTGGCAGGCATGTCTAGCACGGCGTGCGCGCCTTTTCCTTTTTATTCAAGCACATGGCCACACGTTGGGGGACGGCGGGTGCCACGGAATCTCGGGTAGGAAGGATCAGGGTTTCATTCGATTGCGATGCCCGAAATTGTGCGCTGCGGCGCGCGCGGCGTCCAAGTCGGATTTCCGACCGGGGCAATCGGTTTTACTTATCGTTCGGCATGCCGGCGCGCAAGAATGCCGATCGATGGCGACGCGGACGAATCGGCGGACCCGTCGCGGGCGCGCGTTGGGCGGCGTGCCGGGAATCGGTTGCAGGCGCAACCGGGCAGGCCGGATGCCGTTCCGTCAGTCGCCGAACAACTGCCCCTGACCGGAGATCACGCGTTCGAAATCGTCGCGCAGGAACGGCAGGATCGCGTCGGCGACGGGTTGGAGCTGACGGCTCAGGTAGAACGCATAGTCGATCGGCGAGCGCATGGTTTCGAGCGGCTCGGGGCCGGCCGTCGTCATCACGTAGCTGATCCAGCCGCCGCGCTGATACTGCAGCGGCCTGCCCTGTGCCTGGTTGAACTCGTCGGCGATCCGTGCCGCGCGCACGTGCGGCGGCACGTTGCGCTCGTACTCGCGCAGCGGCCGGCGCACGCGCTTGCGATAGACGAGCTGGTCGTCGAATTCGCCGGCCAGCGTGCGCCGCACGGTGTCGCGGATGAAATCCTGGTACGGCTCGCGGCTGAACACGCGCCGGTACAACTCGCGCTGGAACTGCTGCGCGAGCGGCGTCCAGTCGGTGCGCACCGTTTCGAGCCCCTTGAAGACGAGATCCTCGCCGCCGTCGGCCGCTGCCGCGAGGCCTGCGTAGCGCTTCTTGCTGCCTTCTTCCGCACCGCGCACGGTCGGCATCAGGAAGCGGCGGTAGTGCCGCTCGTACTGCAGCTCCAGCGCGCTCTCGAGCCCGAAGTGATCGCGCAGGTGCGCCCGCCACCAGCGGTTGATGTGCTCGACGAGTGCGCGGCCCTTGGCGCCGGCTTCGTCGTCGTCGTGCGCGCGACCGAGCCACACGAACGTCGAATCGGTGTCTCCATAGATCACTTCGTAACCCTGAGCTTCGATCAGCTCGCGCGTGCGGTGCATGATCTCGTGGCCGCGCATCGTGATCGACGACGCGAGGCGCGGGTCGAAGAAACGGCAGCCCGTCGAGCCGAGCACGCCGTAGAACGAATTCATGATGATCTTCAGCGCCTGCGACAGCGGCGCGTTGCGCTGCCGCTTCGCCTCGTCACGACCTTCCCACACGCGGCGCACGATATCGGGCAGGCAGTGCGCGGTACGCGAGAAGCGCGCGCCGAGAAAGCCGGGCACCGACACGTCGTCGCCGGGATTCGCGAGCCCTTCGATCAGCCCGGCCGGATCGATCAGGAACGTGCGGATGATCGACGGATAGAGGCTCTTGTAGTCGAACACGAGCACCGAGTCGTACAGCCCGGGGCGTGAATCCATCACGAAGCCGCCGGGGCTGTTTTGCCCCGTCACGTCGCCGAGGTTCGGCGCGACATAGCCGAGCCGGTGCATGCGCGGCAGGTACAGGTGCGTGAAGGCCGCCACCGACCCGCCGGTGCGATCGGCCGCGAGGCCCGTCACGCTCGCGCGTTCGAGCGCGAAGGACAGCAGGTCGGCCTTGTCGAAGATCCGCGTGACGAGCTCGCAGTCCTTCAGGTTGTAGCGCGCGAGTGCCGGCTTGTCGTGATCGAAGCGGCGCTGGATCTCGTCCATCCGCTGGTACGGGTTGTCGATCGACTTGCCTTCGCCGAGCAGCGCCTGCGACACGTATTCGAGGCTGAACGACGGGAACGTCCACGTCGCGGATTTCAGCATGTCGATGCCGTCGAGGATCAGCCGGCCGGCCGCGCCCGCGAAGAAGTGGTCGGGCTGCTGGCCGTGCGCGCGCCAGTCGAGCACGCTGCCGCCGCGCCCGAGCTTCAGCGGGATGCCGTATTGCTCCGCGTGCGCGTGCAGGATGCGCAGGTCGAACTGCACGAGATTCCAGCCGATCACCGCATCGGGATCGTGTTCGTCGAACCATTCGTTGAGCCGCGCCAGCATCGCGGGCCGGCTGTCGCAGTAGTCGAGGCGGAAGTCGACGGCGCGGGCTTCGTCGCTGGCGTCTCCGTTCGGCGGGCCGAGCATGTAGACCTGCCGTTGCCCGCAGCCTTCGAGCGCGATCGAATACAGCTCGCCGTGGACGCTGGTTTCGATGTCGAGCGACACGCAGCGCAGCGTCGGGCGATAGCCGGTCGCGGCCTTCAGTTCGGCGCCGGTCAGCGTGCCGTCGCGGCCGGGCTGCCCGCGAAACTCCACGCAGGCCGTGATGAAGCGCTCCATCGCGTAGCGGTCGGGCGGCTGCACGTCGGCTTCGTAGACGTCGACGCCGGCCGCCGCGAGGCGCTTCTGCAGCCCGGACAGATGGCGGTAGCGCTTGCAATAGAGGCCGACGACCGGGCGCTGCCGGAAGTCGCGCAGCGCGAGCGGGCGCAACTCGGCCTCGCGCTCGCCGGCCAGTGCGCGTTCGGCGAGCGCCTGCTGGTCGGCCGGAATGAACGCGACGGCTTCCTGCGGGCGCAACTGCACGCGGCGCGGACCGTGTTCGGTTGCCAGCCAGAACTCGATCTCGATGCCGGTCGCGGTGTCCCGCCAGTGGCGGGTGAGGATGAAACCCTGCTCGAACTCCGTCAAAACGCTTGCCCGTCGTGGATGCCCAGGCGGCGGATTTTAGCGCTTGGGCGGGTGGTGTGCCGGGATGGGGTGGGCGAGACCGTCCCGGCATCCTGGCCAATGATCGTATGATTCGGAATCGATTGAACCCATCATGGATCGTTTAATGAAACTCGCGACTGATCGCATCGCACGTATTGCCGGTTACGTTGTTGCTGTGGCCTGCCTGGGTGGAAACGGGAGCGCGATATTCGCGTCCCCGACACCGAAGGTACTGCCGGCCGCCACGGAAGCCAACTGGATACAGGCGGTCAAGCGGCATCGCACCAAGGATGGCGCGACGGTGGCCGACGTGCTGGCCTATGCGGAAAAAATGCGGCCGCGCATCTTCAAGGCCGGACGATTCGAAGTGGGTTACAACGGCGCGACCGGCGTTGCCAGCTCGGTTTCGATTGGGTACTGGATCGGATCGCAGCGCGCGCCGGACGATGCGTTCGTCGATCTCGGATATTCGATGTCACCCGATGGCCGCGTGATGCCCGTCTCGCCCGACCAACACACGGCAACGGCATTGGAGAACGGGCGGAAGGCATTTCTGCGCGCTGTCGACGATGCTTATCGCGACACATGCCTGTCCGATCCCGATCATCCGCCGGCGTGCTGACAGGCATCGTTCATCACCGTCGTCGCACGATCCGGGCGACCTGATACGTGTCGGGTCGCGCGCATTCATCGTGCGCGTCGCGTTCACTTCCAGTACGGGTTCCGCGAGCGCCTGCTGTTCGGCGCGGAATCAGGCAACGGCGAGCCGTTGCGCGACACGCCATTCGGTGCGCGTGGTATCGAACGGCTCGAGCCGCCAGCGTCGCGCGGTGACCGTGTGCCGCTTTTGCGTCACGTATGCGTCGACGGAGAGTTCGAGCGCATCGTCGTCGACGCGGATGAGCGTGGCGGCCGCGCCCGATCCGTCGGCGAATTCGATTACGGCCGCATGCGGCTTCGCGGAACGCGGCGCGTCGCTGTCGAAGGTCACGATGCTGCCGGGATACAGGTGCGAATGGGTTGCGCGTAGCAGCAGGGCGGTGGGCATGGCGGGCGCTCCGGTCGGTGTAGCGCGGCAGAGGCGTGTGATGGCTGACCGCCTTCGTGAGAGTGAGGTCGAGTGGCGATTTCAGGTTTTCAATGATTTGAATGCCGCCCGATTGACGTCACGGAATCATCGTTCGTAGAATCGCCGGTCAAGAACAACATCATTCCGAGAGAGGCGCTACGGTTGCGCACCGTATGGCCGTAGCGATTGAGCCATGAACCGACACCTTTGGGTTGTTGCGTTGCCCGTCCTGTTGTGTGCGTGCACGAAACGAGCGCCCCAGGCGACCTCATCGCCTGACATGGGTGCCGTGCGCGCCGATCTTGTGTTCACCTGCACACAGCAGGCGAACCGATTGCCGCCACTCGATCCGCAGGCTGACAGCCTGTTCCGTTACGCGCGATACCTGGAAAAGAAGAACGGCCCCAGGGACTTCAATGATGTTGCCCGCTACTACAGGATCGCAGCGGCGCACGATCATTACAAGGCCAACCAGAACCTGCAATCGCTCGTGTCGCAGGGGGTGGCCAACTCCCCCGATGCGCCGGCCGAGGTTGTCGGCCTGGGCATGAAACTGGTCAAGCAAGGTATCCCGGGCGGCTACTACGATATCGGGCACGATCTCGAGACGGGCTATGGTTTGAAGCAGGATGCCGAAGGCGCGCTGCGCTACTTTCGCAAAGCCGCCGATCTTGGCAATCCTGAAGCCCAGTTTTATGTTGGAAATCTGCTGTTGCCCAACGACAAAGCGCCCGCGATCGCAAGACAAATGTTGGCATGTGCAGCCGATCAAGGATCCGGTCAGGCTGCCAATTTGCTGGGCGTCGATCAAAAGACAGGGGGGTTGTATCCCGATGCCGCCAGGACATTCCAGAAAGGGGTAAGCGCAGGCGATACGCTGTCTGCCTCGTTCCTGAGAGATGGATTCAAAGGACCGCCGCCGTCGAATCAGCTCGATTACCTTGCGCTGCAGAGCGATCCTGAACGATCCCGTCGATACGATCTGATCGGCAAATTTCTCGATGCCAACGACGGCCGCAACCCGACGGTACCCGACATCGACAAGATCGTTCCATTGCCGCCCGCCAAGCTTCCGCCGTGGGACGGCACGTTCCAGTGGAAAAAGGAGCAGGATGCGGCCACGCCGCCGAAGCAACCGACGGACGAGCTCATCAACGAGATGGCGAAGGCCAGGCATCTCGATCCGGCGACAGGGCTGCCGCTCCCGGGATCGGCAGATCACATCGCAAACTGAGCACCCTGAAAACGTCGCGTCCCGTTTGCCGTTGGGTACGGCGGCACGAACCGGTCAACCCGGCCCGGAACAATTCACCTGAAGGTCTGGCGCCACACCATTGACTGATCACTCCATTTACCCAGGAATCCCCATGACCTCACCCTCCCGGCAAATCTCGTTACCCGGCGCCGCTGCACTCATCGCAGCGGCCATTACCACGGCGCAGTTCCTGATCGTCCTCTACGTGTGGTCGACGAGGTCATCACCGTCCGTGGGTGGGCTGGCTGTGCAACTGTCCAGTTTCATCGAGACCCTGGTGTTTCGAACCGGCCTGGTCTTCCTGATCGTCCGATGGCACGGAGAGAATCGCGATCGGCTTGCATTCCGCCGTCCCGTGTGGCCGTTGACAGCCTACGCGTTGTGCCTGCTGCTCTGGCAGGCCGCGCAGATACTGGTATACCAGGCGCTGATGGGACTGTTGGATAGCGGTGCCCTTAGCCTCGCGCAGATCGGAACGATCATCGCCCCGGTGAATGCCGTCCTCTATGCGCTGGTGGCCGGGCTTGCGTGGTGGTTCGTCGCCCACCTGTTCCGCAACGATGCGATGCCCGGCGCGCCGCGCGGTAATCCACGACGGTCCATTGCGGGTCTCGCGGCCTGGCTGTATGCCAGCGGATTGCTGCTCTTCATGCCGCAAGCCGTGCTGATGTCGCTCAACTACTATGACGACAATCTCAAGCTTGTGATGTTGACCTATGTCGGAGGCTTGGTCCTTTGCGCCGCGGTAGTCTTCGCCGGCGCGATGTTCGGCCTGCCGCGCGAACTCGGGCGGCTGCACGTCTGGCGTCTGCTGGGGGCGTCGCTTGCGTCGATGGTATCTGTTTTGCTGGTGGCTTACGGGGGGCTGAGCGTGCTGGGCGATACGCTCGGGATAATCAGTTTGCTGTCCGGAATCATGCCGATCGTTGCTGTCGCCGGAACCGGCGTGGCCTACTGGGTGTGGTTCCGCGTGTTCTATGCCGCTGCGCGTCGCGAGGCTGCTGCAACGTCTCAAGGCATGCCGTCGGTATGAAAGCCGCAAGCGGATCGATCTGCTCTCATCTTCTGACATCCGTGGAACGGTCCGATCGAGGTCGCTCGATGCCGATAGCGGTGATCTACAGCGTTATTTTTGCAGCCCTGGCGCTGTTCGCGTTGAGCGTACATGCGGAGGGCTTGCCTTCTTCGACTGCAAGGTCATCGGCTGCAATGTCGGATCTTCCGCGCAACGAAAAGCTGCCGCTGTTCGACCCGCATCGAAAAAGCTTCACGTGCGTTCATCAGGACCAGCATGTGCCGCCGATCGATCCTCAGGCCGAGCGATGGTTCCAGCAGGCGCTCGCACTCGACAATCCTGACATCTACTACGAGCAACGCGACTATCCGACGATCTACCGGCTCTACGTTCAGGCTGCCGATCGCGGGCACTGGAAAGCGATGCTCAATCTGGCGTCCCTGATCCGAAGCAATTATCCCGGCGTGCCTCGGCATGATCCGGAAGCCGCGATCAGGTGGGTTGAGAAAGCCATGCAGTTGGGTGTACCCGATGCCAACGACATGATGGGCACCTATCACCAGAGCGGGTTGGTCAAGGGCGGCGATGCGACCAGTGCCTATGCGTTTTTTCAACGGGCCGCGGATATGGGCAGTCCTTCGGCCCAAACGTTTCTCGGCTTCAAGATGAGCGGCAACTACGACAGTCCGGACGGGGAATTCTGGGGGAACGCGACTATTGGCCTGGAAATGCTGCAATGTGCGCTCGCTCAAGGTGATGGCGATGCAGCTTACGATTTGGGGGGCTTGTATAAAGGAGCGACGCCTGAGTCGAAACTACGGGCACTCAAGGTCTTGCACGAGGGTGTCAAGCTGGGATGCGCGAAGTGTGCGAAAGATCTGGCATCGGAGTTTCGTGGATTTGATCTGACCAGCGGCAATAACCTTGTGGGTCACATCGACACAGCACGCGCCGAACGCTATTTCAGGTTGGGCGAAGCACTTGAGCACGCGCAAGGCCGCCTGAAACTGCCCAACCTCGACAAGGTTCTCCCCCTGCCACCCGCCCCCCTGCCCAAGTGGGACGGGAATGCGAAAACATTGATCGACGCGGTGCTGATCGCGAGCCCGCAAACCTGACACGACACGATCTCGAGAACGAATCATGCGGAAGACAATTCTGATACGCACATGCATCGCGATGCTTGCGATCGGTACGAGCCTGGGCGCGAACGGCGCGTACGCAAAAAACACGGTGGACTGCGCACAGCTCAACGCGGCAACGAACGGCCCGGACGATAACTTCCGGCCGCCTGCTTCCGGCACGGTCATCGGCGCGGGGCGCGCGTATTTCTACTCGGCGCCCGACGCGCAATGCATGACGAAGCGAACCTTCATCATTCCCGGCGATTCGGTCACGGTCTACAAGTCGCACGGGCGCTGGTACAACATCATGTACATGAACGGCAAGAGCGGCGAAGATTTCGAAGGCTGGGTCGAGCAGGGCCGCGTGCGCCTCGACGGTCAGTACGGCGCGCAGTAGCCGTCGGCAGGTATGCGTCGGCGGCAACGCCGCTACACCGGCACCGACGCGAACTCCTGCTTCAAATGCTCCACGCGCTGCGGCCGCTGATACAGGTAGCCCTGCGCGTACTGAATCCCGACCGCATGCAGCGCACGATGTTGCGCTTCCGTTTCCACGCCTTCCGCGATGATCTTCAGGTCGTAGTGATGCGCAACGGCTGCGATCCCCTCGATCAACCCCGCATTGCCGCCGTTCAGTGGCGAGACGAACTGGCGATCGATCTTCACGTAGTCGAACGGAAAGCGCGACAGCATGTCGAGATTGCTGTGATGCGTGCCGAAATCGTCGATCGCGAACTTCGCGCCTTTCGCTCTCAGCGCATGGAAGATCGCGGTGGTCCGCGCGTTCTTTTCGAGCAGGATGCGTTCGGTGACTTCGAGCACCAGCGTAAAGCCGGGCGGCAGCGCGCGGATCGCCGCCTCGACGACAGACACGAACTGCGCGCGCTCGAGATCCTTCGGCGCGATGTTGATGGCGATGCGCAGCGGCATGGACGGCGTCAGCGCGGACAGTTCCGCCACGGCCGTCCGCAGCACGAATTCCGTCACTTTCGGCAGCACCGCGCTCGATTCGACCTGCGGGATGAACACGGCCGGGCTGATGGCCCCCCACTTGGGATGCTGCCAGCGCAGCAGCGCCTCGACGCCGACGGTCCTGCGCGTCTCGACATCGACGATCGACTGGTACACGACGTGAAGTTCGTCGCGCCTGAGTGCATTGCGGACGGCCTTCAGCAGCAGGCGGCGCGGCGCCATCGCCAGCAGGTAGGCCGCCATCACGAGGCCATCCGCCAGCAGCACGATCGTGATGCCGATCAGCCGATAGTGGTGCCGGACCTGCGACGTGTAGTGCGCGGATGCGGCAACCGATACCGTGAACGGCCAGCGGGGCGACGCGATCGTGCTTCCGCCTGCAGGTTCCGCGGCCGATTCCGGCGAAAACTTCCCGTGCTGATCGAGATGGCCCGACCCCGCGATCGACAGCGTCGCGGTTTCCGTCCCGTAGCGGGCGCCGTGCGCGAGCGCGTCGGCCACATAGTCGCCTTCGATCAGATAGAGCACACCCGCGCCGGGCGCGGTGGCGTAAAACACGGGCAGCACCGGGATGCCTTGCTGGAACGGCGTCTGGCGCAGCAGCGTGACGAGCGTCGATCCCGGTTCCGGTTCGTGTGTGTAGGCGCCGAGCGGCAAGTCGATCGCCCCCAGCGCGGACGAGCACATGACGCGGCCGCCGTTCACCAGCGCGACGGCGCGCAGGTAGCGCAGGCGCGTGCCGATCTCGGCGAGGGTCCGGAATACCGTCGGGCAGGGCCGCCCGACGAGCGCGGTGAGTTCGTCCACATGTCGCAGGCGGGCACCGTCGAGGATGCGATCCACCGATGCGACGATGTCGTTCGCGATCACGCGTTCATGCTGGGTGACGGTGTCGCGTGCGTAGCGGTCGGCAAGCACGATCGCGCACGCCGGCACGAGCACGCAAACGATTACGGCGACGAAAAAGACGACCCGCGGCCACGCGCCGCTGCGCTGGAAAACGGGCTTCGAGCCTGGCGTGAACGCCAACATTCCCGCGGTCGCCTTTGGTGTTGTGTGTATGAAGCAGCAAGTCGAACCGGTCGATCCAACCGTGTCGCGCATGCGTCATGCCGGGTGCGGGCAAGGCGGTGTGCGTGCCGGTATCGCGATGCGATCGATTCTACGGTCGCGACGGGCATCTGCGGCAACTCCGTCGCAATCGGCCGTTCATTTCGGAGGCCGACCTCTATAAACATGCGCATGCAGTGCACGGTTATGGGCGTAGCACACCGAAAAAACCCCCGGCCGCAGGGTCGTGCGGCCGGGACGAAAAACACCGTCTCTTGGCACGAGGATGGTGCGCGGCAAGTATAAGATGTGACGAGAGATTGTGAAATATTGTTATTCAACAATTGGTGTAGTTTTGTCATTGTGTCTCGACGGGAAACATTCGTTCAGAATGTTGTTTTCGTCGACCTGCCGCTGGCTTGCAAGCGGTCGCCGCGCGCCACGGTCGCGCGTCTCGCCGGAGTGTTGAGATGGAAGAAAACACCGTGCCCACGGTCGTCGTGACCGACGGTGCGGCCGCAGCCGACGGCGGCTCGCTGTGGCTCCAGATTGCCGTGAACGGGCAAGTCCGCAACTACCGGCTCGATCGCGCGCTTACGTCGCGCGGGACGCCGCGCTACAACACCATCAGCAGTGGGCATGGGCCGCTTTCGAAAGCTGAGCGAAAGGCATTGCTCGCGCTGCTGCGCCGCATTGCCGACCCCGCGATGTGGGCCGGCATGGTCGGCACGTTCGTGCAGGTGCTGCAGGAATCCGGCGGTGAATGAACGTTGCGGTACCGGTGCGTCGCGCGAGCCGCGATTCAGAAATCGTTGCGCATCTTGCGGAGCAGATCGCCGGCCGACTGGTGCGTATCCACCGCGGTGAGGACATCGGTCAGGAACCACGGCAGGTTCAGTTGCGTATTGGAATCACCGACGCAGACGCGGATCGGCGGCGCCTTCGATGGCGAGCGGGCGTCGGGCCTGGCGTCGCGGGATGGCACGCAGTTTTTCGCGTGCGCTTGAACGGGCGCCGGCTCGGCGCCGCCGGATGGTGCGCCGGCGGCTGCCGGCAAGCTGACGGCGGCAAGCAGGGTCAGGACAGCGACAGCGGCAACGCGTTTCATGGGATTCTCCGGCGATGCTCGTTCGACCGCGCGGGCGGACGCGAGTTCGTCGGCGGCACGGTGGCCACGGAGGCGTGCCGCGCTCAGCCGCGCGCGACGTTCGCTGCCCGCGCAGGTTGCCGGCTGCGCCACTGTTGCGGCGATTCGCCGGTCCAGCGCCGAAAGGCGCGCGTAAAGGCGCTGTGTTCCGAATAGCCGAGCAGCCACGCGACTTCCGCGAGCGTCAACCGCGGATCGTTCAGGTGGTCGATCGCGAGCCGTCGCCGCGTGTCCTCGCGCAGTATCCGGAAGTTGAGCCCGAGTTCGGCAAGCCGACGATGCAGCGTGCGTGACGACACATGCAGATCCGCAGCGATCTGTTCGATGCTCGCTTCGCCTTGTGTCAGCAGGCGCGCGACGGCTTCGCGCACCGACTGTTCGAGGTCGTCCGTCTGCCGCAGCTCGGCAAGCAGCGCGCTCGCCTGGCGTTCCATCATCTGCAGCAGCGCGTCGTCCGGTTGGCGCAGCGGCTGCATGAGCAGGTGCAACGGGAACGCGAGCCGGTTCACCGGCTGGCCGAACCGCACCGGGCAGCCGAAATACTCGACGTACGGCCGTTCGTCGGCGGGCGACGGGTGCACGAAGCAGACCTCGTCGGGCCCGTGATGCGTGCCGGTGATATTGCGCGCGAACTGGACGATGGCCGTCAGCGCGACTTCGTCGACAAGCGGGCCGAGCGGCTCGGGCGCGTCGTGCCATTCGATCGCGACCGAGGTCACCTCGACCCGCACTTCCATGCGCGCGACGTTCGCGATCAGGTGTTCGTATTGTTGCCAGCGTGCAAGTGCGGCGCCGGCATCGCGGCACGCATGCAGCGCGTAACCGAGCGCACCGAGGTGGGCGGGCGTGATCCGCTGGCCGACGTGCAGGCCGAGCAGCGGATCGTCGAGCGCGCGGACCGCGCATTCGAGCAGGCGCCGCCAATGCGCGCTCGCGTACAGCGTGAGCCCGCGATCGTCCTCGGGCGGACGCGCCTCGCCGAGCACGCGCGCGGCATCCTTGCCCTGCTCGGACAGGTAGTCGAACAGCAGCCGCACGTAGGTGCTCGAGTAGTAGACGCGCTGCGTCGATAGCGGGGAGGCGGCGGGCATGGCGGAAAGTGTCAAGTAATCGTCGGCAAGTGTCAACGCGGAGCGACCCGTGCGCGACCATACTGCCGGTCAGTTCCTGATCGAGGCCGCGAACATGCCGACCGAGTTGATGACGTGGCTCCATGCGTTCCTGGGTAACGACGTGGACTGGAAGCAGGTGCTGCTGATCGGCATGACACCGGTCTTCCTGATCGCGTTCGCGATCGAATACGCGGTGATGACCGGGCGCGGCCGCCGCGAGCCGTTTCGCTGGAAGGAGATCGTCGCGAACCTGTCGCTCGGCGCCGGCTATCAGGTGGCCGAGACCGTGATGGGGATCTTGTTCACGGGCGCGATCTTCGCGTGGGTTTACCGGCACCGCTGGTTCGACGTGCCGGTGAACGGTTTCACGATCGTGCCGATCTTCGTCGTCGTGGAGTTCTGCTACTACTGGTTTCATCGCACGTCGCACCGTGTGCGCTGGTTCTGGGCCGCGCACGTGCCGCATCACAGCGGCGAAGTGATGAACTTCACGACGGCGATGCGGCAGTCGCTGCTGAACGCGTTCGTCGGCGTGTTCGTGTTCTATCTGCCGCCGGTCTGGTTCGGCATCCCGCCCGCCGTCGTGCTGTTCCTGCTCGCAGTCGATCTCGCATACCAGTATTTCGTGCATACCGAAGCGATCGGGCGGCTGCCGCGCTGGTACGAGTACGTGTTCGACACGCCGTCGAACCACCGCGCGCATCATGGCCGCAACCCGCGTTACATCGACAAGAATTACGGCGGCGTGCTGATCATCTTCGACCGCCTGTTCGGCACGTATGTCGAGGAAACGGAGCCGGTCGACTACGGGATCACGCAGCAGATTCGTTCGTACAACTTCCTGGTGCTGAACCTGCACGAATTCGTCGACATGTGGCGCGACGTGTTCGCGCCCGGGCCCGTCCTGCAGCGGCTGAAACACCTGTGGATGCCACCCGAGTGGGAGCGGCCGGGGCATCGGCCGATTCATACGTGGAGCGTCGAGCGCAAGGGCGAGGATGCGGCTGCGACTGCGGCGCGTGTCATGCCTGACGAGGAGGCGCTGGCGCCAGGGCGCAAGATCGTACAAGCCACCCGCACGCGTTCCGGCTAACCTGCGTGCTTTCCTCGGCGAAAGGCACGGCGGGCGATGACGAAGAAAGTATTCTGGGACGATCCGTACCGGACCACGCTGGATACCGTCGTGAGCGACGTCGACGGCGCTCACGTGCGGGTGGACGCGACCATCTTCTTTGCGTTTTCGGGCGGCCAGGAAAGCGACGCGGGGTCGCTCGGCGGCTATCCGGTCATCCAGGCCGACAAGCAGGGGCTCGACATCGTCTATACGCTGCCGCACGATCATTCGCTGAGCGCCGGCGATCGCGTGACCTGGCGCATCGACTGGACGCGGCGGTACCGGCTGATGCGTCTGCACTTTGCGGCCGAAATGGTGCTGCAGCTGGTCTATCGGCTCCGGCCCGGCATCGAGCGCATCGGTGCGCATATCGGGCAGGACAAGGCGCGCATCGACTTCGCGAGCGACACGAGCGTGGCGCCGCTGTTTCCCGAGATCGAATCGGCCGTGGCCGACCTGTCGAAGCGCGACCTGCGCATCGTGACCGACTTCAGCGATGTCGACGCGCAGCGCCGGTTCTGGACGGTCGACGGCTTCGCGACGATGGCGTGCGGCGGCACGCATCCGGCATCCACCGGCGAGATCGGCATGCTGACGCTCAAGCGCAGGAATACCGGGAAGGGCAAGGAGCGGATCGAGGTGATGCTGGTCGAGCCGGAGATGGCCGGCGGGCAGCGGGGCGAGCGAGTGGTGTAGCCCTCGACAGCGCACGCCCGAAAGGCCGAACGCCGTCGCCGATACGTGATTCGGCGAAGCCTTTGTTCCACACATGTATATTGACGGTCCATGCATCGAATGGCCGGCGATTTCACCTGGCTTCGTTTGCAGGTCACCCTGCGCACGCATCGCCGACTGTCCGGATCGCGGCGCGCGCGGTGAAACATCCAGCGCAAGCATAAAAAACAGCGAACATTCCGAGCCCGCGCATGAGCGATACCGAGATCCTGTTTCAATTGACCGAGGAAGACCTGGTCCACGCTTACCGCCTGAATCTTCGGCGCAAATACAACTGGAAGTATCTGCTCACGACATTCGCGATCATGGTGATCGCGTACATCGTCATTTTTTTCGGTGGTTTCCGGGTGGTAACCGGCGCCTGGCTGGAATGGCGCAATGTCTGGTGGATAGCGGGAATCGCGGCGGTGGTTTCGATCGGCGTGCCGCTGCTCTACCATCTGATGTTGGGTCGAGTCGCCCGCAAGATCTACAGCCAGCAAAAGACGCTCCATCAGCCGCACACGGTCATCTGGCGAAGCGAATGTTTCATCGTCGAATCCCCGACGTCGCACGAGGAATTCCGCTTTGCGGATCTCATTCACTGGAGCGAAGATCGTGACGCGATCCTGCTTTATCAGTCGGCGCTGATGTTTCGCCTCATACCGAAGCGGGTGCTTGCGGAACCGCAGGTGGCCATTTTGCACCAGACGCTGCTGCAGAACGGCGTCCGCAAGATCTAGCAGGCCGGTGAGCGCATGCTGAAATCCGGACGCGTTGCGTCGCCCCGGTTTCGAACGGGTTTGTCGCAGGATGCGTATCCCGCGTCACCTCACTGATACCCGTAACACTGCTTCAATCCCGCGTAGTCGTAGAAGTGACTGCCCGGCGCGATCTTCGCGCCGTCGCACGCGGCCTGGAAATCCGTTTCGCGCTCGTTGTACAGCATCTTCACGATGAGCCGCGATCCGTTGCGATAGACATCCCACTGCATGTTCGCGGCCATCGGCGACACCTGGTCGCCGCGCCATGGATTGTTCGCATACGTGTAGGTCTGCGCCTGCGGTGTCGGCACGAACACGTTCTTCAGGTTCATGATCGACGCGAACGGAATCACGATCTCCGCATGCGTGAAGCGCAGCTTCGCGGCGCGGGTCAGGTCGCCGCGCGCGATCGCATCGACTTCGCCGAAGAAATCGTCCTGCAGCACCTTCGCCATCCGGTACGTGACGGGGTTCGCTTCCTGGATGCCGGGCCCCTTCTGGTAGTAGTCCTCGGCATCCTGCAGATACGCGAGATACTGCGCCTGCTGCGCGCCGATGTACTTCTCCATCGTGACGCCGCCGGTTTCCGCCGTCATCGCGGGCGCGACCTGCAGCAGGTTGTACAGCACGTTCACCGCATCGACGGCCGTTGCGATCTTCGTCTTGCCGTCGCCTTTCAGCGTGTTGGTGAACTTGCCGTCCGCCGATGTGAATGCGTAGTTGCCCGTGTTCGCGAACGTGTAGCCGTCGGTGCCGAGCTTCGCGATGAATGCCTGCGACACGAGTGCGGACAGCACCGTTTGCGCGACGTCGGCCGCTTGCGGTGCGACCTTGATTGCGTTGAGCTTCGCAGCCACCGTCGGGTCGTTCGCATAGGCCTGGTATGCCTGGCTCGCCTGGTAGGTCGCGTAGTACGGATTGCTCGTATCGGTCACGAGATCGGTGGCCGGTTTCAGCGAGTGGAAATACAGCAGGAAGCGGTTGGTGCCGGCCGGCTGCGCGACCGGTGCGTTCGCGGGATAGCCTGACGGCGCGGCGGGCAGCGTGATCGCCGTGGCCAGTGCCGGTTGCGCGGCCACGAGCGACGCGGAGAAATACGTCGAGCTGTCGACCGCGCGATCCTGGCCCGAGTTGACGACGACGACCTGCCGGTTGCCGGCCGCGAACAAGGCGGGCAGCCGCTGCGCGAGACGCGCGGCGAGCTGCTGGTGTTCGCGGATGCCGGTTTGCGTGAGGTTGCCGTACCCGGGCGTCGAGATGCCCGCCACGCCATACCCGAGCAGCGCATTGGCTTTCATCATCGCGAACGTGTCGGCCTTGAGCTGCGCGCCGAGCGTGGTCAGCGCGCCGTCGGCCTCGGCCTTGACCAGCATCGCGTAGATCGCGCCGTCGTATTTGAAGCCCGACAGCCCGCGCGAGCCGTGGCGGGCGACGAGTTCGGTATAGACGGGCGCGTAGCCGGCGGGCGGCGCTTCGTACGTCGCGGCGTCCTGCTGCGGACGGTACGGCGTCTTCGTCTGGTAGTAAGTCGCGGGTGCCGGCGTGGGCTGGGGTTGCGGCTGCGGTGCGGGCGTCGAGCCGCTGTTGTCGGCAGAAGCCGCGGGCGGTGTCGAGTCGTCTCCACCGCAAGCGGCGAGCAGCAGGCAGGCAATCGCGAGGGCGGTGGCAGTGCGGGGCGGGCGTGTCATCGTGGTGTGCAACGGGCGGGGCGATGCGGGTTCGCGCCGTTCCGTCTCCGGGAGTGATCGATCAAGCCCGGAAGTGTTGCAAGCAACTTTGACAGCATAATGTCAGGATTCGGTCGGGCAATCGTCGGATTGCCGCCGGATCGTGGACGGCCGGACGTAGCCGGCCGGTTTGCCGGCGTTCAGTGCAGGCCGGCCGATGCGATCGAGCGCACGGTGTCGGTGATGTTCACGCAGCGCGACAGGCCGAAATGCTCGGCTTCCCGGCGCTCCGGTTCGCTGCTCGCGATCGCCACCGCGCGTTCGGGCGGCACGCCGAGTGCCTGCAGCGCGACGTCGAAAGGATTCTGGTTTGATCCGGAGTCCTGCTGATTGGCGTCCGTGACGACGACCGAGAAGCGGTCGAGGTTCGCGCGGCCGAACTGGCCTTCGAACATGTCGCTGAGCCGTGCGGCCGGCAGCGTCGTGACGAGACCGAGTCGATATCCTTCTTCCGATGCTCGGTCGAGCCACTGGATGATCGCGTCGCGTTGATGACGCGATTCGTGCGAGTCCGGTGTTGCTTCGATTTGCGCGAATGCTGCGTCGAGACGGGTGACGATGGCTTCGATAACCACGGTGATTCCTCTACAGAGACGTGATGATCCGTTCGCCGACGGGAATGCCACACACCTTAGCGTCGATCCGGAAAACGCGACCAATTAATATTTTTATCCGACCCATACGATTTGGCTAATGAATCGGGTGGCGAGCCAGCATGGGCGCGGGATGCGTGTGATGCAGCATGGTTCGCGCGAATGACATCGTATCGACGGCCGTCGATGTGATGCACCAGATTCGCGCACGCAGTGAATGTGCTGCACCGTGCATGTGCATCAAAAAAAGACGGCATATCGAGCGATGCACGCCCGATATGCCGTGTTGCGATGCTGCGTGCGAACGGGTGCGATCAGTGCAGCTTGATCGACGGCTGGTTGCGGCTTTGCAGCCAGTGGCTCAGCGACTGGAACAGCGCGCGCTTCACACCGACCACGCTGAACAGGTGCTTGCGATACAGGAACTTGTACAGGCCGATCGCGGCGAGCCCGTCGACGATCAGCGAGCGCGAACGCACGCCGAGGTCGGCCTGGTACACGGCGCCCGCATGCCCGAGCGACACGACGGTGCCCGCATCGCGGAACGTGAAGCCGGCCACCGGCTTGCCGGCGACGCGGCGCGCGAACGCGTTGACCAGATACACGGCCTGCTGGTACGCGACCTGCGCGCGCGGCGGCAGGAAGCCGCTCGCACCGGCGGTCGGGCATGCGGCGCAGTCGCCGAACGCATACACGTGCGGATCGTCCGGTGTCTGCAGCGTATCGGTCACGATCACCTGGTTCGAGCGATTGAGCGCGATGTCGCCGATCTCCCGCAGGATCGCGGGGCCCGCCACGCCGGCCGCCCAGATCGTGATGTCGCTGGCGAGCCGTTCACCGGTCGCGGTCGTCACGGCATCCGCACCGACTTCCGCCACACGTGTATCGGTCAGCACGTCGACGTTCAGCGCGCGAAGCTGCGCGTGCATCTTGCCGGACAACCGCTCGTCGAGCGCGGGCAGGATGCGCGGGCCGCCTTCGATCAGCCGGATGTGCACGTCGCGCGCGGACACCAGCGCCTTGAAGCGGTATGTCGTCAGCTGCTGGATCGCGTGCCGCAGCGCGGCGGCCAGCTCGACACCCGTTGCGCCCGCACCGATCACGTTGATGCAGATCGGCGCCGCGCGCTGCGCAGGCTGCTGCTCGGCCAGGTGATTGGCCCTCGTGCACGCCGCGAGGAACTTCCTGCGGAAATCCTCGGCCTGGTCGAGGTTTTCGAGCGGCAGTGCGTGGCGCGCCGCACCCGGCACATTGAAGAAATTAGTCACGCTGCCGACGGCGAGCACGAGGTCGTCATAGCCGAGCTCGCGCTGCGGCAGGATCTCCGTGCCGTCCGCGTCCTGCACGGCCGCGATCGTCGCCGTGCGTGCGGTGCGGTCGACCCGCTGCAGCGCGCCCTGCACGAAGCGGAACCCGTGGCGCTTCGCTTGTGCCGCGTATTCGATCGTGTGGGAGGCCGGATCGCGATGGCCCGATGCGGCTTCGTGCAGCAGCGGCTTCCAGAAGTGCGTCGGATAGCGGTCGACGAGCACGACTGCGGCTTGCCCGCGGCGTCCGACCGTATCGCCGAGACGCGTGGCGAGGTGCAGGCCGCCGGCGCCGCCGCCGACGATCACGATGCGCGGCAGGCGCGGTGCGCGGTCCGTTGCAAGGTTGGGCGTGGTGTTGTCCATGTTGGGCTCCCGCTGAATGACGATTCGGATGACATTGCTCAAGAACCGACGATATAGTTTCGAACCCACTCGAACAATTTAATGTTTATAAGCGACTCATATGTATTCACTTATAGGAAAGACCGCGACATTCCGGCAGCTGAAGGCGCTGGACATGATTGCGCGGCTCGGCAGCGTGTCGCGGGCGGCCGAGGAGTTGAACCTGACGCAGCCGGCCGTGTCGCTGCAGGTTCGCCTGCTCGAGGAGGCGGTGGGTGCCGCGTTGCTGCAGCGGGTGGGGCGCGGCGTGCAACTGACCGCGGCCGGCGAGATCGTGTCGCGCTATGCGCGCGAGATCCTGCATTTGTGGAGCGAGGCGGGCGACGAAGTGGCCGCGTTGACGGGCGATCTTGGCGGCACGCTGCGGATCGGCGCGATCACGACGGCCGAGTACCTGATTCCGCCGCTGCTCGTGAAATTCACCGCGACGCGTCCGCATGTGAAAACCTATTTCAAGGTTGGAAATCGCGACGACATCATCCGCATGCTCGCGACCCATGAAATCGATCTCGCGGTGATGGGCAGCGCGCCGAAGGAGCTGCGCACGCACGCGGTCGAGTTCGCGAAGCATCCGATGGTGTTCGTCGCGGCGCCCGGCCATCCGCTGATGCAGCGCAAGCGCGTCGCGCTGAAGGATCTCGAATCTGCGCACCTGCTCGTGCGCGAACGCGGCGCGGGCACGCGCTCGACTGTCGAGAGCCTGTTCAAGAACGCCGGTTACCGGTTCCATGTGGGCTCCGAACTGTCGAGCAACGAGGCCATCAAGCAGATGGCCGAAGCGGGGCTCGGCATCGCGTTCCTGTCGTTGCACGCGTGTGCACTCGAACTGCGCGCGGGGCTGCTCGGGCAACTGCCGTTCCCCGGCAACCCGATCGAGCGCGAATGGTATGTGGTCACGCTCGCCGACCGGCGCATTTCACAGGTCACGGGGCTGTTCCGCGATTTCCTGATCAAGCAGGGCGCGCCGGTGATCGACGGCGCGACGGTGGCGCCGCACGAGCGCCGGCGCAAGTAGGCGAACTACGCTGGCCGCGAGGCCGGTCAGACGAGCCCGAAGTCGTCGTTGCTGTCGGGGATCGACGCGAGCAGCCGCTCGAGCCGGTACCAGCCGACGATGCGCAGGCA
>NZ_CAJNKE010000013.1 GCF_905232215.1 Burkholderia sp. LMG 13014
GCCGCCGGGCGGCCGATTCGGCGAACGCGCGCAGCGATGGATGGAGCCGCTCGAGCGGGGTGGGCTCGTTCATCGTGCTCATGGCGTGGGCGTTGCCGACGGGGCAAACGTGATCGCGGGAATGGCGGCCTTCACGCTGAGCCCGCCGTCGACCGTGACGATCTCGCCGGCCATGTGCGCACTCAAGTCGGACGCGAGGAACAGCAGATGTCCGGCGATTTCCGCCGGGGTGGCGGCGCGACCGATCGGGATCGCGTCGCCGACGCGCGCCCAGGTCGCTGCGTCCAGCCGCTGGTTCAGGCGCGGCGTGCGCACGAACCCCGGTGACACCGCGTTGATGCGCACGTTGTACGGCGCGTACTCGACGCCCGCGCAGCGCACGAGGTGATGCAGTGCCGCCTTCGACGCCGCATACGCGACCTCGCTGGCTACCGCACGATCGCCGGCGAGCGAGCCGACGAACGCGAACGTGCCGCCGCCGTCCGCCTTCATCATCTCCCCGCCGATCTGCAGCGCGAGATACGCATGACGCACGACGATGTCGAACTGCTGGTCCCACGATGCATCGTCGACGGCGGCCAGCGGCTTGATGCCCGCGACACCGATGATGTCGACCACGCCGTGGATGCGGCCGAATTGCGCGCGCGCCGTGTCGAACACGCGCTGCATGTCGCTGCGCGACGTGGCGTCGGCCACGCACGGAATGCCGTCGACGGCTTCGGCGATGCGGCGGGCAAGCGTTTCGTCGCGGTCGACGCAGAGCACGCGGGCTCCGGCCTGGGCGAGCGCGTGGACCGTCTGCTCGCCGATGCCCTGGCCGGCGCCGAGCACGACGAAACCGCGTCCGTCGAGGCGCAGCAGGGACACGTAGTCCGGCGTGTGGCTGCGGGTGGAGTCGTTCGTCATCAAGGTTCTCCTTACGCTTCGACGGCTTCGATGGTGTCGCGATGCGCGGGCAGCAGGTCCTGCCACGCCGCATCGTCGGCGAGTGTCCGGTCGCACGCGCTGACGCCGCGCAGATCGAGCCCGAGCGCCGGCGGCTGCTCGTCATTCATCACACGCTTGACCGCTGCGAGCAGTGCGCGGCGCACACGCACGACGGCCTGGTCGGCAGGCACCAGATGCTCGCGCGACCGGTCGTACAGCGGGCCCTGGGACAGCCCGATCGTCGCATCCTCGACTTCGACGCCGCGCAGCCCGGTCCAGTTTTCCTTCATCAGCGCGCGGCTCTGGCCGAACGAATCGGCCCAGCTCGCGTTGAACGTGCAGTTCTTGCGATCGTAATACTTCGGGTCGTCGAGGCCCAGCAGCTCGATGATCTTCTCCTCGGTGACCGGCGCTTCGCCATGCACGACGATGTAGGTGCTTGTGTGCATGTCGTCTTCCGGCACTTCGAGCACGGTGAACAGGAATGCCGGCGCGGGAATGATCCGGCCGTACGGCACGATGAACGGTACGACGCGCGCGTTGCGCACACCTGACTCGCCGGTCTTGCGCAATGCGACATAGTGAAAGCCGAACGCCGTGTCCTCGATCTTCAGCGACGGCTCGAGGTCGTTCGACGCGAGCGCGGCCGGATTCACGACGTCCGGATTGCGTGTGAACGAATCGTCCTTCCAGCCCGGCCGCGCCATGTTGGTGTGCAGCACGCCGACGTGCGAGCTGTCCTCGCCGCCTTCCACGAGTTGCAGGTAATTGCACGCGACATTGATGCGCAGCACGACGCGGTGATCGGGTGCCGCGTCCATGAACGCGTAGCGCGAGAACGCGGGCTCCAGTTCCTTCGGGCCGACGTAGGCCCACACGATGCCGCCGGCCTCGCGCACCGGAAATGCGGGCGCCGTCATCCGCGCCGCATACTTCGGGTCCGCATGGTTCGGTGTTTCCAGCACCGCGCCGGACACGCTGAATTTCCAGCCGTGATACAGGCAGCGGATACCGCCTTCCTCGACGCGGCCGAGCGCGAGCGACGCGCCACGGTGCATGCAGAGCTCCTCGAGCAGGCCGACGTGGCCGTTCGAGTCGCGGAACGCGACGTACTGTTCGCCGAGCAGGCGGACCCGCAGCGGTGCGCAATCGGGCGCCGGCAGTTGCGCGGACGTGCAGACCGGGTGCCAGTAACGCCGCATCAATGCGCCGCCGGGCGTGCCCGGGCCGACGCGGCACAGCATCTCGTTATCGTCGTGGCTCAACATATCGAACTCCTGTTTCGAATGGGGTTATGTATTGCGGTGCGTGCGTGCGCTCGAGGATGAAACGATCCGGTGATGCGGAACCAGCCGCCGCCAGTCGTCGCCGGGGCCGATCTCGCCGGACACGCCGATCGCGCGGCCCGATTCCGCGCGCAGCGCCGGAATGTCCTGCTGGTCGCGCGCCGCACGCGCACACGCAAGCAGCGTGCGATGCAGGCGGCTGATCGCGAGATCCGCCGTCGACAGCATTTCCTGCGACCGGTCGCGGATCGCGCCGCTCGAGATGCTGCACGCGGCGTCTTCCTGCGTGATGCTGTCGAAGCCGGTGAAATGGCCGTCGCGCTGCGCGCGGCGATCCTGACGGTAGCCGTTGACGAACGACATCGCAGCCGGCGAGTCGCAGGTGTCGAGCGTCATCCCGTATTTGCGCAGCGTCGGCTCGTCGAGGCCGACGAACGCGAGCTGCGCGCTGCGCAGCGGTTCTTCGCCGACCGGCTTCTCCGCATCCCACCACACGTGGAAGAAGTAGCAGCGCTCGTCGTTGATCGGGACGGCGGCGAGCCACACGTCGCCGTTCGCGTTCGCGATGAAGCTCGGTGCGATGAAGGACGTGACGCGGGCGATGCGGTTGTCTCCGGCCTGGCGGATCGCGACATAGTGAAAGCCGAAATCCGTCTCGTCCGCCTCGATCGTCGGAGCGGCATCGAACTGCATGTGCGTGATCTTCCCCGCGTAGTCCAGATCCGAATCGTTGGTCCGGGCCAGCGCGGAGCTGTGCAGCACCGTGAGATGCGACGAGTCGACCAGCCCTTCGATCACCTGCACGAAGTTGCAGTTGACGATCGCGCAGGCATTGATGCGATGGGCATCCGGCAGATCCATGAACGCGCGGTGCGGGAACGGCGGCGCGTTGCCTTCGGGGCCGAGGTAAGCCCACATCAGGCCGCCCGCTTCGCGTACCGGATACGTGCGGCCGCGGATGCGCGCCTTGAACTTCGGATCGGGAACGTTCGGCGTGTCGAGCACCGTTCCGTCCACCGTGAATTTCCAGCCGTGATAGATGCAGCGCAAGCCGTCGCCGTCCGCGCGCGCGAGCTGCATCGACGCGCCGCGGTGCAGGCAGCCTTCGTCGTAGAGGCCGGGCCGGCCGTCACGGTCGCGCCAGACCACGAAGCGTTGCCCGAGCAACTCGATCGCTCGCGGGTCACCGTCCGGCTGCGGAAGATCGGAGGACTGGATCACCGGCAGCCAGAAGCGGCGCATCGCATCGCCCATCGCGGTGCCCGGTCCGGTGCGGCACATCAGTTCGTTATCCTGCTTGGTCAGCATGTTGATTTCCTCGTTCCAGTGTTTGGCGCGGTGGCGTCAGAGTTCGAGCACCAGCCGCGCGGTCTTCGCACGCGAGCAGCACGGCATGAAGCTGTCGTTGCGCGCCTTTTCTTCGTCGGTGAGATACAGATCCCGATGGTCGGGCACGCCTGCGAGCACGCGGGTCATGCAGGTGCCGCACACACCTTGTTCGCACGACAGCGGCAGATTGAAACCCGCGTCCAGCAGCGCATGCGCGGCGGTCCGGCTGGCCTCTACCCTGATCACTTCGCCGCTGCCCTGAATTTCGATTTCGAACGGGCTGTCTTCGTCGGATGACTCGACAGGCGGCCCCGCGAAGTATTCGCGGTGCAGATGCGCTTCGTCCCAGCCAAGCGTGCGCGCGGTCTCCAGGATGTGATCCATGAAGCCCGTCGGCCCGCAGACGTACAGATGCTTGTCGGCGGACGCCGGACCGATCGCGGCGCGGGCATCGAGGTGCTGGTCGGACGGGCCGTCGTCGACGTGAACCTGCACGCGCGTGCGGGGCGTGTCGATGGACGACATGCGCTCCACGCGGTCGACGAATGCCATCCGTGACAGCGAGCGCCCGCAGTAGTGCAGCGCGAACGGCCGGCCCTCACGTACCAGCTGTTGCGCAATCGCGAGGAGTGGCGTGATGCCGATGCCGCCCGCGAACAGCAGCGAGCGCTCGGGGCCGCGATGCAGCGCGAAGTGATTGCGTGGCGCGCTGATCGACAGCGTATCGCCGGCGCGCACGTCGTCGTGCAGACTCGCGGATCCGCCGCGCGAGTCGGGGTCGCGCAGTACACCGATACGGTAGCGCGATGGCAGGTCGGGCAAGTCGTACAGCGAGTACTGCCGCACGATGCCGGAGGGCAGCTGCACGTCGATATGCGCACCCGCTTCGAAGTCGGGCAACCGGTCGCCGGACAACGGCGCGAGGTCGAAGCCGACAATACCGTCGGCCAGCCACGTCTTCGCGGTGACGCAGACTTGCAGCGATGCGTTCGACGGGGAAATGTACTGTTCCATGATGACCGCTCGTATGAAAGGGAGGGCGTGCGTGCGTCAGGCTGCGACGGCAAGGCGGCGCCGGATGACGACCGGCGCCGCGCCCAGTTGTTGCTGAACGAGCCAGCGCGCGAGCCCCTGGTCCATCACGCGCACATGCTCGGGAAACCACCCGGCCAATGCGCGGGCAAATGAACGGGCGACTTCCGGCCGCCCTTCGGCCAGTGCGGCGCGCACCTCGTCGGTCGACTGCAGCACGGCCGCGTGTTCGTCGATATGGCAGCCCGCGGACCCGTAGGCCGTCTCACGCATCGCGGCATCCTCGTCGCCGAAATGGCTGCGCGCGTGCGCGGCAAAAGCATCGAGCGCGCGTCCGAGATCGTCGTCCGGCGTCGTGAGCAGCGCGTTCACGCACGCGACGAATTCGTGGTGCGTGTCGTCCATCGCGCGATGACCGAGCGCGTAGTCGTCGCTCCAAACGAAGCCGGCGGCTTCCGCCGGCGGCGGCACAGGCCCGTTTCGGGCCGCCGTACGATGATCTTCCGATGCCTTCATTCTCATGCCTCGCTCAGTGAACCCGATCAGACGAATAATTATCATCTTCCACGGAAGATAAATTGTGACGAACCGGAAGTCGAGGTAGGGAAAACTATGACGCCCGGCATTTTCCTCCGATAGCCCCGTGTACGGGTCGTGTCGGGCGGACGTAGGGGTAACCCACGAGCCGTCGATCGGTTGACATGGAAGATGCGTGATTACTATCTTCCATGGAAGAAGATAATTGCACGGAGGTTGAAAATGAGTCGGTGGAAAAATGGGTTTGGAGAAGGGTTGGTGCGTGGCAAGGCGGTGTGTCTCGGACTTTCGACGCTGGCGATGTTGGCATCGGGAGCGTCATCTGCACAGTCGAGCGTGGCGCTGTACGGGATCATCGATAGCGGCGTCGAATACATCACGAACGTCGGTCCCCAGAAGCAGAGCGTGGTCAAGGTGCCGCAACTCACCGGTTCGCTGCCGTCGCGGTGGGGCATACGCGGCAAGGAGGATCTCGGCGGCGGCCTGAGCGCCGTCTTCGTGCTGGAGTCGGGTTTCTCGCCAGGGCAAGGGACGCTGAACCAGAGCGGCCGCCTGTTCGGCCGGCAGGCATACGTGGGGTTGTCCGGGCGCTGGGGCACGCTGTCGTTCGGTCGCCAGTATTCGCAGATCTACTGGGCGATACCGGGCGACACGATGGGGCCGAACATCTACGCGGCGGGGCTGCTCGACACGTATCTGGCACAGGCGCGTCTCGACAACACGATCGTCTACAGCATTACGGCGTCGGGCTTCACCTTCGGCGTCAGCTATTCGCTCGGGCGGGACGCGGTCGCGCCCGCGGCCGCCGGCGGCTGCGCGGGCCAGTCGCCCTCCGATTACCGCGCGTGCAAGACGATCGCCGCGATGCTGAAGTACGAGGCGGACAGCTGGGGCATCGCGACCGCGATCGACCGTAACGATGGCGGAGGCGGCGCCGGCTCGCCGCTGCCGAGCAGCTCGCAGACCGACACGCGGGCCGTCATCGACGGCTACGTGAAGTTCGGCACCGCAACGATCGGCGGCGGCTTCCTGCACCGTATCAATCACGGAGAGCTCGCACCGGGCGTCGTCGATGCGAACAGCAACTACTGGTGGCTCGGCGCGACCTATCTGCCGGTGCCGAGCGTCGTCCTCGACGCGCAGTTCGGCCACCTCACCGTGAGCGGGCACGATGCCGGCGCGTCGGTCATCGCGGCGCGCGCGATGTACCTGTTGTCGAAGCGCAGCTCGGTGTATGTGACCGCGGGGCGCATCTTCAACCAGCGCAATTCCGTGCTGACGATCGATGGCGGCACCGCGGGCACATCGTCGTGGCCGGCCGCCGGCGTGGACCAGACCGGCGTGATGCTGGGCATCCGTCATATGTTCTGAAGGAACGGCGCGCGCGTTGCGGCGCGTGCGCCAGTGATGATCATTGCGGGTCCGCACGAGCGACGCGGGGCTAATCGAACTGCTTCCGTGGATGACGAATACCGGAAACATGTGGTGAATCTGCGCATGGTTCTACGCCATTCCATCGGAATGGAGATGGGAATGTCACGTTTACCCGAGAAAGATGGGACGTTTTGCGTATTGCATGTTCATGGAAGATCAGGCCAAGTTCGCATTGACGTCTTCCAGGGAAGATGAAATGATGGTTTACGGGAAAGGCGACCGAGCGTCCCGCACGGCGATCCTTGCGCCACCGAAACTCTGGAGACACGCATGAAGATGGAGACTGGAACCCCCGGGCCGGGTGCCGACCCGACGCTGCCAGTCGGTGGACTGTCCTACGTCCGGGGCATCACCGATTCCGCGCTGAGTGAACTCACGGTCCCCGCGCTGCTCGCCGATACGGTGAAGCGCCACGGACAACGCCCCGCCGTCGTGTTCCGCGAGCAGGGTGTGCGCTGGAACTGGCAGGCATTTGCCGACGAGGTCGATGCGATGGCGGCCGGGTTGCATGCAATGGGCCTGCGCCGTGGTGAGCGTATCGGCATCTGGTCGCCCAACCGTTTCGAATGGACCGTCACCCAGTTTGCGTCCGCGCGGCTCGGCCTGATTCTCGTCAACGTCAATCCCGCCTATCGGCTCGCGGAGCTGGAATACGCACTGAACAAGGTTGGCTGCAAGGCCATCGTTGCGCCCGAATCGTTCAAGACGTCCCGCTACCTGGACATGCTGCAGACCCTCGCCCCGGAACTGCGGCACTGCGAACCCGGCGAACTGCATGCGGCCCGACTGCCCGCGCTGCGATGGGTGATCCGGATGGAGGATGTGCCCACCGCGGGCATGCTGACCTATCGGCAGGTGCTCGCGCGCGGCGCCGATGTGTCGAAGGATGAGCTCGATCGGATTGCCGCGACGCTCGACGCCAACGACCCGATCAACATCCAGTTCACGAGCGGCACGACCGGTGCGCCCAAGGGCGCGACGTTGACACACCGGAACATCGTCAACAATGCCAGCTTCGTCGCCGCGGCCATGAACCTGCAGGAAGTCGACCGACTGTGTGTGCCGGTGCCGCTGTATCACTGCTTCGGCATGGTGATGTCGGTGCTGGCGTGTACGGCGAGCGGCGCGTGCATGGTCTTTCCGGGAGAGGCGTTCGATCCGCTGGCCACCATGGCGGCCGTGAGCGACGAGCGTTGCACGGCGCTGCACGGCGTCCCGACGATGTTTATCGCGCAGCTCGATCATCCGGATTTCGCCCGGCACGATTTCTCCAGCCTGCGCACCGGCATCATGGCCGGCGCGCCGTGTCCGATCGAGGTGATGAAGCGGGTCGTGGCGAACATGTACATGACGGAGGTCACCATCGCCTACGGCATGACCGAAACCAGTCCGGTCTCGTTTCAGAGCGCGACGGACGATCCGCTCGACAAACGCGTGTCGACAGTCGGTCGCATCCAGCCGCATCTGGAATGCAAGGTCGTCGACATGGACGGGAACATCGTGCCCGTCGGCGAGACGGGCGAGCTGTGCACGCGCGGCTACTCGGTCATGCTCGGCTACTGGGACGACGAAGGGCGCACGCGGGAGTCGATCCGCGACGGCTGGATGGTCACCGGCGACCTCGCGACGATCGACGCGGACGGCTACTGCAATATCGTCGGGCGCGTGAAGGACATGCTCATTCGCGGTGGGGAGAACGTCTACCCGCGCGAGATCGAGGAATTCCTCTTTCGCCATCCGAAGGTGCAGAGCGTGCAGGTGTTCGGTGTGCCGGACCAGAAGTATGGCGAGGAGATCTGCGCGTGGATCGTGCTCAGGCCGGGCCAGGATGCGTCCGAGGACGAGATCCGCGCGTTCTGCCGCGATCAGATCGCGCACTTCAAGGTCCCGCGTTATATCCGCTTCGTCGACGACATGCCGATGACGGTGACCGGCAAGGCGCAGAAGTTCGCGATGCGCGAAAGCATGATCCGCGAACTCGAGTTGCACGCACGCGGCACGACCTGAACCCGCACCATCCCATCCCCATCAAGGAGACACACATGACATCCATCCGTTTCGAGCGCCACGGCTCCGTTGGCCATATCGTGCTTGCCAACCCACCGCTCAACCTGATTGCCGCCGCGTTTTCCGAACACCTGAGCGACGCGATTCATGCAGCCAGCGAATCGGATATCCGCGTGCTGCTCGTGCGCGCGGAAGGTCCGAACTTCAGCCAGGGCGGCGATATCCTCGACTTCATCGACAAGGAGTTCAACGCGTGGCGGACCTTCATCAGCGACATGCATCACAGCTATCGCAAGATCGAGGCGCTGCAGATTCCGACCGTGTGTGCCGTGCGCGGCCGCGCGTGGGGCGGTGCATTCGAGCTGGCGCTCGCATGCGATCTGGTCGTGGCGGCGGAGAACGCGTCGTTCCGCTGCATCGAGCCGTCGGTCGGCACGATCCCCGTGTGCGGTGCCGTTCAACGGATCGCGGAACGGGCAGGACCGGCGCGTGCGGCGCGTTACGTGATGTTGAGCGAGATCATGACGGGGGCGACGGCCGGTGATCTCGGCATCGCCGCATTCGTGGTGCCGGAAGGCGACGTCGAGCAAGAGGCGCTCGATCTGGCGAACCGGCTCGCGAACGGGCCGACGCGCTCGTATGCGGCGATTCGCGCGCTGCTGAAAGCGTGGTCGGCGGGCGGTGTGCCGGGCGCCGACCAGGTAGTGCTCGATCTCGGGATGCCGTTGCATAACACCGAGGATGCGCGGCGAGGGCGGACGGCGCGCGTCGACGCGATGAAGCGCGGTGTGGAGCCCGAACCCGTAGCCTTTCACGGCCGCTGATGCGTCCACCTCGCGCGCATGCCGAGCCGGTGCGGTAAGCAGCGCTATCGGGAACGATTCAGTGCTTCGAACCCTTCGACGAGCGCGTCGAGCAGATGCCGAACGGCGGGGACCATCCCTCGCCGTGTCGGAAAGATCGCATGGACGAGCCCCGGCGTCGTGGAGAGTTCGGGAAGCAGATGCAACAACTGGCCGGCCTGGATATCGGCCGTCACCAATTCCCGCGGCAGCAGTGCGACACCGATGCCGCGCATTGCGGCTATCCGTAAGCTGGCTAGATCGTCGGTCGCCAAGCGCGGCCGATGTGCAAAGAACATCTCCTGGCCGTCGGCCGAGACGAGATTCCAAACGTACTTCTCTGCGCCACTGCCCATCGAGAGTGTCGGCCAGTCCTTCAGGGATTCGAGCGACGTCGGGGGGCGATGGCGTGCGACCAGTTCCGGGCTGGCGATCAGAATGTGTACCGACAGGCCCAACTGACGGACGGCCAGATCGGTGTTTTCCAGCGGCGGCAGCCTGACACGAATCGCGAAGTCCAGACCTTCCTCCACCACGTCCACACGGCGGTTGGTCGCGTCGACCCGCACCTGCACCTGCGGATTGCTTTCGATGTACCGCGCAAGGATTTCGGACACGCCGGAGCTGAGTAGCGCGACCGGACAACTGAGGCGCACGGTGCCCTGCGGCTCGGCGCGTGTGCGATCGACGATGTCTTTCGCAGCGTGCGATTCCGCGACGAGCGCCACGCAATGTTGATGGAACTGTCGGCCGGTTTCCGTCAGCGACAGACTACGGCTCGTGCGATTCAGCAGTCGCACGCCCAACTCGTCTTCCAGCGCGCGGATTCGCCGGCTGAGCTTCGATGTCTGCGCGCCGAGGCTGCGGGCAGCAGCCGTAAAGCTTCCATGTTCGACCACTTCCGCGAAGAGCCGGAGATCGTTGAGGTCGGTGATTCGATTCATGGGCAGGGCTCCGCTGAAAGAGATCGTTCTACCAGTGGCAATGATACGTTGCAAAGCAGGAGATATGCAGCCGATCGTTGCGCCAATAGCATTCTCATATGGCTCGGCGCTGCACGGAGGTCGATGTGGCGCTACCTGGAAACGGCTCGCGCGGCGAGCGGCAAGAAAAGGACGGAAACATGCTCACCCATCGACGCTGGCCATCACTGGACGGACGAGACAGCGGCTGGCTGCGCGCGAAGTACCATTTCGCGGTCAGCGCGGACGGCAATCCCGAGCATCGCGCGTTGGGTCCGCTGATCGTCTGGAACGACGACGAGATTGCCGTGGGCGCGGGTTTTCCGATGCACGGTCATCGCGACATGGAAATCATCACGTATGTGCGTCAGGGCGTTCTTGGCCATCGGGACACGCTGGGTTCCGATGGAACGATCGACGCGGGCGACGTGCAGGTGATGAGTGCCGGCACGGGTATTCGCCATGCCGAATTCAATATGGGCGACATCCCGCTCAAGGTTTATCAGATCTGGCTGCTGCCGCGTGTACGCGGCGGGATGCCCGGATGGGGAACGAAGCGTTTTCCGAAGCACGATCGGTCCGGCCGCTTCGTCGTACTGGCGAGCGGTTTTCCCGACGACGAAGGTGCGCTGGCGATCCGGGCAGATGCGCGTGTGCTCGGCGCGACGCTGAAGGCGGGCGAGCAGGTTCGGCAGCAATTGAGCGCGGCTCGCCGTGCGTATCTCGTGGTTGCGTCCGGAAGCGTGGCAGTGAACGGCGAACGCGTGGGGCCGCTCGACGGTGTCGTGATCGCGCATGTGGCGGCTGTGGACATAGCCGCTCTCGAAGATTCTGAGCTGGTGATGGTGGACGCCGGCTGAGTGCCATTCCTTCTCAGTCCACCTTTCATGTCATTTCAGGAGTTGATCGTGGATCGTTATAAATTTCTTCCGTTGCTGGGCCGCATTCTGATCGGTGCGCCGTTTCTCATGAGCGGCTTGAGCAAGCTCGGTGCGCACGATGGAACCGTCGCATACATCGCGGCCGTCGGCCTGCCCGCACCGTCCCTCGCTTTCATCGTCGCCGTGCTCGTCGAGGCGGGCGGCGGCCTGTTGCTGATGTCGGGCTATCGCGCGCGCATCGTCGCGCTGGCAATGGCGGTGTTCTGCTTGGTCACCGCGGTGTTCTTCCATCACAACTTCGCGGACCAGAATCAGATGATTCACTTCCTGAAGAACGTGATGATGGCCGGCGGGTTGCTGCAGATCGCTTACTTCGGCGCAGGCGCGTTCAGCCTCGACGCGCGTGCATTGCGTGCGACGTCACGCACGGTCACGGCGTAAAGCGGACGATGCGACTGATCGAGTCGATCACCGCGCCGACCACCTGGATCGACTCGCCCGCCTCGGCGTCTCCAGCTCTTTGCCGCCCCGACGCGGGAAGTGCCGTGTCCACTGCGTGCAGGCACCAGGGCCGCCTGACATGCTTCGTCGCATCGTCACGTCGACGCTGCCATTCCGCCCCGGAATGATTGCTATCGCCTCATGGCCTCTACCGCGCAAGCAGGTGCAAAGCCAATATGGCCGCACCTCACACCTTGTCAGGATGACGTCATGAGCAAGCTTTTCAGCCGTACGAGAGTCGGTCATTTCGATTTGCAACACCGCGTGGTTCTTGCTCCGCTCACGAGAATGCGGACCGAGCCGGGCAACGTCCCGGGCAATCTCATGGTCGAGTACTACACCCAGCGGGCGACGGACGGTGGCCTGCTCATTTCGGACGCGACGGCGGTGTCGCAGCTCGGTATCGCGTACGTCGATGCGCCCGGGATCTACACCGAGGAACAAGTCGCGGGCTGGAGGCGTGTAATCGACGCAGTGCATGCCAAGGGCGCGCGCATCTTCCTGCAGTTGTGGCACGCGGGGCGTCAAGCGCATCCCGCCAACACCGGCGGTATCACGCCGGTTGCGCCGTCGGCATTGCGTTCCCTGGAGCATGCAGCGATTCGCGACGAGAACGGTCAGATCGCCGAGGCGGAGCTGATCGTGCCGCGCCCGCTCGAAACCCGCGAAATACCCGCCATCGTCGAGCAGTTCCGTCGCGGCGCCGAACTTGCCAAGCGGGCCGGCTTCGATGGCGTGGAACTTCATGGCGCCAACGGCTACCTTTTCGAGCAATTTCTCCTCGACGGCACGAACCACCGCACTGACGAATATGGCGGCTCGATCGAGAACCGCGCACGGTTCCTGTTCGATACGCTGGATGCGGTCGTTTCCGTTTGGGGGCCAGGGCGCGTCGCGGTTCGCCTTTCGCCGAGCGGGACCTACGGCACCATGTCCGATAGCGATCCGCATGCGACCTTCGGTTATGTCGGGGAACGCTTGAACAGCTACGATCTCGCATACGTCCACGTGATCGAACCGCGCGTTCGCGGCACGATGGAGCAGGCGACCACCGACGCGGATGTCTCGTCGAAGGACATCCGACGGATCTATCGTGGGACGATCATTGCCGCCGGCGGCTTCACCGGCGAGACCGCGGAGCGGATCGTCGTGGACGGACACGCGGATCTCGTCGCCTTCGGCCGGCTGTTCATCTCGAACCCGGACCTGCCGCAGCGGCTGCGTACCGGCGCCCCGCTCAATCGCTACGATCGAACGACCTTCTACGGTGGTGACGCGCGCGGCTATACCGATTACGGATCGATCTCCGCAGACATCGCGGCCTGAGCGCATGTGCGAGCCGGAGAGTGCGATGCCGGCACCCGCCGGCAACAGTCGTTCAGATGGCGGCGTACTACAATCTGCGCCGACGCCCCCGAAACCTGGAGATGCAGCCGATGGACCGACTCGCGGCAATGGAAACCTACGTCAGCGTCGTGGAAGCCGGTTCGTTCTCGGCCGCGGCGAAGCGGATGAATCTCGGTCAGCCGGCGATCTCGAAGTCGATCGCGCAGCTCGAGGAGCGGCTCGGCGCGCGCCTGCTGCTGCGCTCGACGCGCGGGCTCACGCCGACCGACGCCGGCCACCGCTTCTACGAACATGCGAAGCGGGTGATCCGCGAGGCGGACGAGGCCGAACACATCGTGCGCGATGCGTCGTCGAGCCTGTCCGGCAAGCTGCGTGTCAGCGCGGCCGTGTCGTTTACCTGTCTGCATGTGCTGCCGCTGCTCGACACATTTCTGAGCCGTCATCCCGATCTGGAGATCGACCTCGTGCTCGACGACCGCAACATCGATCTGCTGGAAGAGGGCACCGACGTCGCGCTGCGCATGGGCACGCTGATCGACTCGTCGATGATTGCGCGCCGCATCGCACGCAGTCCGCGGATCGTGGTCGGCACGCCCGCGTATTTCGAGCGGGCCGGTGTGCCGAATGCGCCGGCCGAACTCGCGCGCCACCAGGCGATCGTGTATTCGCAGCGCGGCGGCGGGGAAGCGTGGTCGTTCAGCCGCAATGGCACCGAAGTCGCGGTGGCCGTGTCCGGCCGGGTGCGGGTGAGCGCAGCCGAGGGGATGCGGACCGCCGTGCTGTCCGGCATGGGGCTCGCGGTCGCGTCGCGCTGGATGTTCTCGCCGGAGCTCGCATCGGGCGCGGTGCAGGCCGTGCTGACCGATTGGGAATTGCCGCCGATCGACCTGTGGGCCATCTTCCCGGCCGGCCGGCTCGTGACCGCGCGTGCGCGCGCTTTCGTCGAATTCGTCGAGCAGGTGCTCGCCGGGCAGGACGCCGCGCCGGCGGCCTGAAACCGTGCATCGCGCGCGCCGTTCCGTGCGCGTCGTTCAGAACGGTGCCTTGCCGATCGACGCGCCGCCGTCGACGTGAAGCGTTTGCCCGGTCATGAAGCCCGCGTCGTCCGACAGCAGGAACGCGATCGTCGCCGCGATTTCGTCGGGCCGGCCGAATCGCCCCATCGGTACCGCAGACAGATAGCGGCGTTCGCCTTCGCTGCCCGGCGCATTGTTGGCACGGAACAGTTCGGTTTCGGTCGGCCCCGGTGCGACCGCGTTGACCGTGATGCCCGTACTCGCGAGCTCCAGTGCCCACGACCGCGAGAAGCTCACGAGCGCGGCTTTCGCGGCCGCGTATGCGGTGCGTTGCACGATGCCGAGCACGGTCAGGCTCGAAATATTGACGACGCGCCCCCAGCCG
Organism: Burkholderia sp. LMG 13014; assembly: GCF_905232215.1. Lineage (GTDB taxonomy): Bacteria > Pseudomonadota > Gammaproteobacteria > Burkholderiales > Burkholderiaceae > Burkholderia. Next base: position 14,487 of record NZ_CAJNKE010000013.1, read on the forward strand.
CGCTCGCGCATGCCGGGCAGCAGCGCCTGAACGGTCTGGACCGCCGGGTGGAGGTTCAGTCGCAGCACGTCGTCTAGGTCGGCGAGCGTCACATCGCTGATCAGTTGTGGGCGAACGAGGCCGACGTTGTTCACGACGCCGTCGATCGCGTGGCGCCGCAGCAGTGCGGCCAGGACGGCATCGGTCGCCGCGCGATCGCCGAGATCGACGCGGACGAGCTCACCGGGAAAATCCGCGTCGTCGCGCGCGAGGCCGATTACATGGTGGCCGCCGCGCACCAGACGTTCGGAGAGGGCGCGTCCGATCCCCTTGGTTGCGCCGGTGACGAGAAAAGTACGGGATGTCATCAAGGTTTCCTTATCGATGGATGGACTCGAACGCGCCGCTGGTGCGTCGCTCAGGCGTGCGTGGCCTTTTCGATCACCGGCAACATCTCCGACGGATCGGGACGATGCGTATAGTCGGGATTGACTTCCGAATACAGCACGATTCCGTTCTGGCCGATCACGTAGCGCGCGGGCATCGGCAGCGTCCAGCTCGGGTCGTTGTTGAAGGCCGGCAAATCGTTCTTCAATTTCTTGTACAGGTCGACGAGGTAGTCCGGCAGCGCGAAGCGCAGCCCGAACGCGGCGCCCGTCTCGCCGTTCACGTCGCTCAGCACCGGGAAGCCGAGCTCGTTGGTGCGGACCGACTTGCGGCTGTTGACGGCCGTCTGCGGCGAGATCGCCACCACGTTTGCGCCGAGCTCGCGGAGCGCCGGCAGCGCTTCGTTCAGTGCCTGCAATTCGAGGTTGCAATACGGGCACCATACGCCGCGATAGAACGTGACGACGAGCGGCCCTTTCGCGAGTAGCTCCGCCGACGATACGTCGTTGCCGTCCTGATCCTTCAGGCGGAACGTCGGTGCGAGGTCGCCGGCCTTGATCGCGCGCGCGGCCTGGCCGCTGGCAATCAGCTCGGCCGTCGCGCGCTCCATGATCGGGTGGATGTCGGGCGGTGCGTTGTACGGCGGTTTGCCCGCCTTGAAGTCGGCCTTGAATGCGTCGAGTTTGTCCTGGAGCGACATGGCGAATCTCCTGTGTGTGGAAGGAACCGGCTGGTCCGGCCGGCGAGCGGTGGCTCGTCGTGGAATTCATCTTGGTCGAAGCCCGGCCGTGTCGGTAGCGGGGCCCGGTGAATAACTTCCATTCCCACCGGGCATGGGGGGCGTCATGACGTTTGGGGGCGGGCGATGCGGCGAGATTGACGCCGTGGCGTCGAACCGGATCCGGTCCGGATGCCGCTACTGCTTGCTTCACGAGCGGGAAATCGACGACCGTGCCGTTGATGCGGTTCAACGTGTTGGTGAAGATCGTCAGCGCGATGGCCAACGTTTCAGCCAGTTGCGTGTCGGTGTAGCCGGCTGCGCGGATCGCGGTCGACATCGTCGTCGGAGAGCGTCCTGCTCATGCGCTGCAGGGTCAATACGAAGCGGACCGGTGCGTCGCGCTTCGGGTCGCCGGGGTCCGTGTGGGCCGAGCGGATCGCGCGCAGCGCGTCGCCCGACAGCCCGGTCATCTTGCCGCGCAGATTGTGTGCGGCGACGCAGTAGTCACACCCGGTGTCAGCGCTGCCAAGCAGCTTGATCGCTTCGAGATCCTGATGTCAGGGTTCAATGTGGTCTTAAGACGCGTCGGCATCGGGTGATGATGCAAAGCGCTCGCGTTGCTCCGCCCATTTCAGCATCGCATCCAGGGCAGGGCACAGAGCCTGTCCCCAATCCGTGAGTCGGTACTCGACCTTCGGCGGCACTTGCGCATAGAGCTTTCGCGAAACGATTCCGTCGGCTTCCAGTTGCCTCAGTTGCTGCGCCAGCATCTTCTGGGAAATGCCGGGAATCAATTTCTCAAAATCAGAATATCGCTGCACTTTTCCGCCGAAGAGATGGAAAAGAATAATCAATTTCCATCGGCCTTCGAGCAGCTGGATCACTTGTTCTACCCCTAGCGCGGCAGTCGCTGGCGTGTATTTCTTTCCCATGGTTCAGTAGCTTACTTTTTGGTGCGTTCTTGTGGAATGGTCAGTCTATGACGAGAATACCCGGCAGGAAAGCCCACGGCGAGAATGCAGACATGATCCCTTCACTACCGGATTCAATTCGCGTCTATTTCGATTTCAGCAATGGCTCCGACACTGCCCGGGTGGCCCAATGCTTCACGCAGGACGCGGTCGTCGTTGACGAAGGCCGGACGTACTGCGGGCACGACGCGATCGAGTCGTGGAATCGTGACTCACGGAAGAAATACGCGTTCACGGTCGAGCCTGTCGCCGCTTCCAGAAACGGCGAGCGACTGACGATTACGGCCCGTGTTGTCGGAAACTATCCCGGCAGCCCGGTGCAACTCGACCATGTGTTTGATCTGGCGGGCGACAAGATCGGGTCACTGGAGATCCGCTGATGTCGACGACTTTGGAATTGAAGGACAAGCGTGTGTTGGTGACTGGCGGTACCACGGGTATCGGAAAGGCCGTCGTCGGCTTGTTTCGCGAACTCGGCGCGCGGGTACTCACCACGGCACGAAAACAACCGGCCGATACACCGGCCGACATCTTCGTCGCGGCGGATCTGGCGACGGTCGAGGGCTGCGACGCCGTAGCCAAGGCAGTGCTGGCAAACTTTGGCGGCGTTGACGTCATTGTCCACGTCGTGGGCGGTTCAAGCGCACCTGCCGGAGGCTTCGCCGCATTGGACGAAGACGCGTGGCAGAACGAGTTGAACCTCAATTTGCTGCCCGCCGTCCGACTGGATCGCGCATTGTTGCCAGGCATGCTGGCACAACGCGCAGGGGTCGTCATTCACGTCACGTCGATCCAGCGCATGCTTCCGTTGCCGGAATCGACCACGGCCTATGCGGCGGCGAAGGCCGCGCTTTCGACCTGCAGCAAAAGTGCCGTGATGCTCGTCTATCGCAAGGACCGGATGCGCGGCGCGGACGTGCTTGCCGCACTCGAGCGGATCGCCGAGGTGCGCGACTGCGCGGTTCTCAGCGGCGAGGTCGACTTGCTGGTGCAGATAGAGGCGGCCACGCATGAGCGCATCAGCGACATCTGGGCGACCATCAGCGCATTGGACGGCGTGCAGAACATCACGACCAGCTTCGTGCTCGACTCGGTCGTTCATAAGCGGTGACGGCCCGGCGCCGTGGATGAAGACCGACCGGCGCCGCCTGCCATCGATACGGCGCGAACCGATCACGACCGGGCATCGTGCACCGACGTTGCGGGGCAGGGGGCTTGCCGTCGACCCACTGCCCGTCGATCGGGTTCGCGAACGCTTTCGCGTCGTCGAATCTCGCCGTTTCTCGCCGCCTCAGGCGCCGAGCAGGCCGCGTGCGGCCAGGTTGGCGTACAGGGCGCGCACGCCGAAGGTCCAGGGCGCACCGCGTAAAGCCGCACGGTATTGACGAGTGCGCCGAGCGTGGGCGTCGAGATGGCGACGCGGTCGCCTAGGTGATGCGTGAATCCGCCGCCGGGTGCGTCGCGATCCTGGGATCGCCGATTGCAACTCTGTGCCCTTCCGCCGCAGCGGTGAGCGTCAATTCGAGGGTATCGAAAACGAGCCCACGGCTCGCGTCGATCTGCCGTGCCCCAACGCTTTCCAGCCAGCATTGCCACTCCTCATGGCCGTGCCCGGGATGGAGCAATGTGACATGAGCAAGGTCGGCTGCCGAGCCAAGCGATGCGGCCATTTCGCTTGTACACATCGGTATGAGTTGCTCGGCAAACAACGGAACCGCGTCCATGCCCGCCCACTGCCCGGTTCCACGCACAACGATGGCGTCGACGTCAGGTGTAGTGAAATCCGGCGTGTCGTCCGCCGATGTGGAGATGCGAAGTTCTGTTCCAGGCAACGCGTGATTGATGTCTGCCAGCCGTGGAAGCAACCAACGAATCGCGAACGTGGATGGCAACCCCAGGGTGACGATAGACGCTGTCTTGGCGTGAATGTCTGCGTGTTGAACCAGTTGCGTGAGTACGCTTACGGCCACGGTCAACAGTTCGCTTCCTTCTGCCGTCAGCGTCAGCCCAGACGCATGGCGCACGAAAAGTGCACACCGGTAGTGCGATTCCAGTTGCTGGACCTGACGGCTCACCGCGCCCTGCGTTCGACACAGATGGCCGGCGGCTCTGCTGATGCTCCCGAGTTGCGCCGCGGCGACGAACGACTGGAACGCTGTCAGCGGCGGCCGCGTCAGGTCGCCCAATGGATATGCATGGGCTGCATACCCGGGTTGCGGATTTTTCGATTGTTCGGTCATTGGTGCATCGCTATCCTGCCTGTACCGGAGGCGCGTCCGTTCGAATGCGTGGAATTGTCAACGAATGATCGGAGAATTGGACCGGCCAGCCTTTCGTAGACATCTTCCAGCCATAATTTACGGCAACCGAGGAGGTCAGTATGAGCGGCAAGCGGTACACGGATGAGTTCAAGATCGAAGCAGCCAAGCAAGTCACCGAGCGTGGTCATACGGTGGCGGACGTGGCCCAGCGTTTGGGCAATACAACGCACAGCCTGTGTGCCTGGCGGGCGAAGTTCGATAAGCCAGACGTCGTGCGGCAGGTTGAACTCGACCAAAGCGCCGAGATGCGGCGACTGAAGGCCGAACTCAAGCGGGTAACCTGGTTATGCGCTGGTTGCGATGCTGCAATCGGCCTGACCTGCATCCCGCCTGGCAGTCCGTGGCAAAACGGATTCGTCGAGAGCTTCAACGGCAAGCTGCGCGACGAATTGCTGAATCGCGAATGGTTCCGCAGCCGTGCCGAGGGCCAGGTACTCATCGAACGCTGGCGACGGTTTTACAACGCGCGCCGGCCCCATAGCGCGCATCGCTATCAACCTCGGGCCACGGTCCGTCGAGCCTGGCTGGATTCCGATAATATCGACGCGAGACTCACTGCCTGATTGGTCACAAAATTCCGTCTCAGGTCAAAATTTCGCCATCTCCGGCGCGTCACCGAAGCGACCAGTCGCTTTCCCGAACGCGACACGTTGATCCTGTTGCTCGGCATCGCATGTGGCATGCGGGTAGCGCCCCAGTCAGTCCAGTTTCTCGAGTCGGAGGCCTTCGCAGTGCTCACACCAGACCCTCCGGTGCGGAACCTGTCGTGCCGCCCGGTATTCGAACAAAGGAAAATCCCGTAGCCGCCGGGTTGTCGTCTCGTGAATCTGCTGGCAGCGCGTGCCACACTGTTCGCAGTACATCACCTTGCTCACCGGCTTCAAATGCAGTGACAGCGTCAGACTACTTTCCGACGGCCATTGCGCTTGCTCAAGACGGTAACCCTTCCAGTAGCCGGTGCCTGAAGGTCTTGCGATCCAGTAATTCGTCCTCCAACGCCTGTTCTTCGCTGCGTCAGATTACAAACTGCCTCGAAAACTTCCACGGTTTTACGCGATTTACCAATTGTTTCTTCATCAGTCAGGAAAATTCAGGTGTCTTAAGAAAAATCATCTTGGCGTCGTGTTACTTGTGGAGGGCGTGAATCGGATGAAGCCATGATCGATACCGGTCGAATTGGCGCCGGCACGTACAACCTTGTCATTCAATCATCGACGAAAAAAGGAGAATCACATGAAGAAGTCCAGCTTGGTGCCGCTCGTGCTCGCTGTCCTGACGGGAGTCGTTCTGCTTGGTGCACCGGTCGCGTACGCAGAGGATGCGGGCGGAACATCGGCCACCCCCGACGCCCCGATGTCGAAGCAGGCGCTGAAAGCGCAACGCAAGGCGCAACGCAAAGCGGCTCGGGTCAAACGGAACCAGGAACTGAGCACGCTCGAGAAGAATGGCTATCGCGTGAGCAAAGACGATCACTATCCTCAGAGCCTTCAAAGGGCCGAGCACAAAGCCGCAGCTCAGAAAGGGGCTGACGACTCGACTCCGCCCGGGCAGTAACGATCCAGCGCCGCGACCCGCGCCGCGGCGCCAGCGCGGGTCGAGTCACGGCGTCTTGTCATATGTCCAAGCGCACGCCACACACGCCAGCAGCACGCAATCGTCGGCAACGCTCATTCCTTTGAGTCAGTTTCGTGCAAACGGTTGCGTCAAGAATGATACCCATGGCTGCTGGAAATTTCGCCTAATTTAGGGTTAACGCTCTATCCATCGCTGATAGTCGACTAGTACTATTGCATCAAGTTATGCAAACGGTTGCATGGAGGAAATCATGGCGGAAGGTACGGTTGCAAGCGCGATTACCGACGATCCCGCGTCGGTTACCGCGATCGTCAAGGCGGCGATGGCGGGGACTCAAGACGCTCGACTGAAGGAGATCGTCAACGCGCTGGTCGATCACGGACACGCGTTCCTGAAGCAGGTAAAGCTGACCGACGAGGAATTCGAGCGCGGTCTCGCGTTTATCCGTGCCGCGGGGCATGCATGCAACGAACGACACAATGAGGTCGTGCTGCTGTCCGACGTGCTGGGTTTTTCGACGCTCGTCGCATTGCTGAACAATTCCGACGCGACGGAGCGCACGCCCGGCGCGTTGCTCGGGCCGTTCTACCGCAGCGGTTCGCCGGTCTACGAAAACGGCCAGTCGATCGCAAGCTCGGGGTCTCCCGGCTCGCCACTCTTCATGCGCGGCTGTGTCGTCGACGTGTCGGGCCGGCCGGTCAAGAACGCACTAGTCGACGTCTGGCAGGCCTCGCCCGTCGGACTCTACGAGAACCAGGACCAGAGCCAGCCCGACCGCAACCTGCGCGGCCGCTTTCATACCGATGCAAAAGGGTGGTTCAACTTTAAAACCGTGCGTCCCGCCGGATACCCGGTGCCCATCAATGGCCCCGTCGGTACGCTGCTCGCGGCGCAGAACCGCCATCCGTACCGGCCCGCGCACATCCACTTCGTCATCGTCGCGGAAGGTCATGCGACGCTGGTGTCGCAGGTGTTTGCCGATGATTCGGAGCATCTCGACTCGGACGTCGTATTCGGCGTGCATCGTCGCCTCGTCGGCAATTTCGAGCGCCATGACGCGGAGACAGGGCCACACGCCGATACCGACGAGGTGTATTACACGCTCGACTTCGAATTCGTCATGGCCGACGGTACGCCGACGTACCCGACGCCGCCCATCGACTGAACAGGAGGGGACAGTGTCACGCAACCTGAACGAGAAAGTCGCGGTCATTCTCGGCGGCACCGGCGGAATCGGCGTCACGACCGCAGTGCGTTTCGCCGAAGCGGGCGCGCGTGTTGTCGTGGTTGGACGAACCGACCTGGACGCAGCGTGGCGCATTGCCGACACGCTGCCCGGCGAAGGACATTCGGGCGCGGTCGCGACGATCACCGAGAGCGCGACGCTCACTGCGCTCGCCGATGAGGTGCGCGCGCGTTACGGGCGCGCGGACATCCTGGTGAATGCCGCCGGCTTTACGAAGCCGGTTCGTCATGCGGACCTCGATGCGCTGACGGACGATCTGATCGACGAGATCATGAAGGTCAACTGGCGCGGCCAGTTCTCGGCGATCCGCGCATTTCGTGCGCTGCTCGACGCAACGGGCGACGGGCTCGTCGTCAACGTGTCGTCCATCGCGGGCACGACCGGCAACGGCAGCAATGTCGCGTACTGCGCAGCCAAGGCGGGCGTCGACGTGATGGCACTGTCGCTCGGCCGCGCGCTTGCGCCGAGCATTCGGGTAGTAAACGTGTCTCCGGGCGTGGTGGATACGCAGTTCGTTCCCGGGCGCGGCGACGATTTCAACGAGAAGGCCGCCGCGACGACGCCGCTTCGCCGGATCGGCGCGCCGGACGATGTCGCTTCCGCCATCGTCGCCTGCGCGACGACGCTTACTTTCAGTACCGGCACGACGATCGTCGTCGACGGCGGACGCCGGCTGAACTGATTGTCTGGAGATCTATCGATGCATCCTCGCAAGACCATCATTACGTGCGCGGTCACGGGCAACATCACCCGACCCGAGCAGCATCCGGGCCTGCCGGTCACGCCCGAGCAGATCGCGCATGCGTCGCTCGAAGCCGCGCAGGCCGGCGCCGCCGTCGTGCACATCCACGTCCGCGATCCGGCCACGGGCAGACCGTCGATGGACCTCGAGCTCTATCGCGACGTTATCAACCGGATTCGCTCGGTCGATCGCGAGCTGATCATCAATCTGACGACCGGTCCGGGCGGACGTTTCATTCCGAGCGACGACGATCCCAAGGTTGCCGCGCCAGGCACGACGCTGCTGCCGCCCGAAAAGCGCGTGGAACACATTCTCGCGCTGAAACCCGACATCTGCAGTCTTGATCTGAACACGATGAACTCCGGAGCCGAGGTCGTCATCAACACCCCGAAGAACGTCACGCGGATGGCCGAGGTGATCCGCCGGGCAGGCGTCAAGCCGGAGCTCGAGATCTTCGATTCCGGCGATATCCATCTGGCGCGGGATCTCATCGCGAGTGGCGTGCTGGACGGCCCAGGGCTATGGACCTTCGTCAGCGGCGTCAAGTACGGGTTCGGAGCGTCGCCGGAAACGCTGCTCTATGCGCGCGGCCTGTTGCCGCCGGGGGCAATATGGTCCGCGTTCGGGGTCGGACGTTTCGAATTCCCGATCGTCGCGCAGGCGTGGCTCGCGGGCGGGCACGTGCGGGTCGGCCTCGAGGACAACATCTATATTGAGAAGGGCGTGCTTGCCGAGAGCAATGCGGCGCTCGTCGCGCGGGCCCGCGAGATCGTTACGCTGCTCGGTGGCGAGATCGCGACGAGCCGCGACGCACGCGAAAGCCTCGGCCTCTCGTCCTGAACGCAACCCAACGTTCGACATTCAACGCCACGGATGGATGCGCGGTGACCCGACGGTCATCGCGTCATGCATCCGAATCGACATCTTCCCGGAGACAATCGAGTATGAAATGCATTCGAGTCCAGCAGAAAAGCGCCGATATCAGCGCGCTCGCACTGAGCATCGACACCCGGCCTGTCCCGCAGGTCGATACGACCGACTGCCTGATCGAGATCGAGAGCGCCGGCGTCAACCCGAGCGATGTGAAGGCCGTGCTCGGTTTCATGCCGCACGCAGTGTGGCCGCGCACGCCGGGGCGAGACTACGCGGGGCGTGTGATCGACGGGCCGCCGGAGCTGATCGGCAAGGAAGTCTGGGGCAGCAGCGGCGAGCTCGGTATCCGTCGCGACGGCACCCACGCCAGCCATCTCGTCGTGCCGGCGTACAGCGTGCGCGAGAAACCGGCGAACCTGACGATGGACGAGGCGGGATCGATCGGCGTACCGTTCGTCACCGCTTTCGAGGGCTTGCACCGTGCCGGCGGCGTGCAGCGGGGCGACGTCGTGCTCGTGCTGGGTGCAAACGGCAAAGTCGGGCAAGCCGCTGTCCAGCTTGCGACGATGGCGGGGGCGGAAGTGATCGGTGTCGTGCGCGACGATCCGTCTTACGTCGGGCACGCAAGCGCCGATGTTACGATGATCAACGCATCGGCTGAGCCGTTCGACGAACTCGTGCTCGAGATGACTGCCGGCCGTGGCGCAAACATCGTTTACAACACGGTCGGGAGTCCATACTTCGAGCGTGCGAATCGTGCGATGGCCGTGCGCGGCACGCAGATCCTGATCTCGACGGTCGAGCGCGCGGTGCCGTTCGACATCTTCGCGTTCTATCGCGGGCAGCACACCTACGTCGGGATCGACACGCTCGCGCTTGACACGCAGCACTGCGCGGACGTCCTCGATGCGTTGTTGCCGTCTTTCGAACGGGGTGCGTTGAAGCCGTTCCCGATCGATGCCGATTGGGTGTTCGATCTTGCGGACGCGGCGCACGCGTATCGGGCGGTATTCAGCGGCACCGCGAACCGGGTGCTGCTCAAGCCATGAACGTTACGCGCTTTCGCGACGCGCCCGAATACTTCCCGCCGAATCACTTCGGGATGCAATGCGTGCGCCTGCAAGGGCGCGAGGCAGGTCCGGCCGAATCGCTCTGGCTCGGTGTGTCGACGATCGAGCCGGGCGGGCACACGACGATGGACGGGGCCGGCGTCGAGAAGCATTACGTCGTGCTGGAAGGCCGGGTGTGCGTGAGCACGGACGGTGTCGAAGCCGAATTGCAACCGTTCGATTCGTGCCGCCTCGCGCCGGATGAGCGGCGTTCGCTGCACAACCGCTCGGACCGCCCTGCGAGGATCCTGCTCGCGATGCCGTTCGCGCGCCCCCCGCGCGACTAGCTACGGCCGCATGCTCGGTGTCCGGCGGATCGGGCAACGCGTCAGCTCGAGCGCGCCTGACTGCCTGCGGTTCGAGGTGCGCCGGTCGACCCGCGTACCACCAGTTCAGGCGCCAGCGTGATGCGCAGCGGCGCCTTGCCCGGCGTGGCGATCATGCCGAGCAACAGGCGTGCGGCCTGCCTGCCCATCTCGTGATGCTGGATTCGTAGCGTCGTCAGCGACGGATTCAGCATGTCGAGCAGCGGCATGTCGTTGTGCCCGATCACCGAGATGTCCTTCGGGCAATCGATCCGCCGCTCCGCAAACACGTCGTAGCAACCGAGCGCGATCAAATCGTTCGCCGCGATGATGGCGGTCACGTCTCGATGCGCATCGAGCATTTGGGCGCACGCGGCGCGCCCGGCCTCGCGCGTGAACTCGTTTGCTTCGACGACGACATTCGCCGAGAGACTGTGCTGCTGGGTGGCAATCTGGAAGCCCTGCAGTCGCGACAGGCCGGTCGCCAGCCGCTCCGGCCCGGACAGATGTGCGATACGGGTATGGCCAAGCCCGACCAGATGCTCGACCGCAAGTCGCATCGACAGAAAGTCGTCGTTGACGACTTCGGGTACGCGGCCGCCTTCTTCGCCGCGATTGACCAGCACGACCGGCACGCCATCGAGGATACAGCGTCGCACGAGCGGATCCTGCCGTGCGGCAGTCGCGAGTACCAGACCGTCGACCTGACGCTCGAGCATTTGCTCAAGCATACGCTCCTGATCCTTGGGCTTGCCGACGATGTTCGCGATCAACACGCCGTAGCCTTCCGCCGCGAGTTCCTGCTCGATCCCGCAAACCATGGGCGGAAACACCGGGTTCGAGATGTCGGGCAGACATACGCCGATCACCTTCGATTGCCCCCCGCGCAGTGCGGCTGCGAGCCGATTCTGGCGATACCCGAGTGATTTGGCCGCAGCGAGCACGCGCCGCACGACCTCATCTCCGATCAGGTGGCGTGTGGCCGGGTTGAGCACGCGCGAGACCGTCGACGCATTGACGGACGCCGCTGCGGCGACTTCTCGAATCGTGACGCGGACGGTGCCGCGTGCTTCGGAGGATTGGCTCATGGAACCTGCCGGGGAATAGGGATCCGATTGTATCGATGCAATGGGTTGCGATCAATGTTGCAGGTAAAACCCTAATGTTTTCAGGACTAAACCTCATTGACAGCCCAATTCCCTTGGGTAGGATGTGCATACGTTTGCATTGAATTAAATCATATAAATGACGTAACCGGTCGAGCCGTTGCGAGAGTCGACGAAACCCGCGGCGGTCGGGTAGACAGAAACGCGGAAAAATGCGGGTCGATTGAAAGGGGAGGCATGGAGCGCCGGAGCGTTGCATGGCCACCTTTTTGTCTGGATTTATGCAAACGGTTGCATTGGGTCGCCCCAGATGCCACGCCGGCAAGCGGTGTGGCCAACGTGAACGACGGACAGGAGGCAGTGGATGGAGACGAACCTTAAACCCGAGCGCAAGACGGCACGCAGGCGGGCCGCGATGTGCATCGTCACCGCGTCGGTGGCGGCGATCGGCATCGCTCATGGCGCGAGTGCGTTGGCGGCGAACGAAACGATCGCCGCCTTCTACAAGAACCAGGTCGATCCGCATTTCGCGCTCGTGCGCGCTGGCGTCGACGCCGAGGCGAAGCAGCTCGGCGTGTCGGTCACGCACTACGCGCCGACGCGCCCGAACGATCTCGGCGAGCAACTGAGCGAGCTGGAAGACGTCGGCGTGAAGAAGCCGAACGCCGTGCTGTTCATGGGCGTGAATCCGCACGGCGTCGTGCCCGCGATCCAGAAGATCAACGCGGTCGGCATTCCGGTCGTCAACTACAACGATCGCGTGGCGGGCGGAAAGTTCTCGTCGGTCGTCGTCGCGGACGATTACAACCTCGGGCTCGACGTCGCGCGATACCTGTTCAAGAGCCTCGGCGGCAAGGGCAATGTCGTGATCCTCGAGGGCGTGAAAGGCTCGACGACGAGCGACGAGCGCGTGCGCGGGTTCAGGAAGGCCCTTCAGGAATTTCCGGACGTTCACCTGCTTGCGTCGCAGCCGGCGAACTATCAGCGGCTGCAGGCGCTGCAGGTGATGGAAAACCTGATCCAGTCGAATCCGAAGATCGACGGCGTGCTCGCAGCCGCAGACGTGATGGCGATGGGCGCGATCGAAGCCCTCGAGGCTGCGGGCCAGAAGCAGGTGAAGGTCGTCGGTATCGGCGGTGTGCCCGAATCGGTGAAGGCGATCAAGGAAGGGCGCCTGCTTGCGACCGCCGAATTCAACGGCTTCAAGATGGGCTGCATCGCGACGATGGCCGCGGTCCGCACGCTGCGGAAAGAACCCGTACCCGACACGGTGCTGATCAAGGGCATCGTGATCGACAAGACGAACTATGCACCGTTCGAGCTACCGGGCAATCAGCGTCAATGCCCGGCGTGGAACGACGTGGCCAGCAAGTGACGCGGCCCGCCGGGCCTGTCGCGAGTCGGCGACCCGGCTGTCGCCCGACGCCCGACGCACGGCGGTCCGCCGCACAGCACCGTGGAGATGAACATGGAAATCTCGACCGAGCGCGTTCCGCGTCTCGAATTACGCAAGATCTGCAAGAATTTTCCTGGCGTGGCTGCACTGACCGACGTCGACCTGACGTTGTATCCGGGCGAAGTGCACATGCTGCTCGGCGAGAACGGCGCCGGAAAATCGTCGTTGATGAAGGTGTTGTTCGGCGCCTACCGCGCCGATAGCGGCGAAATCCGCTACGACGGCATGCCGGTCGCGATCGAATCGCCGACCGACGCGAAGCGCCTCGGCATCGCGGTGATTTTCCAGGAATTCTCGCTCGTGCCGCATCTGTCGATCGCGCAGAACATCTATCTCGGCCGCGAGCCGCGCAACCGCTTCGGCCTCGTCGATCACCGACGCATGCATGCTGACGCCGCCGCCGTGCTTGCGCAACTCGGGCTCGCGTACGACACACGGGCCCATGCTGCGGACCTCGGCGTTGCGCAGCAGCAGATGGTCGAGATCGCGAAAGCGCTGTCGCACGACGCGCGCGTGCTCGTAATGGATGAACCGACCGCTGCAATCTCGGACAGGGAAGCCGATGCGCTGTTCACGGTCGTGCATCGCCTGCGCGACGCGGGCGTTGCGATCGTCTACATCTCGCATCGGATGAAGGAAGTGTTCGATCTCGGCGATCGCGTGACGGTCCTGCGCGACGGCCGCCTGGTCACGTCGATGCCGGCCGCCGACGCGACCGCCGACGAGTTGATCGCGCTGATGGTCGGGCGCAAGGTCGGCACGGTATATCAGCGCCGCTACTTCGGCGCGTGCGGCGAGATTGCGCTCGACGTGCGCGACCTGACGACGTCGACCGGCGTGAACGGCGTCGACATGCAGGTGCGCTGCGGCGAGATCGTAGGATTGTCGGGACTGGTCGGTGCCGGGCGGACGGAGGTCGCGCGCGCTGTGATCGGCGCCGACCCGATCCAGGGCGGTTGCGTTGAGATCTTCGGCGAAGCTGTGTTGGGTGGCCCGCACCAGGTGGTCAAACGCGGCGTGGCCCTGATTCCGGAAAATCGCAAGCAGGAAGGTCTTGCACTGCGCCGCTCGGTGCACGAGAACCTGCTCGTGTCGAGTCTGTGGCGCCTGTTCCCGACAGGCTGGTATCGCCCGGCTCGCGCACGGCAAGCGACACGCGGCCTGATCGACACGCTGCGGATCGCACCGGGCGATCCGGCAAAACGCGCGCGCAACCTGAGTGGCGGCAACCAGCAGAAGATCGTGATCGGCAAGTGGCTCAACGCGAACTGCCGCCTGTACATCTTCGACGAGCCGACGCGCGGGATCGATATCGGTGCGAAGACCGAGATCTTCAATCTGATCGAGCGGCTGGTCGAGGAGGGCGCGGCGGTCCTGCTGATCAGCTCGGAACTGTCGGAAATCGTGCACGTCTGCGACCGCGCATACGTGATGCGCGACGGCGCGATTTCGGGCGAGCTGCCGCGTGAACGGTTGAGCGAACAAAGCATTCTGGGTCTGGCAATGCACGGAGGTTGACGATGTCGATTGAAACGAAAAGTAATGGCAGGGATCCGGCGGCGCGGCCCAAACGGCCGCTCCCTTCGATCGTGTGGGCCAGTGTCGCGCTGGTCGCCGCGGCGACGTTCGGCGTACAGGGTTTCGCGTCGCGCGCGAATCTGGTCGACGTCGGCCTCCAGGTCTCGATCCTCGTGATGATCGCGATGCCGATGACCCTGGTGATTCTGAGCGAGGGGCTCGACCTGTCGGTCGGCGCATTGCTGAGCCTCAGCGGTGTCGTGTTCGCGCAGTCGCTCGGCGCGGGTGCCGGCATCGGTGTCGCGCTCGGCGCGGCCGCGGCGGTCGGTATCGCGATCGGCTTCCTGAACGGCACGCTCGTCGCGCGGCTGGGTCTGCCGCCGTTCGTCGTGACCCTCGGCACGCTCGGCGTCGCGCACGGTGTTGCACTCGTGATGACCGACGGTAACGCGGTGGTCGTGGCGAATCCGGCCGTTGGCGCGCTTTACGGGTCGTCGGTACTCGGGGCTCCATTTCCGATTGCCTGCGCGCTCGCGGCATACGCAGTCACGCATCTGCTGCTCTACCACACGCGGTTTGGAGCCTACGTGTTCGCGATCGGCGGCAACCGCGACGCACTCACGCTGGCGGGCGTGCGTGCCCGTCTCTACCACATCGCGATCTACGTGATGAGCGGTCTGTTCGCGGGCCTTGCTTCGCTGCTGCTCGTCGGCCGTATGAATGCGGCCGAGCCGAATGCTGCAATCGGGATGGAATTCGACGCGATCGCGGCAGTGGTCCTCGGCGGTACGTCGTTCGAACGCGGAGAAGGGTGGTTGCCCGGTACAGCGATCGGCGTATTGACGATCGGCGTGCTGCGCAATGCCCTCAACCTGATTGGAATCGAATCGTCGTTGCAGGTCGTGACGATCGGTTTGCTGGTCCTCGCGGTCGTCGTTATCGACAGCGTCCGGAAATCTCGTGTCGCAGGAGCACAAGCATGAGTACACGGAATCAATCTCCGTTCGTGGTGGCGCGCGTCATCGGCGTCGATCGCCGCAGCCGGCTTTCTGAAGACACGACCGCACTGATCGGTCGCGCGCTGTTTGTCTGCGTCATCGCGATTGCACTCGCATTCGCGTCGGACAGCTTCGCTACGTCCGCCAACCTGCTGAACGTGCTGAGGCAGGCCAGTCTGATGTTCCTCCTTGCGTCGGGGCTCACGATCGTGATCCTGTCTGGCGGATTCGACCTGTCCATTGCAGCGAATCTCACCCTGTCCGCGTGTCTGGCAGCGGGTGCGATGAAAGCCGGTGTCTCGCCGTGGCTGGCGGTCGCAGTCTCGATGTCGTGCGGGGCGTCGATCGGGCTGCTGAACGGATTGGCGGTCACGTTCCTGCGGCTGCCGCCGTTCCTCGCGACCTACGGGATGCTGTGGGTCGTGCAGGGGCTCGCGTTTCACTACATGGGCGGAAACGAGATCTTTGGCTTCCCGGCCGGCTTTCGCGCTCTCGGCACCGGGTTCTGGTGGGGCGTGCCGATTCCGGTCTACATGATGCTTCTCGTGCTGATCGTCGGCTCGGTCGTTACCGCCCGCCTGAACATCGGTCGCGAGATTTATGCGATCGGGTCCAATCCGGAAGTCGCACGCCTGTCCGGGATTCCGGTGCGCCGACGGCGGATCGCGGTGTATACGCTCAGCGGCCTGATGGCCGGGATTGCCGCGGTGGTCTATCTCGCGCGCGTGAATGCGGCCGATTCGGCGATGGGGGATCCGATCCTGTTGCCAGCGATCGCGGCGATCCTGATCGGCGGCGCGTCGCTGTTCGGCGGGACCGGCACCTTGCTCGGTACGCTGTTCGGCTGCCTGACGCTCGCGCTCGTCATCGACGGGATGAACCTGCTGAACCTAAACGCGAACCTGCAGCCGCTCGTTGTCGGCGCGGTGCTGCTGGTGGCGGTGCTTACCGACGCGATCGGTCGCCGGCATGCCGAGCGGATCGGCTGACGGTGCCGAAGTACCGCCTGCCCAACGAAAACAAAGAGACGATTTGACAAGCGGCGGGACTTTTCGGCGACGGTCTCCGACCGAATTGTCCTTAAGATGAAATCGAAATGACCGGCATCAACCGGTCAGCTCAGGCGGCAAATCAGCTCGGCTTTCGTCACGGTTCATCGCCGAAATGACCCGATAAATGCTTAGTCATGCAAAGCAAATAAGACGTCCCGTTCAGGGGTATCCGGTATCAAAAGACCGAAATGGAGGGGTAGACAGTGGTGGAGATGAGGAAAGCAACGATCGCGGCGCTGATCGGTGTGGCGTTCAGCGGATCGGCTTTCGCGCAGAGCAGTATCACGCTCTCCGGGAAGATCGATAACGGCCTGACTTACGTGACGAACGAAGGCGGGCATCACAACTTCAAGATGGACAGCGGCGTGCTGTTCCCAAACCTCTGGATCATGTCGGGTGCGGAAGAGTTGGGCGGCGGTTACCGGGCGGTGTTCAAGCTGTCGTCGCTGTACAACCTGAACAACGGGCAGCTGAACCAGCCCAACACGTTGTTCGGTCAACAGGCGTATGTCGGCGTACAGACGCCTTACGGCATGATCACGCTGGGTAACCAGTTCGACTTTACCGCCGAATTTCTGGCACCGCTCAACGTGAGTTCGGCTGGCAGCGGCTATGCCATTCACCTCGGTGACTTCGATCGCACGAACAACGACCGCTTGAAGAACGCGATCAAGTATATGAGCCCGACGTGGGGTGGATTCCAGTTCGGTGCGATGTACGGGTTCAGCAACACCCCCGGCAGCTTCCATGACGGTAGCGGCTGGAGCGCAGGCCTGCAATACACGAACGGGCCGCTGACGCTCGCGACCATGTACACGTTTGTCGCAACGCCGACGATCGATCCGTACGCGCAGATCGGGGTGCATTCGTTCTTCGGTCTCCCCGTGGCGACCGGGTCGGGCGACAGCGTCACCGACGCGGCACCGAATTTCCAGATCCGCTCGCTCGGTACGCTCGGCGTCGGCGGGTCGTATGCGATCGGCAACGTCACGTTGTACGCGGACTACACCAATACGGTTCTGAGGTTTCAGGACGCGAAGTCGGTCATGAACGTCTACGAAGGCGGTGCGACGTGGCAGGTGACGCCCGCGTTCCAGCTCGTCGGCGGTTATCAGCACACGAGCTTCGAAGCGCACGCGTGGAACCAGGTCACGGCCGCGGCGCTGTATTCGCTGTCGAAGCGGACGACGGTCTACCTGTCGTCCGACTACCTGAAGGCATCCGCGGGCGTGGATGCGGTGATCGGCGCAAGCTTCGCGCCGGCGCCGACCGGCCACCAGGCGGATATCCGGGTTGGCTTCGCACACACGTTCTAACCGAATGGCGTGCCGTTCTGCCGACAGGGTGTCGGCGGGCCGCCGAAGCTTCTTGACCCGGGGCGTCCCGGGTCTGTCAATGAGTACAAGGAGGAGTCAATCATGAAACGAGCCTATTTCGCCTTCGCAATGATGAGTCTGACGGCGGCCGCCGCCGTTGCGTGGGGCGCCGATGCAGCTGGAGGCGGCCCGAAGTTGATCACCACCATTCCGGTCACGAGCGAAAAGCCGTTCGGTTTCGATATCAGCGCCGCGTCGGATGGAAACTACTACCTCGCCGACGGAGCGAACGGGACGCTCGACGTATTCGATGCGACGACGATGCAATTGCGCGACCGGATCAAGGCCGACTTCGCGGGTATCGGTCCGACTCATGAGAAGTCGGGCCCGTCGGGCGTGCTGCCGATTCCCGGCACGTCGCAGGTGTACGTCGGCGACGTGAACGCGGTCAAGGTGATCGACGTCGCATCGAAGCAACTCGTGAAGCGCATCGAGGTCAGCTCGTCCGGTATTCGAGCCGATGAAGGCTGCCTCGATCCGAAGCACCATATCGCGATGTTTTCGAGCGGCGCCGAGCAGCCGCCGTTCGTGACCTTCATCAATACCGACACGCAGTCGGTGATCGCGAAGATGCCGCTCGCGGATTCGACCGGGCTCGAAGCGTGCGAATTCGACTCGAAGAACGACAACTTCGTGCTGAACAACGACGGGATGAAAGCGAATCCCAAGGGTGAAGTCGATCTGATCCCGGCGAAGTCGGTCCTCGAGGCCAAGCCGGTCATTCAGGCCGCGCTGAAGCTGAAGGGTTGCGATAGCCCGAGTGGCCTCGCGCTCGGACCGGGCAACGACGCGCTGATCGGCTGCGATCCGGACGAAGGCGGCAAGCAGACGACGTTGATCATCGACCGGACGAATGGCACGCCGCTCGCGCAATTGCCGTTCGGTGGAGCCGACGAGGTGGCCTACGACCCGGTTTCGAATCGCTACTTCCTGGCCGGCGGCCACCACTCGACAGACAACGTGTCGCGGGTGGGAGCGAAGGATGCGAAGTTCGACCCGGCCCTCGGCATCATCGACGCCAGCACCCGTAACCTCGTCGCGATCGTTCCGACAGGCAAGTTCTCGCATTCGGTCGCAGTCGACGGTGCGTCGCATCACGTTTTCGTTCCGTACGGTGCCGGGTCGTCCGCGCAGTTCCCGGGAACCGGTGTTGCGGTCTTCGCGACGGAATAACGACTCCAGTGTGGTGATTTTCCGCGGGGGAGGGCCCCGCGGCTTTTTTTATCGCTCATTCCCTGCTGCGTGGAGCCGAAATATCGGACTGGAAGGTAAATCGCGCGGCTGGCTGGTTAAGTGACGAGGCTTGACCGGACGTACGCTGGAACTCACGCGTACAGGGTGACGCGGAATCAGGAGACGGAAGTGAAATTCAGGTTACGGGCTCGGTGGCTGCTGCAGTGGATGACCGTCGCGGCCGGATTCGCCGGCGGGATGCACGCTGCCTTCGCCGAAGACGCACGCGACAACGCAGCGATACCGACCTACGTGCTGAGCTACGCACAGACACAGTCACTGCTGTCGATCGCGGTCGACGACGCGAAGGCACGGCATCTGGCGATGGGCTTCGCCGTCGTCGATCCGGGCGGCCATCTGCTCGCCGCGGTGCGGATGGATGGCGCGTCGTTCTCGAGCGTCGACTTCGCACGCGGCAAGGCGTTTGCGTCGGTCGCGCTCGGCGGCCAATCCGGCGTCACGCTCGAACATCGCTACCGCGACGATC
This sequence comes from Burkholderia sp. LMG 13014, assembly GCF_905232215.1. Classification (GTDB taxonomy): domain Bacteria; phylum Pseudomonadota; class Gammaproteobacteria; order Burkholderiales; family Burkholderiaceae; genus Burkholderia. Next base: position 33,942 of record NZ_CAJNKE010000013.1, read on the forward strand.
CGTCCGAGTACAGCAACATGTCCGGCGCCGGCTACTACGCGCCGTTCCTGCCCGGCCGCGGCACGTTCCCGGTATTCATGAACGGTCATCTGCTCGGCGCGATCGGCGCCGCCGGCGCGCCCTCGGAGATCGACGATCAGGTGGTACTGAAGGCGATAGCCGGGCTCGGCGCTCAATCCGCGCGTTGAACGCGCGTTGTCCTTAAAACTAAGTCTGGAAGACGTATGAGACACGACACGGAAATGGAACATCCGGGCGACACCCCGGCAAGCGAGATGGCGACGCGCGGCGCGACGACGATGGACGGGACCGCGCAATGCCGCCGCACCCTGCTGAAGCTCGGCTTCGGCGCAATCGCGGCAGGCGTCGCAGGCATCGTACGGGCGCAAACGCCGGCTCCGAAGGCGCGCACAGCGACGATGCAAGTCGTGCCGGGCGGCAAGACGGTCAAGCTCGCGCCGTCGTGGGACACGGTGCAGGTTGGTCAGATGACGCCGGACGCCAAGGCGGCGGTGTCGATTCAGTCCGGCGACACGGTCTGGTACGACGGCACGTGGACCAACTGGGGCAACGAAGCGAAGTACGGGATGGGCTTCAAGGAGCGCGAGCCGATCCGCAAGAAATATCCGAACGGCGCATTCTCGCTGATCGGCCCGGTCGAGATCGACGGTGCCGAGCCGGGCGATGTCGTCGAATGCCGGATGCTGAAGATGCGGCCGATCGATTGGGGCTGGAACTCCGCGCCGCCGGGCGTCGGGGCACTTCCGGGCGATTTCGGTCCGTACCTTCGTTATCTGAAGTTCGACGACGCGCGTACCTATGCGTCGTACGTACCGGGCGTGCAGATTCCGCTGAATCCGTTCCAGGCCTATCTCGGCACCCAGCCTCCCGGCGACCACGTGATCAGCGCGAACTTCGCCGGTAGCTACGGCGGCAACCTGGATTGTGCGGTCCTCGGTGTCGGAACGTCGGTGTTTCTGCCCGTGCAAGTTGCCGGAGCGCGCGTGTGGACAGGTGGCTCGATGGGCGCGTCGGGCGAGGGCAACATCGATCAGACGTCGATCGAATCCGCGTTCGAGGAGATGCGGATCCAGTTCATGCTCCACAAGCGCTCGCCGCTCAACGGCCCGATGGCTGAAACCCCCGAGTACTGGATCGGCTTCGGCTTCGCCGACAGCCTCGACGACGCGCTCGTCGCATGCATTCGTCAAACGATCGGATGGATGGCTTCGGCAACCGGCATTGCGCCGGTCGACTGCTACGGCATCCTGAGCGTTGCGGGGAGCTTCCGGATTACGCAGTATGCACACCAGACCGGCACCGTCTACAAGACAGAGCCGCCGAAGGGCGTGCATTGCATGGTGCCGAAGAACATCTTCTCCGCCGACATGTTGCACCGCCTGTCGGCCTACACACGCGCGTAATCGCACGTTCTTCACGGCTTTGGAAAGAGCGGCCGCACGGGCCGGATCCATGCATTGCGGGGACCGGATCGTGCGTGCCGAAGGAGATTGTCAAGTGAAACTGAATGATCGGAAAACCGCAGTCGACGTCGATACGGCGGAGCTCGGCGGCATGAGCCGCGCAATCGCACTGCTTGTTTGCTTTCTCGTCGTCGTTCTGGACGGCTTCAACACGACGTCGATATCGTTCGTGGTTCCGATGCTGGCCAGGGACTGGCATCTCACACCGGCCGCATTCACGCCGGTATTCGTCGCGACGAACGTCGGCGCGGCGATCGGATTCATCGTCACCGGTTCGCTGGCGAATCGCTTCGGACATCGCTCGGTCGGGCTCGCCAGCGTCATGCTGTTCGGTGGATGCACGTTGCTCACCATGTATGCGAACAACGTCGCGCTGCTGTCCGTCATGCGGGTTCTGGCGGCGATTGGACTCGGCGCGGCGCTGCCGATCGCGATCACTGCTTCGGCAGCGATCATCGGCGGCAAGCACAAGGTTGCCGCGTCGGTCCTGGTGACGACCGGGATGTCGGTCGGCGCCGTGACCGGGGGCCTGGTCGGTGGCCCGCTGATGCATCGCTTCGGCTGGCAGGCGGTGTTCCTGATCGGCGGCATCTTGCCGTTTGTGGTCGCTCCCGCGTTCTTCCGGGTGCTGCCCTCCGCCGCATCCGCGCCAACGGGTACGCAAAGCCGGGAACGGCCGGTGGCGAGCACGGTGCGCGCGCTGTTCGCGAACGGTCGCGCGGGCTATACCAGCGTGCTTTGGCTGTTCTCGTTCCTGATCTTTATGGACGTCTACGCACTGTTGTTCTGGCTTCCGACCATGCTTCTCTCGTTCGGCTTTTCGCTCGAGCGCGCACCGGCCGGGATGGCCGCGTTCAGTGTCGGCGGATTGAGCGGAAACCTGCTGATGACGGCCGCGGTCACCGCGATGACCGTCGCCGGGAGGTTGCGTGTGAAGTCCGCGCTGGCCGTGGGGATAGTCTGCGTGATCGCAGGCATTACGGCACTGAGCCAGGCCGCGCTCTCGCCGTCGATCGTGCTGCTGTCGATCGGCGTGATCGGTGCGGGGCTCGTGAACGGGATCATGGGCCAGACGGCGCTTGCGGTCGCGTTCTATCCGCCGAGCATCCGTGCGACCGGCGTCGGCTGGGGGCATGCAATCGGACGCATCGGCTCGTTCGTCGGCCCTGCGATCGGAGGAGCGCTGCTCGCGACGGGTTGGGATACGCGCAACATCGTGCTCGTTGCCGTTGTGCCGGCCATCGCCGCCATCGCCGCGCTCGGCTTGCTGACGATCATCGGTCGCGGGGCGACCGGCGGTGACACGGTCGCAGACGGCGCGCCGATCGCCCACTGAATCGTTCTCCATACCTATTCTTCGAAATCAGCGGAATCACGCTCAATCATGAAAATCATTGCTTACTCGGACGCGGGCAACACAGCGCTTGGCGTCGTCACCAGCGATACGCATTTCGTCCCCGTCGCGGAAGTCGCGCCGGATTTGCCCGCGACGCTGATCGAAATCCTCGAATTGGACGACGGGCTCGAACGCCTGCGCGCATCGGTCGCCGGCAAGCCGGGCACCCGGCTGCTTTCCGGCGTGACGTTGAAGCCGTTCCTCGAGCGGCCGAACGCAATGTGGGCGCTCGCGCTGAACTTCAAGAGCCATATCGCCGAGACAGGCCTGCAAACGAATCCCGACTATCCGCATCTGTTCTTGCGCACGGCCGCGTCGTACGTCGGCGCTGGCGAGCCGATCATCGCGCCGCCGCAGGCCGTTGCGCGCGCATTCGATTACGAGGGCGAGCTGGGTGTGATCATCGGCAAGCCGGGGCGCTACGTCCCGGTGGAGCGCGCGCTGGACTACGTCGCCGGCTACACCTGTCTGAACGAAGGATCTGTGCGCGAATACCAGGTGCACAACCGGCAATTCGGCCTCGGAAAATGCTTCGAAGCGTCGGGGTCTTATGGCCCGTGGCTGATGACGCCGGACGAGTTCGGCGACCCGGCGAAGCATTCGGTGCTCACGCGAATCAACGGCGTCGTCCGGCAGCGTGCGCCTCTCGACGACATGCTGATCGACGTTGCGCGCACGGTCAGCTATCTGAGCCGCGGTTATCGGCTTCGCCCCGGCGACCTGATCGCGATGGGGACACCGGGCGCGCTGAAGCCGGCACCGGACGACGTCGAAGGAAATGATCTTTCGCGACAGTACGGGCCGTTCCCGACGCCGGGTCTGGTGCACATGCGCCCGGGCGACTGGGTCGAAATCGAGATCGAAGGATTGGGCGTGTTGGGAAATCCGGTGATTGCCGATCCGTCGGACCTGCTGGCCTGACCTGCGCTGCATGCGTGCTCCCGCACGCATGCAGTAGACCAACCGAGCCGGTTAGTCGAATCGCTCGAGATCGAGCGTGACCGAATGCCGGCGAAAATCGCTCGGCGGCACACCCATGTGCTGTGCAAAGAAGCGCGTGAAGTGGCTGTGCTCCTCGAAGCCGAGCTCGTCCGCAATGTCGGCGAGCGGGCGGTCACTTTCCGCGAGCAGCCGAATCGCATGCGACATCCGGACCCAGTCGATATAGTGCTGCGGCGAGATGCCCATGCAGCGCCGGAATTGCTCGAAAAAACGCGACCTCGACAGCCCGACTTCGCTGGCGACCTGCGTGACCGTCGCGTTTGCGGACGGCGTGCGCTTGATGAAGTCGAGCGCCTTCCTGATTCGGAAATCGACCGGGCGGGTTGACGGCGCAATGCGGGTCGTCAGCTCCGGATCCGCGAAATCGCGCCCGAGCGCGGTGATGAGATCCTCGAGGATCGGCAAGCAGCCCGCATCCTGCGCAACGAGATGATTCGTGATCGCGGCCGCCAGGCGGTCGACATGATGCTGGACGTCCGGCGTGACGACGACAATTCTGCGCGGGAAGATGTCGGCCGGGCTACCGTCCGCCAGGCCGAGCCGCTTGCGCAGCCACGGCGGCTCGATCACAAGCGACAGGATGAGCGACGGGGTGTTCTTGTTTGCGCATTTTGCGTGCTCGACCCACGGGTTCAGGCAGATGGCGGAGTCGGCGCTCAGCGTGCAGTCTTCGGCACCCAACCGGAAGTCGCAGTCGCTGCCGCCGAGCTTGAACAGAAACTGGTATTGCGAGTGCGCGTGAGCGACGAGCGGCCGGCTGATGAAGTTCACCGTGGCGCGACCGAATTCCCCCTGCAGGATCCAGACCGGCTTTTCTGATTCCATTGCTGCTAGCACCATGTCCACCTTCTCCGATACCGCCGCGGCGGGAGCGCCGTCGCGATGAAGAAACGTTGCTTGCACGTCCGCGCAAGCCGTCTACTTAATCAAATGCGCGACAGCCCGTCAATCCGGGAAAAATCGCATGCGGTGTGTGCGCGATGCTCGACACGCATCACGCTGAAATATCCGGACGATCGGGTAAGCCGTCGCTTCAATCGATCATCGTTCTGGCCGCTCGCACGATAGAGTGTGGCGAGGTCAGGCTGCATCGTGCGGCCCCAATGGATGTGAGTGAAGAGAGGAAGAGGATGAAGGCATCGTTTGAGCGCGAGGGCATCCGCTTCGCCTATGAAGAATCCGGCCCGCATGACGCGCCGGCGATCGTTTTCAGTCATGGCTTTCTGATGGACGGCGAAATGTTTCGCCCGAACGTCGCCGAGTTGAGCGATACGTTCCGCTGCGTCGTCTGGGATCAGCGTGGCCTCGGTGCGACGGGGCCGACCGATCGCGCGTTCAGCTACTGGGATTCGGCCCGCGACCTGATTGCGTTGCTCGATCACCTTGAAATTGCGTCGGCGTCGCTGGTCGGCATGTCGCAGGGCGGTTTCGTGTCGATGCGCGCGGCGCTGCTCGAGCCCGCCAGGTTTCGCGCGCTCGCGCTTATCTCGACGCGAAGCGATCTCGACGACGCATCGGTGACTGCGTCGTTCGAGGAACTCAAGACGGAGTGGGCGCGTAACGGCGCGGCCAACGTCGCGGAGAACCTCGCCGGGTTCTTGCTCGGTGCCGACTATCCCGCATCGGCTTGGATCGACAAATGGCTGAAAATGCCACGTGAGCACTTCCAATACCCGGTCGATGCGCTGACGTCGCGCGACGATATTACGGCGCGGCTCGGCGAGATCACGCACGCATCGATCGTGTTCCACGGCGGCGCCGATGCAGCCATCCCGCTTTTTTGCGGCGAGGCACTTGCCGAAGGGCTGCCGAACTCCAAGGGAATGGTCAACGTGGTTGGTGCCGGACACACGCCGAATCTGACCCACGCTCGGGATGTCAATCCGAAGCTGCGGGATTTCTTGCTGCGCTACGGACGTTGATCGCGGCGCCGGAACGATGAAATGCGGACGATTCGGTAAGCGGGCGCATCTTGTGACCAATGCCCGGTGCGATGCACGTCGTATAGTCTCATCAACGCAAACCTGGGCACTCATTCAATGCGCATCGTTCGTCTGAAATCGACGGAATGGAACGCAAAACAGCAGGCTGAATGATATGCAGGCGTATTGCGCATGACTCATTGATCAACATGCCGTATCGAGCGACGCGTGTCGTCACGCACCATCCCGACTGACGACACTGCCATCAGCGGCTCGCATCCCGTAAGGAAAGAACATGTTTTTCGTCGTTTACTGTCTCGATCATCCGGGTATGGCGGAGCGTCGCAAAACCCACTTTGCAGCACATAAGGCGCGGCTGCTGGCGTCACCGTTGAAGGCGAGGATTGCAGGGCCGCTCATCGATCCGGACGGGTCGGTGGGCGGGAGCCTGTTTCTCTATGACGCGGACGATATCGAGACCGTACGGCAACTGGTCCTGGAAGACCCATTCAACACGGAAGGCATCTGGAAGACGGTCGACATCCGGTTTTTCATGAACCGGGCAGACGAGCACTGATGCGCCATTTCGCGTCGTCAACCATTGATGACGTCTCAACTGTTTTCACTCGCTCCGGACCGCGCACACCGCCGTTCGCTTGAGCATCCACTCGCGCACGCCACCTTGTTCGACGGCCGCATCGCCGCACGGACATCGCACCGACCGTTACTCGCCATCCGACTCGAATAAAGAAAAAGGCTTATGGCGGGCGGGCGACGAAGCAAGCCAACCCGATGTCGCCGGGTGTCACGTGTCGAGACACCGTCGTCGGAAAGCAGGCGAGACGGGTAAACACCGACTCGCAATTCATGCCGGACGCATGAGCTGCCGTCTATAATTTATCGAACGATCACTATCGTCGAAAATCGAAATGGGGCGTTCCCGTCCCGAAACTGTCGGTAGCGCACGTTTTCGTGATCGCGGGTGCGCGGGACAGGAGAAGTCGCGCCGGCGTCCATGCCAACCAGGTTCCCGGTATCGGTCGCACCGTAAACAATATTATTCGCACTGCATATAAATAATTGAAAGCCGTCATTCAAATTGAAAGTCCGCCGGACGGCGCTGTCGAGTTTTCCAGTCAACCGAGAGAGGTGATATGTCGATCGAAAGAAAAGCATGGATAGCCGTGGCCGCGTTGCCGCTCGGATGGGCGTGTGGCGCGTTCGCGCAGAGCAGTGTGACGTTGTACGGGATCGTCGATCCCGACGTGGTATTCGTCAGCAACGCGCAATCCGGAAGAGTGGCGGGCGCGCTTCACGGCGATCGGCAGGTGTCGCTGCAGGACGCGACGACGTCGGCCTACGTGGGCAGCAGATTCGGGATCCGCGGCCGGGAAGACCTCGGAGCCGGAACGTTTGCGGTTTTCACGCTGGAGAACGGATTCAGCGTCGCGAACGGCTCGCTTGGACAGGGTGGCGCACTGTTTGGCCGCCAGTCGTTCATCGGCGTGTCGAACGAGCGGCTTGGCAGCGTGACGCTCGGCCGACAGTATTCGCCGGTGATCGACTATCTCGCGCCGCTCACGACAGTATCCCAGTGGGGCGGGTTCATCACCGCGCATCCGGACGACATCGACAATCTGGGCCTGACCGTGAGGCAGAACAATACGGTCAAGATCGCGACGCCCGTCTGGCACGGCTGGTCGGCTTCCGCGATGTACGGATTCGGCGGTGTCGCGGGCCACGTCGGCCAGAATCAGGTCGTTGCGGCAGGCGCGGGGTACGTGGGCGGTCCGTTGCGCATCGGTATCGGCTATCTCAACGCGTCCGCGCCAAACGTGTCGATGTGGGGTGGGCAGCCTAGCGGTGGCGGCATCGCGGCGAACAACATCGGTTCGTTCGGATCGGCCACGGCACCGGAGCGCAATCCCGTGATGGCCGGATACGCTTCGGCGAGTCGCGAGGAAACGATCGGCGCCGGTGCAAGCTATACGCTCGGCAACGCGACGATCGGCGCGGCCTACACGAACACGCGCTTCATCGGGCTGGGGTCGGACTCGGGGCCCAATCCGCGCGGCTATACCGGCAGCGCGAGTTTCAATGCGGTCGAACTCAACGGCAGCTATCGGATCGGTGCTGCCGTGTCGGTCGGCGCGTCGTATTCGTACACGCTGGCGCGCGGGCCCGACGCGAGCGGTGCGCATTACAACCAGTTCAACGCCGGTGTGCACTACGCGCTGTCGAAGCGGACCGACGTCTACATGATCGCGGTCTATCAGCGAGCGGCCGGCACCGATTCGCTCGGTCAGGCGGCCGTTGCGTCGATCAACGGGATGACGCCGTCGGCGTCGCGCCAGCAGTTCGTGGACGCCGTCGGCATCGCGCATCGCTTTTGACGGGTGCATGCCGCGCGCTCGCCGCTGCTGTCGAGACGTTTAAGGATATTTCAGACAGGCCGCGGCGCCGGCGGGACTACCATCGGATGGTAAGCATCGGCGGGACGCACACGCATGGGTCGGCCCGCCGTTTTCGACCTGAACGAGAGTCACATCATGAATATCGATCTTTCCGGCAAGCTCGCCGTCGTCAGCGGCTCGACCGCCGGCATCGGGCTCGCGATCGCGACGGGGTTGGCAGCGTCGGGCGCGAAGACGATCGTCAACGGCCGGACGCAGGCGAGCGTCGATGCGGCGCTCGCCGCGATTCGCGCCAGTGTCTCGCACGCGCAGGTCGACGGCTGCGTGGGCGATCTCGGTACGCGTGCCGCGTGCGATGCCCTCGTCGCGGCCTTTCCCGCGGCGGACATCCTGGTCAACAACGTCGGTTTTTATGCACCGGGCACGATCTTCAGCACCGACGATGACACATGGGAGCGCTACTTCCTCGTCAACGTGATGTCAGGCGTTCGGCTCACGCGCGGCTACCTGAAGGGGATGATGGCGCGCGGCTGGGGGCGCGTGGTGTTCATGTCGTCGGAGTCCGCGTTGAATGTTCCGCCGGACATGCTGGCTTATGGCTTTTCCAAGACCGCGCAGTTGAGCATCGCGCGCGGCATCGCGAAGCAGGCGGCAGGCAGCGGCGTGACCGTGAACGCGGTGTTGCCGGGGCCGACGCTGTCTGACGGCTTCCGCTCGATGGTCGAGGCGACGGCGGCCCGGCAGGGCAAGTCGGTCGAACAGTTCGGTATCGATTTCGTACGCGCGCATCGGGGCAGTTCGATTCTTCGGCGGCCGATCACGCCGGAGGAAGTGGCGAACCTGGTGGTCTACGTATGCTCGCCGCAGGCGTCGGCGACCACGGGCGCGGCGTTGCGGGTGGACGGCGGCGTGGTCGAGACCATCGCGTGATCCGAACGATGCTGCGCGCGTGGCCGGGGGGCGGTCACGCGCGCCCCATGATCCGGGTGCCGAGCGAGATGCCGAGTTCGGACAACGATGCGTTGGTCGTGAGCTGAAGTCCTTCCCAGCGCAGCAGCGCGGCATCGAACGCGGGGCTGCGCGCGACGCCGCGCAACGCCTCGGCGAGACCGACTGCATTCTCCGCCGCTTTCGCGACGCCCGCAGCGGTGTGCGGGCGGACGAGGCAAGCCGCGTCGCCGAGCAACACCGCACGGCCAAATGCCATGCGGTCGACCGCGAGATCCAGGATCGACTGAGCGAACGGCGCGCGCGTCGCGTCGACGAGCGCGGCGAGCGTCGGCGCCAGCATCCGGCGGCCCGCTTCCACGAGTTCGAGTCGATTGTCGTCACGCATCGCGCCGGGCGGCAGCGAACCGTCGCGCTGCGTGCCGTCCTGCGCAAGGAACAAGGACGGCAGGCGATCCTGCGCGAGCCGCCGGTACCAGACCCAGTTCACGCGACGCTTGCCCGGTTCGATCGCGCCGTCGCGGCCGGGCACCAGGTAGGTCAGGAACAGATGCGCGTCGCCCTGTTGAAACGTGAAGCGATCGCGCAGCACCTGCAGCACCGTGTCAGGAAGGTCGTGTTCGTCGACGAGCCCGCGCCACGCGACATAACCCGCGTACGCGGGCCGCGCATCGGGCAGCAGTTGCGCGCGGACGTTCGAGCGGCCGCCGTCGGCGCCGACCAGCAAGTCAGCCTGTTCGATGCGGCCGTCCGCGAAATGCACGATCACGCTGTCGCCGTCTTGCTCGAACCGCTCGAACGATACGCCGGCGTGCACGATGCCGGCCGGCAGCGCGCGCTTCAGGGCCGTGTAGATCACGTTCCACGCCGTCTGCGTTTGCGGCATGAAGTAGCGTTGCACGATCCGGTCGTGCTCGTCGAGATAGATCCGGTCGACCGAATCGACGCCCGTATCGCGCGGCACGGATACGCCGCCGAACGCGAACGCGTGCTCGATCGGCGGTTGCAGTACGATACCGCCGCCGCGGCTGTCGAGGTCGTTCGGCGATTGCTCGAAGACCTTGACGCGCCATCCGGCCGCACGCAGCGCGGTCGCCGTGAACAGCCCGCCCACCGATCCGCCGATGATAAGCGCCAGCGGGCCCGAAATGTCGCTCATGATGCCTTCCTCCCGATGATCCGTGATGTGCGCGGCAATTCAGCCTTTCCAGTGTTTCAGGAAGTCGAGCAGCAGCGCGTTCACGCGCTCCGGCTGCTCTTCGTACGGCAGGTGTCCGCACTGCGCGAGCGGCTCGGCACGCAGGTTCGTCGCCATGCTTTCCCAGACGGATTTCATGTCGAACATCCAGCCGAGCGCATCGAGCAGCCCGGCGAGGTCGTTCGCCATGTTGCGTTTGCCGTAACTGGCGGCCGGTTTGCCGGTTTCGCCGTAGCCACGTGGAAGGATGATGACCGCCGGCCTGCGGCCAGCATGGATGTAGCGGGGCGAATGCCGTTCGCAGTGGCGGTGTGATGGATGATCGAAGGCGTGGCGATAGTCAATTGACTTTCCGTGTTCGGTGCAGCCTGCTCACAGTTTGGGGGCGGGCGTAAATGTCTTTCGATGATAGGAGAAGCAATCGGCACGCCGGATAAATTATTCTGAATTCGTCTGGTTGCGCGCGCGGCCGGTATTGATCCCTAAGTGGTGGTCGGGTTGCCGGCGCCCGCTGATTCTCGCGTGAATCGCTCGGGAGGTGGCGTACGGACACGGCGTCCCGTCGCGCGCTCACGACCTGTCCGGCCAACCAACGATCCCCGGCGTGTAGATGCCACATGTCGATTCGACCGCCGTTGAGCATTCGTTCTTCAGCGACGCGACGCTGCGCGATTCCGCACGCCGAAGTGGACGATGGGCAAGAGCTTCGACAGGACGAGGGCGACGAGTTGCCGCGCGGCTGCAAGGGGTTGCGAATCCAGACGCGCCTGAACGGCGCGGTCGTGCAGGAGGCGTCGACGTCGGACATGATTTTCGATGTCGAAACGCCTGTCGTGCTGCTGAGCGACGTGATGAAGCTGCATGCCGGCGACGTGTGCGAAATCGAGATCGAGTGACCCGGCGTGTTTCTCAATCCGGTCGCGCCGACGGTTGTGGCTAGCGGA
>NZ_CAJNKE010000014.1 GCF_905232215.1 Burkholderia sp. LMG 13014
AGCGCGAGCAGGGCCGCGATGCGAAGTACGAGGAACGGGGCGTGGGGCGTGCTGTTGAGATCACCGACCCGAGCAAACGCACGCCGGCCAGCGGTGGCGAAGGCAGTCTGAAAGAGGCGCGCGCCAAGACTGATGGCAAGCCGGGCGATGCCGCCGGAAGCAAGGCTTCCGCCGAAGGGCCGGCCGTCACGCCCGTAAGCCCGGATCGCGGAGCGGCAACGAAAGAGGCTCCCGGACGCAGCACGGGCGAGGGTGGTGCAGGCGATGCGCCCACGACCGCGGACCGCCTGCAACGGCTGAACGAGGGCATGGAGCGCGTGCGCGAAATGCACAAGCGCCTGGTCGACGACTCGACCAGCAGGGCCGATCCGTCCAACCCGTCCAGCGAACCGCGAAAGGAGCAGGACGCCCCGGTGGAGAAACCGGTGGACGATGACAAGACCAGCACCGACTGATCCCCGCTTCACCACCGCATCGAAGGCCCGGGCAACCGGGCCTTTGTTTTGGCTGGACCGGCTCGCCAGCAAGCAGGCGTCAGCGGTGTCCCGATGCCTTCGTTTTTTCGCGCACGCCAGCGGTATGCGAGCACCAACATCGAACCGTAAGTCGTGACCCGATAAAAACCCAGAAACGCCCTGAAAACAGGGCGTTTTTTTGTCGTACACGCTTGACAGCGGCATCGCCTGGAGCAACAACTAAAGCGTTGGTGCCAACGCTCACGCCGCAGCCCACTCGCTCTTTAACAACTTGCCCGAGGCCCCTCATGAACGACTTCCACCGTCGCACCGCCGACATGTCCGAAGCAGACCTTCAGCGCGCTTACCGCGCTTCATCGTTCACCGCATACATCGCCGGTTTTGCGTTCCTGTTAAACCTCACCTTTGCGGTCCTGTCTGCTGCCCACGGACATGCAAGCCTCGCGCTGGTGCTGGCTCGTATCGGTGCAGCAGCGTACACCGGCGCCACGTGGTTCAGCGGCGCGTTCCGCGCGTTCTTGCTTCGTCACCGCACGTTTGACGCGCGCGCGCTCGACCTGTTCCGTTCACCCCTGGAGTGGTTCCCGTCGCCGCTGGCGAACATCGCCACGATCAACGGTTCAGGCAATGACGTGCAACTGCTGCCGGCCGACGACCGGTCCGGCAAGTGAACGGGAGCCCACACCATGTACTCCCTCGCACTCAACATCGAGCACGCAGCCGACTCGGCTCAAGAACTCCCGGTCACGCTGCCGTGGCTGTCCGCAAAGATCATTCGTCGCGCAACAAAAACGGAAGCACAGCAAGCCCGTGCCCTCGTCCTGAAACGCGCCCGCGCACGCGCACGCGCTGAACGTCGCACGGCACGTATCGCGCAGCAGGCGCAGGCCGCGGCCAGTGCGGCGGCTTTGCGTCAAATGCTCGCCGCATGGGACGCATTCCAGGCAGAGGCAACGGCCCAGTTCGAAGAGCGGGCACGCGCGCGACGCTTGGCCCGCCTGCTGCCCGACGTGCAAATCCCCACGTCGCTCGCGTGGCAATCGGCCATCGACGGCATCACGTCCACACCTACCGCCGCGGTGAACGCATGAAAATCCCGAACCTGTTCAACGCTCTTCGCTACGTCCGTCCGGTGCTTTTCGTTGCGCTGGTGACCGTCAGCGCCTGGCAAGCCCTTGCGCTCGTGCGCGAGCCGGCCGACGCCGCACCGGCCCACGGCGTTTTTGCAACCGTGTCGCTGGTGATCGCCGTCCGCTTGTACGTCGCAAAACGTTCAGGCCTCAACCGCGTGCTGGGCACGCTCAACGAGCGGAGCAAATCATGAAAAAAGCCCTCCCCATCGCCGCCATGCTGCTGGCCCTGGCGTCGAACGTCCGCGCCGAAAGCGAGGACGCAAAAAAGGCCGAGACGGCCGAGGTCGTGGCCCTGTCGCTGCTCTTGCAGCAGGCCCAAGCCGCGTTGGCCCCGGCCATCGCGCTGGACGCGTTGCGCAAAGACACGGCCGTCTCGATCGCCGCCATTGAAGCGTTGATGAAGCACAGCCCCGCCATCGCGGACCCCACGCTGTACTGGCCTGTCGTGCAGAACCTCGACCGGCCCGGCCTGCTTGCGATTGCCCACGCTTACCAGGCCGCCACCGTCGCAGCGGCCACCGGGACACTGGGCACCGATGTATGGCTCACGGCGGCGATGTGGGGCGCCAACGGCCTCGTTTCACGGCTCGGAGGGTGAGGCCATGAACAACATCGCCAAACACGGCCTGCTGCTTGCCGTTCTCCTCGTGTTCACGGGCCTGCTGTTCACCGTGCTCAACCACGCGCAATCGAACTCCAACGCTTTCAACCTGGGTTGCATCGTGGCCGCGGCGGCTCTTACGTTCTGCGTTCACATGCTTCTGAAAGACGAACCCAGCCGGGGCGAGGGGAAGTGATCATGCGGACACTCGCCATCGCCATGCTGCTCGCTGTCCCCGCGTTCTGCACCGCGGCCCCGTTGCCGACGGCGGACGAACTGCGGTCGTTGTTCGTGGTGGAGAACCCACCGCTCGACAGCCATCTGTTCGGTGCGCTGCTGATCCGCAACCAACTCGACGTTCGACCGTCGCTCGCGTGCGATCTGCGCAAGGCCCATCCGACCGTGTTGATCCTGAGCGACCAGGAGGGCGGCGTTGTGCGAAACCTGAAAAATCAGGAGGCACCGCCGCCCGCCTGGGACGCCGCAGCGATGACGCCCGCCGCGTTCGGCGCGCAAGTCGAACGGGCCGGCAAGGTGCTGGTCAACGCGTGCATCGACGTTGACAACGCCCCGGTGGCCGAAGTGTTCGACAAAGACCGCAGTTATTCGAACGACCCGCGACAGGCCGCAGCGATCGCGGCCCGCTTTGCCAACGCGATGCAGTCCGCGGGCGTCGCCCCGGTGTTGAAGCATTACCCGGGGAAAACGGCCGTCTGCCGGCCCGTCACTTCGTTGCCGGGTTTCGAGTTGCGAAAGGGCAGCCATGAAGTCGAGCGATGCGATGGTTCAGCCGCCGCCGTGTGGGCCATGGCCGACGCCTTCCCGCTGAACGCGGCCCCGATCGTCATGCTGTCGAACCGCGTCTACCCGAGCGTGTCGCTGCTGCCCGCCGTGCTCGACCCGGTGTACGTCCAGCACTTGCGCGCTGCGGGCTTTCGCGGCCTGGTGATGTCCGACGCGCTGTGGGAGGTGTCGAACCGGCCCGAGGCGGTCGTGCAAGCGCTCAAAAGCGTCGACGTGGTGGTCGTCTCGACTCCGCGCCGTGTCGACGAGGCCATCCCGCTCATCATCGGCGCGTTGCAGAACGGCGCGCTGGACCCCAACGACATGCGCGCCAGGATCGACCGTGTGGCCGCGTTCAAGACCGCGGCGATCGCCCGGCGCAAGACCTCGCCCATCGACTTTTCCTCGTCGTTGGGTCTCATTCACCCCGACCGACACTGACCTGGAGACCACCATGCGCAACCTCATCACCACCATCTCCGCCGCGCTGATCGCGCTCACGGCCCTGCTCACCGCCCCAGCGCACGCGCAAGTCATCAGCTCGCAGGGCTACTACCAGACGGCCACGTCCGGCGGTTGCACCGCGGTGTTTTTCTCGCTCACGACGTACGACGCGCGCATTGCGTCGGCGTCTGGCAGTTTCACGGACTGGACGAAGATCACCGACACGTGCGGGCTGGCCCCCAGCAGCCAGGCCGACTTTGCGGGCATGGGCTACTGCACCGCCGGTCCGGTGTCGGACTCCGCGTGGTGCTCTGTGAGCGGCGCCGTCATCCGGTCGTGGACCGTTTTCCCGAACTGCTCGCGTCAACTCGTCAGCGTGACCGACGGCGCGGTGTACAGCGGCAACCCGGCCGCCGCGTGCGTTGGTGCTGTGAACACCAACTGACTAGGAGACCGTCATGAGCACCACGCATTTGCACACGCAAAACGCCTCGGTCGGCAGCGGCGACGAGCGCGACGATGCCACCCGTGAGGCGGTGGCGAAGGCCGAGGAACGTGCAAGGCAATACAGCGATCGAGGCATCACGTACCGGTTGATTGCCGTTCTTTCGTATGTCCTGGCGGCCATTGCCTTCCTTTGCCTGTTCATCTGCCTCCGCAACCACCCGTGGGCCGCGGGGGTGATCGGCTTTGGCATTATCGGCGCTACCGCCGTGGCCGTCCGGGTCGCGACCAGCAGATGGAAGGCTTGCCGCGCGGTGGTTGAAGAGGAGCGTGACGAAGCGGCCCGGCTGGTGGGCGACATTGTGCTGGGCGGCGATGAGGCCGCGGACGACGACCGGCCCACGAACCAGCACGACGACGACGATGAGGACGACGACGATGAGGACGACGACGAGGACCACGCAATCGACTCGGACATCGCGCTCGACCGTTTCACCGACCGGGCGATGCGCCACGGCCGCCGCGCGGCGACGTGGCTGCTGATCGGCGCGCTGGCCGAGGTCGGGGTGCTCACCGGGGACTGCTACGCCATAGCGCCGGTGCACTCGTTCTGGTTGATTGTGCTCACCACGATGATGACGAGCGCCGCCATGTTCACGATCGCCGGGCTGATCAAAATCCGCTGGGACCGGCATCGCGAGCGCATGGAGAGCGTGCTGCAGGACGCGATGGTGTGGCGCAGTGACGTGCAACAGAAAGAACGGGACAAGGCCGACGCGCTGGCGCAGCATTACCGCGATCGCGCGGACGAAGATCAACGCGAAGCGCTGGCCGCCGAACTGACCTGGAACGTCGGCCCGGCACCGGTGTACATCGACGCCGAGGGCCAACGCCACCCGACGGCCGAGCAGATCGCACTCGAGAAGCACGCGCGGCGCGAGTTCGGCGACCTCTTCGACTCGCTGGACGGGCCGGACGAGCAGCACGACGACGTGGAGTCGGACGACGTCCCCGTGGTGCCTGCGGTGCGTGCCTGGATGCAGCACTGGGCCGACATGAAGCCGGTTCGGCAACCGCGACCAGCACGGCTCGTGAAACGGCACAGCGACGCCGAGGGTCGGCGGCTTGAACGCGAACTGTGCCGGGCCATCAATAAGCACTGGACGGGCGCGTTTCACAAGTTGCTCGACGAGGGCGCGGACCCCAACGGATTCAACGGCAGCGGCAAGCCGTTGCGCATCGCTCTGCTGCGCGGACGGACGGAGTACATCAGTTGGCTTCTGGCGTTGGGCGCGGACCCCAACGGGCAGTGCTACGGCCGCACCATGCTCACGATCTTGACGAGGCAAATCGAAGATTATATCGACGAGGGCGCTGGTGAAGGCGACGACTTTGAATGGCCGGAGCGCATTGAAATGCTCTCGCGATGGGGCGCGAACCCGCACGTCGAAAACCAGTGGTACGACGAGGACGACGAAAGCGAAGGACCGACCGCCTGGCCGTTCATCCTGAAGCGCCCGGTGATTTATGAGGCGTACATGAAAGGTCGCAACGCCTGGCTGCAGGCCGACCGCGACGCGTTGACGTTGCTCGACGAAGCACGGGAGCGCGCGGAACTCGAGGCGTTCGCCGACGAAGCCGCTGCCCTGCTGAACCAGGCGCGCGGCATGGGACCGGCCTGACGCCGTGGCGATCGGCGCGTAAGCGAGTGAACAGGGCGGCGCAAGCCGCCCATTTTTTTGCCCGTTCGACCAGGCCAGCCCCCGATTTTCAGGGGTTTTTGGCCGCACACCGTTGACATCGAGGCCGGCTGGAGCGACAACTAAAGCGTTGGTGCAAACGCTCCAGTGCCCGCAGGCAATGCGGGTTCGTGCGTACCAGACCGCCGGTCTGCTCTACGCTCGGAGCCTTTGCATGCAACGCATCAACCCCTCGTTCAACCTTCGCCGTTCCGCCGTCAGCCTGGCCGTCCTCACGGCCGTCGCGCTCACCGTCCCGGCCCACGCGCAAGTTTCCGTCACCGCTTCGCAGCCGACGCTTGACCTCAACGGCGGAAACGGCGTCACGATCGGACCCGACAGCACCACGGTCATCGGCACCGTGACCAATAGCGGCATCGACGACGGCGGCAGTGACGCCGACGGTGTGGACACCAGCGCGGCCATCCGCACGTTCGACAACCCAACCGGCTCGACGATCAAGGGCAACCTGTACGGCGTGAACAACACTGGCCCGATCACGACGATGACAAACGAAGGCACGGTAGAAGCGATCCCGACGCAGCCCGGCGTGTTCAACGGAGCCACCGGTTCCATCAACACGCTCACGAACGGCGCGACCGGCACGATCGTCCAGTTCGAAAACCAGGGCAGCATCGACGCGATGAACAACGACGGCCTGGTCACCGCACCCGGCCCCTACGCCGCGGTGCAGAACGACGCGGGCGCAACCACCACGGCGTTCACGAACGGCCCGACGGGCGAAGTGACCAGCACGAACGCGGACGCCTTGGCGAACGACGGCACCATGCCGATCGTGACGAACAACGGCAAAATCCTGTCGACCCACGGCGACGGTGTGAACTCAAGCCAGCCCACCAGTTTCGTCGACACGCTCACGAACAACAACCTGATTTCCGGTTCCACCGGCGTCGACGCGGGCGGCACGTTCAACAACTTGAACAACACCGCCACCGGCGCGATCAACGGCACGGGCACAGCCGCCGTCGTGATCGAACCCGGCACCAGCACAAACGTGAACGACGCGGGCGTCATCGCGGGCACCGACGGCAGCGCCGACGGCCTTGATGTCAACGGTTCCGGGAACGTCAGCGTCACCGGCAGCGGGTCCATCGCGTCGACCGGGGGCGTGGGCATGAGCATCGGCGCGGGCGCGAACGCACGCCTGGCGATGCAAGACACTTCCAGCGTTTCCGGTTCGAGCGCTGGCGTGCAGGACAGCGGCGACCTGTTTCTCACCATGAGCGATACGAGCACGTTGTCGAGCACCAACGGCTCGGCGCTGAACGTGCTGGCCGGCGCGAGCGCGACCGTGAGCACCGACCGCGGCACGACCATCACCGCCGCAGGCGTGGCCCCGACGATCGACGTGGCCGGCAACGCGGCGCTGACGCTGCGCGGCACGTTGAGCAACACCGGCACCGGCGCAGCGCTGCAACTCGAGTCGACGGCCCAAGCCGCGATCGAGTTGGACGGCCAGGTGCAAGGTGCGATCAACAACCTGTCGCCGAACGCGCTCGTGTTGACCGGCTCGTCGGACTACACGAACGGCAACACGGCAGGCGGTGAGCAAGGCCTGCTCACCGGCGTCAACGGCGAGCAGTCGGTCATCAACAGCGTCGGGCAAGACCTGATGCTGAACCGCAACGTCGTGCTCGACGACACGGTGAACCTGGGTTCGAACACCCTGAGCGTCGGCGCGGGCGGCAACCTGGTGGCGTTCCGCCAGGTGGACGTGAACGGAAACGTCGACGTTCAGGCCGGGGCCACGTTCACGTCGCAGGTACAGAGCGCCGACGCGTATGGCCGCCTGATGGTCAGCGGCAACGCAACCACCGAAGCCGGTTCCACCGTCGCGCTCAAACCGCTCACGGCGTACAACCCGACCGCGGGCCAGCGGTTCGACCTCATCAGCGCCGCGGGCACCGGCTCGTACAACACCGGTGCGATCACGGCCAGCGTGGATGGCTTCAACGGCACCGTCACGCCGTCGACCGTCACGCACGACGGCCGCACGGACCTCGTGGTCACGTTGAGCAACACGTCGACGATCAGCACCGGAACCGGCACGTCGACCACCACCACGCCCAGCAACACGACGACCACCGAACCGTCGGCGCCGGACTCCACCACGACCACGACCAGCCCGACCACGACCACGGGCACCACGACCACCACCACGCCAGCCGTGGCCGATGTGGCGACCTCGCCCGTCGCACGGGCCGCGCTCAACGGTGTGCTCGCTTACACCGGCTGGACGCCGGGCCTGCTGAACACGTACAACGCGGCCGTTGCAGCAGCGGCGACGAGCCCGGCGCAAGCAAACGCGGCCGGCGCACAACTCGCGCCGACCTCGCGCGCCGTGGGCGCTGGCCTCGTGCGCAGCATGGCCGACGGCCTGGCGTCGACCATCGGCGCTCGTGCCGACTCGACCCGGAACGACGTGAGCCAGCAGTGGACCGTGTGGGGCCAAGGCGTGGGCGGGGCAGCGCAACAGAACGGCAGCGCGGGCGTCGACGGTTACACCATGGGCTACGGCGGCATCGTCGTCGGTGCCGACCGCGCCGTGGGCGATCGGGCGCGTGTCGGTGCGATGCTCTCGTACGTGAACGGATCGGCGAACGCCACGGGCGACGCCGGTCAGCACGTCGGTGTGAACGCGCTGGGCCTGACCGCCTACGGTTCGTACGGCAAGACGTGGTACGTGAACGGCAGCGTGGGCGTGTCCGAAAACGAGTTCAGCGAAAGCCGCAGCGTCGCATTTCCGGGCGTGAACGCAGGGGCGTCGGCGCACTTTCACGGTGAGGCCGTGACCGCCAACCTGGAGACCGGCCTGCCGATCGCGCTGGCGCACGGCGTGACCGTCACGCCCTACGCCGGCCTCTCGGCGATGTACGTCAACCAGCACGCGTACACCGAGGGCGACGGCGGTGCCGGCGTGGCCCTGAACGTCAGCGGTGCGAGCACGACCGACGTGCGCAGCACGCTGGGCGTAAAGGTCGAGCAGGCGTTCGACACGAAAGCCGGCACGATCGAGCCCGAACTGCGCCTCGCCTACGTGCATGACTTCAACGGTTCGACGCCCAGCACGACGGCCAACTTCGTGGGCGCGGGCGAAACCTCGTTCACGACCGTGGGCCTGTCCCAGCCGGCCAACCTCGCCGACCTCGGCCTGGGCGTGACCGTCTACCGTGCGCGCGGCTTGTCGTTGAGCGCACGGGCCGACGTGCAGATCGGGGCCGGCTACAAAGCGGAGAGCGTCATGGTTCAGGCGCGCAAGGCGTTCTAACCCAGCGAAGCGAAACGCTCCGGTGCCAGCCCGAAAGGGCTGGTTTTCCGGTACCGGGCCACCGGCCCGCTCACCGGAGCGTTTCCATGCCTCGCACCACCACCACATTCGCGCGGCTGTTCCTGGCCGCCGCTCTTGCCGTCGGCACGCAGGCCGCCATGGCCCAGTCCACCGGTTCCATCGCCACGGCGTTCAGCAACGCGTCCACGTCCTGGGTTGCGCTCATCAACCTGACGGTTGGGGCGTCGTTCCTGGCCGGCATCGTCATCTCGTGCATCGGCCTCATCAAACTCAAGGACGTGGGCGATGGGCGCATGGCACTCAAAACGCCGCTCTGGATGGCCGTCATCGGCGCGGCGCTGATCGCCATGCCGGCGTGGATCGACACGATGACGCAGACCATGAGTCTGGGCACGAACACCGGCACACAACTGCTGTCGCAAGCCGGCTCGTCCAGCATCCCCGGCGTGGGCGACGCGATGAACGGCATCCTGCTGTTCGTGAAACTGCTGGGCCACCTGGCGTTCTTCCGCGGCCTGCTGATCCTGAAGGATTACGGCAGCGACAAGCAGGGCGCCGGCTTGGGCCGTGGGTTGACGCACCTGTTCGGCGGTGCGGCGGCGATCAACATCAATGCCACCGCGTCCATGTTGGCGTCCACCTTTTTCACCGGCATCACCCTGCCGGGTGGGCTGGGCAGTTTCTAAACGAGGGAAGCCCGGGAAGCCGGGCCTTTTGCACCATGACCATCGCGTGGCTCACGACCTTCAACAACCTGCGCGACACCGCGTTGCGACGCCTGGACACCATCCGGCGCCTTCGGAAACTGTGCGAACGGCAGGCCAGCAGCGAGAACGAGCACGCCGCGTTTGCGACCGTCGTGCGT
Source organism: Burkholderia sp. LMG 13014 (assembly GCF_905232215.1). Taxonomy (GTDB): domain Bacteria; phylum Pseudomonadota; class Gammaproteobacteria; order Burkholderiales; family Burkholderiaceae; genus Burkholderia. Next base: position 9,796 of record NZ_CAJNKE010000014.1, read on the forward strand.
CTCGCGCAGGAGGACCACCACGACGCCGTGCGTGCGCTCGCGCAGCACGCGATGGCCGCACCGACGGACGACCTGCAAAGCCTGCCCGACGAGCCACGCCGACGCCTGGCCGGACGCGTGGCCGAAGTGGGCGCGGACGAGGCGGAGGCCACCCTGATCACCGCCGGCCTGGCGTTGGGTGCATCGCCGTACCCATTGCTCGCGCTCCCGTCCGTTGTCGCACGCGACGACCTGCTCGACCTCGTGCTCGCCGGTTGCACCGCGGCCGGCTTGAACGATGAGTCGAATGACCCGGCGATGTGCCGCACGTGGGAAACCGTGGTGTTCCCGTACCGGGGAAGCGTGCAAGACGACGAGGCCGCATGGGTCGAACGTCTGGCGACCTGCGTGCTGCCTCGCCTGGCACGGGCCGGCGCCGACCTCGACCGCCCGACACTGGGCGCGCCGACGACGCGGCCCGAGCGCACCACGTTGAGCGCGCGGGAACAGCGGGCTCACGTGCTCGCGACCGCGCTGGTGCGTTACCAGAGCGAGGTGTTGCACCAGGCGCTGCCTGGGAACGGAAAAGGAGAGCAGCAACGCAGGAGGTTGTGAGAAAAGGCCCTGAAACAGGGCCTTTTCTCTGTACGTCGGTTCGCTACGGATCGGGCCGCAGGCTGGACCAGGCGCGCCAGCGCACCGGGTTGTTCGCGTGAGCGCACGCGCAAAAAACCGGGGCCGGAGGCCCGCCGAGGCTGACGCCCATGGCTGGCGACGAGGCCGACCTGCACACACCTCGAAACCCGTGACTCGCTCACAGGACCGCCTTTTCTTCGACGCGTAGCACCGCCCGGCACCCGGCAAGGGTTCGCTGCGCCACGCCGTCGGCGTGCCCTGGCCTGGCGTCCGTTGATGCGGTGCTGACTCGCGTCAAGGCGGCTCCGTCGAGCGGCCACGAACGAGGAAACGCCATGTGCACGACGACCCGCAGACCCGCACCCGCTGAAGGCGACCGCCGCACCGTGGTGCTCAACGGCTGCCACATTTTCATGCTCTTCACCGGCGGCCGGTGGCTCAACGTCCACGTCGCTTGAACCAACGTCAAAAACAATGGGGCGCTTGCGCGCCTGGTCCCAGCCTGCGGCCCGTTGCCTGCGGCCCCGCTTCGCAGCGCATGATATTTGTATGTAGTCCGTAGCAAAAAGAAACACTTTTTTTCGCGAGTAAAACAAAATACCCGCTTACCGGCGTTGATTTTTTGCGGTGGTACGAGACACTACAGAGACAGGCAGCGCGCGACGCAAAGCCCCTCAAACCCAAGGAGACCATCATGCAAGCAACCATCGCAACCCGCACCGAATACCGTTTCACCGGCCACAACGATGTTGTGTACGGCCACGGCGAAACCCCCATCGAAGCACTCGACGACGCCCGCGCAACGCTGGGCGAGCCCATGATGACGCAGGCCGACATCGACGAAAACGGCTACCTCGTCGAGATCGAGCAGCAACGCGACGCCGACACGGGCGAATGGACCGACGTGAAGTAAGCCGGCCAGCGCAACGCTCCACCAGTGCCAGCCTGACGGCTGGTTTGGCGGTACACAAGGACCATCCCGGTCCTGGACCAAAGGAGCCGACCATGCACAACCTCACCACCGCACACCGCGCCCTGTCGATCGCACAAGGCATTGCCCACGACATCGCCGCGATCCAGCAAACCCCCGTCAAACTCACGAAGCATCAACGCGCCTGGGTCAAAGTTCCGGCCGACCGCCAGGCCGCTGCGCTCAAAGCGCTGGCGGACCACGAAAGCGGTGCGAAGCCCGCCGGTTCGTACGACAACGCCAGCCGCTGGTGGCCCGACGAAGAGTTCGAATGCTGCGCGATGATCCGCAGCCCGTCCCGTGCCTGGCCGTTCTCGAAACTCAAACACTGCTTGTCCCTGGCGCACAAAGAAGCCCTGCACGGCGCGGACCACGACGACGTGCTGGCCCTGCGCCGTGTGCTGAACGAGCGGGCCGAGGCCACGGACGCCGGCCTGCCGCTCGTGAAACGCGAGTCCCAGGCGTGGCTCAACACCCTCGAAGCGGGCCTGCTGCGCGAGGCGGCAGTGGAGAGCGCTGGCGCATCGCTCCCGGCCCGTGAGCACGCACGGCTCTGACGCCTGAAACGTCGACGCTCCCCTTGTGCCCGCCTCACGTGCGGGTCAGGGCGGTACAGACCAACCCGGTCTGTTCACCGAAAAGGAGCCAGTCATGCACATTCTCCGCGCCGCCTCCCGCTTGCTGATCGCAACGTTGGCCCTCGCATCCCTGGCGGCCTGTATGGACAGCACGGTCATGCAGAACAATGATCCCAAGACCGTCCAGTTGTACAGCGGTGGCAAGGTCGTTGGGCAATGGACGACGCAAGGCACGATCGAAATGACGCACAACGGGCAGGGCGCTTACTACTTCCGCGACGCGGCCACCGGGCACTTGATCCAGGTGACCGGCACGGTCGTCATCACCGCCTGGTAAGCATCGCAACATCATGGAGACCGTTATGACCACAGCGGCCGAACACGCCCCGCACAGCAGCGGCCTGACCCTGCGTCAGTTTGCCGAACGCTTCAAGGTTTCGCTTGCCACCGCCCGCAAATGGCTGGACGGCGACGCGCGACTCGACCAGGCGTGGGTCGAGTCGTTCGTGCCGCCACCGGGGCGCCACCGCTCGGTCATCGAGGCCATGGGGCTTCTGGCCTGTTCACAGGCCGCTGCGTTCGTCGGTCGCAGCGTGCCCACGTTGAGCCTCGCCGCACGGACCGGCGAACTGCCGTTTGTGCTGGTCAACGGGGTTCGTGCGTTCGACCGCGCGGACCTGACGGCATGGCTGACGGCGAAGAACACACCGCCCGCTGGCCCGCTGCTGTCGAACGCGGACGCCTGGCGCCTGTTGGGCTACGCAAACCGGGCGAGCATCACGAACCTGATCAAGGCCGGGGCGTTGCCGGTGGTGCTCGACGAGCACGGCAACAAGCGCGTGAACCGCGCCGACGTGCTGGCCCTGGCCAAAAAGCGCGAAGCGAGGAAGGCGAAGCGGGAAGCACGGGCCTGACCGACGGAGCACCATGCGAAAAGGCCCTGAAAACAGAGCCTTTTCTGCGTTCATGATGCTCACTGACTTGCCCACCGCCTCGCGCCCAAGGGCGCGACGTGTGCACAACCGGACTCTTGCGTGCGGCGTGGCCGCGGTCCGGTTGCACACACGCGAGGGCCGTGGACAAGGTGCTTCAACGTCAACGTCAACGTCACAGCGCCAAAACCAACCCAAACCTGGCGCGCGTCGCGCCTGATCCCAGCCTGCGGCCCGTTGCCTGCGGTCCCCGCTTCGCAGCGCATGATATTTGTATGTAGTCCGTAGCAAAAAGAAACACTTTTTTTCGCGAGTAAAACAAAATACCCGCTTACCGGCGTTGATTTTTCGCGATGGTGCGAGACACTGACTGTAGGCAGCGCGCAACGCAAAGCCCCTCAAACAGTGCCCGCCTGACGTGCGGGTCAGGGCGGTACCAGACCAACCCGGTCTGTTCACCGAAAAGGAGCCTTCCATGACCGCCGCCACCCTGAAGACCATCGAAACCGCGATCCGGCACAGCGTCCATTGCGTTGCGTTGACCCTGGGCAAGACAACAAGCGAAACCATGCGAATGACGTTCGACGCCACCGCGTTCGTCAGCGTGACCGTCGGCGGCGTGGGCCACGTGGTCCGGGTGAACCGTCAGGCGATGAACGGTTGCACCGCGATCGAAGAGTACGAGAAAAGCGGTTACGAGACGTTGTACCGCGCGCTCGACAAGGCGCTGGGCAGCGAGGTCAGATTTTACGAGATCGAACGCACAATCCTCAAAGCGGCGGAAAACGCTTTCGAGGACGATGACGCCGCACGGGTCGCGAAAGTGACGAACCTCATGACCGTGGTACGGGCCGCCGACGCCTCTGGCGATGCGGCGCTGCGCAGCATGGTGACCGAACTGCTGGTGCGCGCTCTGCTCGAACGGTACCCGGACGTGCTCCATGCCACGCGCGTCGCCCGCGTCGTCGCACACCTGTTCGACATCGGCCACACGCCGGTCGACGCCCTCAACGAGATGCGGGACGACTTCGCAGACGCTTATAAGCGCATCGAGGCCTCCACCGGCGTGAAACTCGAAGCACTCCGCAAAGCCGCGATGGCGCCCGTCGCCGAGGTCGGCGACACCATCGACGGACTGTTCACCGACGTGGTGTTTCCGAAGGTCGCTTAACAATGCAAAAAGGCCCTGTTTCCAGGGCCTTTTATGCGTTCATGATGCTCACTGACTTGCCCACCGCCTCGCGCTGCGCGCGACCCGTGGAAAAACGGACTCTTGCGTGCGGCAAGGCCGCGGTCCGTTTTCCCACCGGCACGGGCCGTGGACAAGTCTGTGTTTCAGATGTCCCAGGCGACGAGCCGCCACACTAGAATGCCCGCGTTGAGCACGCCCAGCACCACCGCGAACACGGCGACGCCGTGCTCCTGCAGCCACGGCGAGAGATTCAGGAGCGCGGCCATCGCGAGCCAGGCGCAGCCGGCGACACCGATCAACGCAAGGGTGCCGATGCCGTTGCCGAGGTTTCTCGCGGCTTGGCCCGCGTACGCACGGGCACCGCTGCTTTTCGGCCATCGCAACCGGTTCGTTAAACGGAACGCGCCGACGTTGCAAGCGCCGATGATGAGGGCGAGTAGGAGGAGTGCTATCGCGGACACGATGGTTTGCATGGTGATCCTTTTTCTTATTGGTGGTTTTTTTGTGTCGTGAAAAACGGCCCCCGAAGGGGCCGTTGGCAACATCACCGGCAGGTCATTGCAGGAAACTGTTCAGGCGTTGGTAGAGCGTTTGTTCCAGGCTGTTCCCGCTCGGATCGTCGGCGGTGTGCAGGTAGAGCGGTGACCCGTTCGAGTCTTTGAAGGTCGCGCTGAACGCCTGGTCGAACGCCGTCTCCAGGCGCGTGTCGATGGTGCCCGGAGCCTGCGACGCGCACACGTTGTACTTACCGGCGGGCAGCATTCCAGCGGTCTGCGAAGCCGGCGGGATCAGGCCCGCCGGGATCGGCTGGACGCAGAGCGCGGTGGCGGCGGCCTTGTACGTCGCGAGGAACGTTTTCAGGCCGGTGAGCCCGAAGCCCAAGCCGCCCGGCGCGGTGCTGGTCAGGTATTGAACCGTCGCTTCGTAACCGCCGTACGCATTCAGGTCCGCGTTCGAGTTGTTGGCGGTCAACAGGTCCGACGCCTGCACGGTCGCGAGCACGCTGGCCTTCGTCCCGATGCTCTGCCCAGCGACCGTCGTGGCGGTGCCCTCCTGGAACCAGACTTCGGTTCCACCGAACGGTTCGGTCATGGAGTACAGCGCGGCGTGCGTGGACTCGTGGATGAACAACGGTGCCATGGCGTCGAGCGACGTGGCACCCGCGAAGCGTGCATCAAAGTTCGGGCTATCGGCCGACATGACTTGCATGACCGGGCCGGGTGCGCCAAGGCCGGTTTGGCCTGTCACGGCCGTGCCGGTTTCGCCGAGGCTCGTGCCGAGCGCCGTGTCGACGCACAACTGAACCTTGTTCGTGCCGTCGAACGCCACGCCCGTGGCCGGCAGGCCCAGCGCCGCGCGAACCGTGGGGACCGCCTTGTTCTCAAACAGGTCAGCGGCCAGTTCCTGGGCCTTGACGCTGGCGCCGTTCGCAGCAAACACCACCACGTCCGGCGCGTCGACCACCGTGGTGCTCACGAGCGCAGCGCTCGAACAGGACGAGACGATGCCGCTGCTGCCGACGTTGTACGCCGGGCCGGTGTAGTTCGTCACCACGTCCCCGGCGATGTCGGCGGGCGGGTTGTAAGCGGCGAGAAGCGCAGCCCCGTTCGTGCTGGTCGTCGTGCCGGTGCCGGTTCCAGTGCTACCGCCCGACGAACCACCGCCACCACCACCGCCACCGCAAGCGGCGAGGGCCAAGGACACGGCCGCAGCCGCGGCCAACGTTTTGAGACTGTTTTGCAGCGTGTTCATAAAACCCCCGAAGGTGATGGTGATGGTGCTGATGGTTGGTACGTGTTGACGCGGTCGCATCGTAACTCCAGTAGGCCAAAATGGCCTAAAGTTTTCGTGCGTCAGGGCGGTCGTGCGTTTAACATGTCGTTATGCCCTCATTTGAAAAAATCCGAACCCAGCGTGTACTCGCGACGGCGACACACTTGCGATCGCTTCGCGAGGACGCTGGGCTGAACCAGACCGACCTCGCTCTGGCGCTGGGCATCGACCAATCGACGGTCTCAAAGTTCGAAAAAGGAGCCCGGTCGTGCGACCTGCTGTTCTACCTCGACTGGTGCCGGGCCTGCGGCGTGCAGCCGGTGAAGGCCCTTGCGGCGCTCGCGAAGGCCGGAGCGTAAAAGGGTCAACGGTCCCGGCCCTCCACCAGCCGCTGCTCGGCGGCCAGCCGTCGCGCCAGGCCGTACTCGAGGATCGCCAGGCGGTCCTCGCGCGAGTAGACGTTGTTGCCGTCATCGTCCACGCCGACCGGCTCGCAAGGGCGACGCCGCGGCGACGCCTCCCGTTTTGCGCTGGGCCGTGACCACCGGCGCAGCGCTTCGACGACGTGACGCCACACCCTCATGTTTTTTCGCGTGCTCATGATCGCCTCCACAAATCAGCGTAAGCCTGGCGCGCTTCCACGCGCTGCTCGCCCCTGTACGACAGGCCCAGCCACCGGTCGAAATGCTCGTCGTCGGCCCGGTCCAGCCCGGCGGTCAGCATCGCCACGGCGCCCAACAGGAGCGGGAAGGCGGCCAGCGCGAACGGCGGCGGCAGCAGGCCGCGCAGCGTGAACAGCAGCACCACCACGCCCGCAGCGGCCACAGCGCCCGACGTGAGCACGGCTACAGCGACGCCCGGCACCGACACGCCGCGCGCACGCGCCGGGCTTTCCACCGGCACGGCCACGGGCTCTACGTCGTCGGCGGTGTTGAACCAGGGGTCATGTTCGTTCAGTTCGTTCATGGCGCGCTCCAGAAGTCTTTGTCGAAAAATACGAGGTGCGCGAACATCGCCAGTTCGAGCAGGACGGCCGTGCTCCACGTCGTCAGCACCACAGGCCGTGGCGCGTCGAGGGCAATCATGGTGATGCCGACCGCGATCAGCAGAAACGCCAGGCAACCCGGCAGGACGTAGTTGTAAAACATCGAGGTTTGTGTCGTCATACGACCTCCTTTATGGACGCGCGCAACTCGTAAAGCCGCAACCAGGCGCGCGCATAGCCCCGGTTCGCTTGTTCAAGTTTTTCGACAGCACAGCCCGTACGTTGACGCAGCACGACGGCAGCGACGACGGAAGCCGCGACGATCGCAAGACCGCACACGCCGACGGTCCAGAAGCCAACGGCTTGCCGCGCGGGCGTGCTCGGCTTGAGCGGCGTGAACGGCAACACCACGTCGAGCAGCACGGCCAGGCCAGCGAACGCGGCGTACCCCGCCATCCGTTGCGCGTCGCGCAGGCGACGAAGCGTCCGACGGGCCGCACTGCGCTCGTACTTGTACTTGTAGCGACGTGCGACGTAGCGCCGCTCGCGGTCGGACATGCTCATGACGTTGACCCAACGTTTTTCAAGGGGGTGCCGTGCAGAGCGGCGTAACGGTCGATGAACGCCCGGCGTTCGGCCGGTGTGAGGCTTTCCATCGCGAGCAGGGCGGCGCCGATGTAGTTGGTTCGGGTCACCGACTGGCGTTCACGGTCGACGTTTGCCCCGACACTGCGCACGAGCGCGAGGGACGCACGCCAGCGGTCGGCCGCGTGCTGTTCTTTCCAGCGATACCACCGCGTTGTCGATTTTGCTGATGCCATTCGAAACTCCAGGAAAAGCGTTGGTGCCAACACCTCTAGTACTACCAGGTACGTTCGGAGAGTCCAGCGCCAACGAGCGCTTTTGCTGGGAACGGACGAAAAAAATGGAGGCCGGAGGCCTCCTCGATCCGCTCACGCGGCCGATCGCCTGCGGCGGTCGATCGGGTAACATCGACGGCACAACAAGACCGAGGCTGGGGCGATGAAGAAGCACGAACCGATCTACAACGTGTACGCCTTTTTTGAGGCCGACGAACTTCGAACGGTGGGGATCAAGCAGTATTACCGGCAGGGAAATGACGCGAAGAAGATGGATTTTTTGCGGTCACGTGCAGAGGTCGATTTCGCGACGGTCGATCGGTTCCGGGTCGTCAACACGATGACGGCGATACAGTTCCAGGTGCGGCAACGGCTCGGGCAAGTGACCGAACTGTTTGAGCCGTTGTTCGCGGCCATCGGGGCCGGACCCATGCCGCTGTTTTGCATGACGTCGATCGTCGACGGCGTGCCGAAAACTGATGTCAGCGTGCCATTGGCGCCTCTCGACATGTCGAAACTGCCGGACGGTGTGGGGGAGCCAGGACGAATGGACGACTACCTGTTCAAGTATCGCAACGAAGAGCAGGGCACGTTCGACATGACTGGTCTGATCCATGACGACTATTTCAAGGCGATCCGGCTGCTGTACAACAACGGCCACTACATCTCGTGCTTGAAACTGCTGATGTCGTTTCTCGACACGGTGGCTTACGTCGAGTTCGGCGAGCGCGGCCGCGGTGAAACGTCCGTCTTCATCGACTGGCTGCGCACGTTCGCCGACCCGACCCCGGCCGGAGCTACGCCCGATGAGTTGTGGGAGTTGCGAAACAGCCTGCTCCACATGTCGAACCTGGAGTCTCGCAAGGTCGCCGCCGGGAAGGTCGCACGGCTCACCCCGTACGTCGGCGCCCAGCAATACCCGCCGAGCGACAACCCCATGATGAAGTACGTCAATACGTTCGGCCTGATCGAGGCGGTGGCCGCGGCGATCGCGCGGTGGATCACCTCGTACAATGATCACCCGGAGAAGATGCGCACGTTCGTTGAACGGTATGACCGGGTGGTGTCGGACGATCGCCAGGCATGCATCCCCATCCCACCGGCAGCCGGCGGCGCAGCGACCGCGGGCTGAACGCGTTTGTCGCTACAATCAGCAACAGACCCGCCAACACACAGACCACAAATGGCAACTCTGTCGTCGATCGAAAAACGAAAACTGGAACGCCTCCTCGGAATGGGCAGCGGTTACGTGCTCAACTTTTCCGATCGCACGTTTTCCATGTTCTTCGAAGAACACACGGGCCTCGACATCGACGATGCGAAGTACAGGATCAACCTGAGTTCCGGATCGAAGGCGAACCGGATGCGAGGTTTCTGGACCGTCGAGCCTGACCACCTCGTCGCCAAGGTGCTCGTCGCATTGATCGAGCACGCGAACGAATACGAGTGCCTTCCGGCGGATGCGGATACCGCGTTGCTCGACGACGTGGACAAGATCATCGGCCGGCTTCACCAAAACCCGTCGAGCCCGGTTCCCGAGATCGACGCGTTCACCGCCAGCGTCAACGACCTTGATTTCGAAGCCGCGGCGAAGCACATCCGCACCGCGATCGAGCAGAACGAGCCGGCGACGGCGCTGGATCGGCTGCATGTGTTCGCCATGAAGTTTTTGCGGACGCACTGCGAACACCGCGGCATCGAGGTCAACCGGGACAAACCGTTGCACAGCCTAATGGGCGAGTATGTCAAAGCAATACGAGCCGCTGGCCTGATCGAGTCGGACATGACCGACCGCATCCTGCGCAGCAGCATCAGCGTCCTGGAAGCGTTCAACGACGTGCGCAACAACAAGAGTCTTGCGCACGACAACCCCATCCTGAATCATTCGGAGGCGTTGCTCATCTTCAGCCACATCGGCGCTTCGATCCGGTTCATCCGTGCGCTCGAAGGACGGGCAAAAGCCCATTCACCTTGATCAGGTGGCAAAGCGCGAGCGTGGCTGGGGCAAGGACCGTTACAATGTCGCAAACGTCGCAGGCGACGCCGCCCGGTTACGGGCAAGACGCCGGAAAGGGGATCGGGGTCGGTGGACATCGGAAAACAAAAAGAGCAGTTCAACAAGGCGTACGTGCGAGCAATCGCCGCACAAGCGGGCTTCAATCCGTCGGAACTCGACGTGGACGACGACAGTGTTGACCTGGAACTTACGGGGCGGGGCTTTAAAGGCCCGGTTCGCAACCCCAAGGTCCAGTTCCAACTCAAATGCACGTCACGTGACCTCGTGACCGGCGAGGTGATCCGCTTTCCGTTGTCGCGCAAGAACTACGACGACTTGCGCGGCAACGATGTCATCTGTCCACGTTACCTGGCCGTACTGCTTGTGTCCGACGAGCCAGCGCACTGGGTCCAACATCATCAAGACCACATAAGCATGCATAACGCATGCTTCTACGTGTCACTGCGCGATCTGCCGGACACTGCAAACAGCACGACGGTGACGATTGACGTTCCGTTGAACCAACGCCTGACCACCGAGGCATTGACGCACCTGATGACCCTGGCGAGCAATCGAGGGAGCGCGCTATGAGCCGCGACGACTTGCTCAAACGTCTGGCCGACATCACGCCCGATCAACTGGCCGCTTACCTCGATCTGCGTGGCTGGCGAAAAGACGCGGACCTCGGGGCGATGGCGTCGGTGTGGCACCGACCGGAACCCCAACAGGAAGACGCCGAAGTTTTGCTGCCGTCGCTGCAACAGCGGGCGAAGGATTTTGGTCGGCGGCTGGTCGACGCCGTAACGGCGATCGCCGACTTCGAGGGGCGGCCGGTCCTCGACATCGTTCGCGACGTTGCTGGATATTTTTCGGATCGCATCCGCGTTCGGGTGTTCCACTTCGACGTTGAAGGCGGCACGATCCCGCTCGACGATGGCGTGTTGCTGAACCAGCGGGCGCGCGACCTCATGGAAGCCGCCGCACTTGCGTCCACGTCGAAACGGCGTCAGTTCACGGGGCGCAAGTCCGACGAGATGAACGAATACCTACGTTCGCTGCGCTTGGGTCAGACGGAAATCGGTAGTTACGTCGTCAACATCATCGCGCCGGTACCGGTCCAGCAAACGTCGCAACTGGGTTTGCCATCCGTGCCGACGACGCACCTGGTGACCGCCACCCTATCATCGGGGCTGCGTGCGCTCGACAATGCGATCGGTACGATCGCGAGCGGCGGAAACACCATCGTGCTCGACGAAGCCGTAAACAATGGAGCAAGCGCAAACCTGTGCGATGCACTCGTGGGTTTGAGCGGCGCAGACCAGAAACGCGGCTTCGAGGTGACGATCACACCAGCCAGCAGCGGCCTGGAGCCGAGTTCGCCGATCAACTTCGTGTTCGACAGGGACAAGGTGGAACGCGTCGCGGAGGCCGCGGCCTACTACAAACGCGAAGACTATACGTTGTACGACCGGACAATCACCGGTTCCGTCGAAAAACTGGACAGGCCGCTGGCCGATGAGAGCGGAACGATCACGATCGCGGTGACGTTGAACGGTCAGCCGAAAAACGTTTCTGTTGAACTCGACAAAGACGAGTACCAACAAGCCGTCTTCGCGCACGGCGAAAAAACGTTGGTCCAATGCCATGGCGATGTCCGCGTCATGTCGCGGGGAGCGCGTCTGGTCAACCCGCGCAACTTCAAGGTCATCAAAAACGGCGACCTTCTGTAAGGGCGGACGCTCCGACCGCCCCAGGTGCGTTGGCCGTGACTACGCCTCTGCTTTCTCCTTCCGCGTGCGCTTCGGCTTTGCTGATGGAAGCAGGCTTGTCAACTTACCGTAAAGAACAAACAGAAACGCAACACGACCTGCATCGGATTTGTCGCCTTTGAATCCGTATGCGGCATCGACCGCCCGGTCATTGGCAACATGCGCTTTCCGAAGTTCCGGCGGCATGGTCCGCGGATCATAGAGATCGGCCAGTGACGAACCGGGGAAAAGCGAACGCGCGTCGAGAATAGCTTGGGCGGTGGACTCCAGCGCTTTTCGTTGCGCTTCCGTCGGTTCCGGCCACGGATAGTTGTTGAATACGATCTTAATGGAATATTGAAAGTCGCTCTTCAGTCGTCCCGTTACGGTGCGCACCCAAGCCATATGCATGGTCGAATGCAACACTGCAAAATGATAGGGCGTCGCGTCGGGCATCAGCCGCACCTTGTTGCTCGCCAACGTCGGCGGTTGCAAGTACCCCAGCGGAATGAAATCGCGGCGATACGACGAGACTTCAGGGATCACCAAAAACGGCTTTTCGGGCATGAACTCGACGTGAAAGCGGGTCGGCGTCTCGGCTAACTTCTGCGTCGGAGCGCTATCGCTCGCGAGGCGGCTCTTGCGCACGGCCTCGACGCGCTTCATACATTCCGGCAGCGCGCGCAGTTCGTTTGGCTTTAGATTGCCCAGCCACAGGCACCAACGGCTCAGATCGTTGATGAACTCGACCGAACCATACCACCGGCGAAACAGAGGAGCAGCACTCGGTTCAAGTTGGATGAACGCAGCCTTTTCGTCGTCGGTGAACAGGTAATGCCCACCGTCGATTGGCTTGTTCCCGATGCCGATTTCTGGCACAGGGCAGATCGGCGTGCGCCGATTGGGCAACAAGTAGTCGGGCGCGTCGACCAGGTAAGGGTTGATGCGTTTGGCAGCAATGACGTGCGCGTTCTCAGCCTTGATGTCGCCGGTGTAGTCGTAAATCGTGCAGTGGTCCGGGACCCTGAGACCAAAGCCGATGATGACGCAATGGACCGCGGCGATCCCCTTACCTTCGTTGCTCCATTGAAACGTTCGGTGCGCGAAGCGGATCTGGACACCGCCTTGCAGCAACGGCCCCCACAGCACCGACACTTGCTCGCCCTGCGTGATCGAGTTGGTCGACACGAACGCCACGTCGATCGACGGGTTTTGCTGGATGTATGCCAATGCCTTCACGTACCAGGCGGCCACGTAGTCAAGCAAACCGCCGTTCTTGATCTTTGCAAAAACCACACGGGCATCTTCCCGTTGAGCATCGTTGAGGTATTTCGCGCCGATGAACGGGGGGTTGCCCATCACGTAAGAGCATTGCGCAGGCGGTAGGATCGACGCCCAATCGAAGCGGAGGGCGTTTTCCTGGTGGACGTGCGGTGTGTCAACCAAAGGAACCGTTGGACGCGTGTTGCCAAAGCGTTCCGCTGATTCTAGGTTCATTTGGTGGTCGGTGATCCACAACGCGACGCGAGCGATGTGTGCCGCTGCATCGTCGATTTCCAAACCGTAGAACTGACTGACGCGCACCCGGCAGAGCGTGGACACGTCCAGCAAACCGGGGCCTTGCCCAAAATCAACGAACAACGCCGCGATGACATCGTTTTCCAAGCGTCGCAGTTCCCGGTACGCGATTACCAGGAAGTTGCCACAGCCGCATGCTGGATCGAAGAAGGTGAGGCTCGACAACTTGTCGTACAGCGCTTGCAATCGCGGCTTGCTCTTTCGTGCCTTCTCGAACTCGGCACGTAGATCGTCCATGAACAACGGGTTGATGACCCGCAAGATATTACGTTCCGAGGTGTAGTGGGCGCCAAGTTCCCTGCGACTGGCCTGGCGCGTCTCGTCCGGTGTGTGCACCTCGAGTACACCTTGAAACATTGCTCCAAAGATCGCCGGGCTGATCCCACTCCAGTCCAGTTCCGCGCACTTCACCAGCAGGGTTCGCATGTCCGCATCAAACGAAGGGATGCGTGTGCGCTCGGAAAACAACGACCCGTTGATGTAGGCGAACGCGGCCAGACGTTCGTCCAGGTTCGACGACCGATCGCTGTCCGACGTGTCGAGTACGTCGAACAGGCTTGCCAGGCTTTGCCCGGTGTCACGTCCGTCGGGCCTAGTGGTTTCGACGTACCGTCGAAAGAGCCCGTCTAGTCCGAAGATCCCGGTGTCGTCTGCGAAGAGGCAGAATAGGAGTCGCGTGAGAAACACTTCCAGATCGCGCCCGCGGAAGTTCGCCTGCAACAGCGCCTCGTGCAACTTCGAGACGGCGTACGCCGCCTTCCGGTTGATCGGCGACTCCTCCAGGATCTCCGGCGACGCATCCTTCTCGACCAGGAACCGGAACCAGCCGGCGTGTTTTGGAAGGTCCGCGAGTTTGCATTCGACTTGGGTGTCAGTTTTCAGGTCGTACAACCTGAACCGGGCAAAATCCGACACGATGATGTATCGCGGGCGTTCGCCTTCCGACAGGGCCGTGAAATAGTCGGACGCCTGGGTGAACGCCGAGTTTAGATCCTTGCCTTTGCTCTTGTGCTCGACGATCAACAACCCGGGGATGAACGAGTCGATGAAGCCCCGCGTGCCATCGAGTTTGTCCACCGCCTTTTCGTAGATCGTCGCCGACTCCGGGCGGATGCCGAAGCACTCGTAAAACCGTGCCCAAAACAACTTTGCGTCGGCGTTCTCGCGTTCCGCCTGTTTCCATTGCTTTGCGAAGGCCTGCAAATGGGCACGGATTTCCGGGAACGAGATGGTTGTCATGGCGCTGGCATCGTATGAAGGAACGGGGCGATTGTATCCGGGAAGGCCATCCGAAGGCTCGATCAGGGTGGTTGCCCCGATCGATTGCCCGCAAACGGTTAATGGCATCGCCCTGCGCCAAGCCGGCGTCGACCGTCATGTCCGCGCTCGACGCCGGGTTCGATCACACCGAGTCGAACAGATCGCCGAAATCGGGTTCGCCGTAACGTAGCGCCGGGTCGCTATGCTTTGGCGACGGCACATGACGCAGCACAGTCCAGCGCCGCACGCGGTGCGGTTGAACCGGCCCGTGCTCGAACGCGAAGAACCGGCGACGATACACCGGCTCGCGGGCGTTGTTGGGCAGCACGACGTGGACGTGCGGATGCTCCGGCTCCGGCGTGCGCGGCACCAACGAGGCCAACGGTGCGTTCCACATCGCGTCGATTTCAGCCCGGAAGTCATCGACGGCCTGCTCGACGCTCGGCGCAACGGTCGTTGCGGCCGTTGCGTTCGCGTGCAGCGTTTCGTCGACGATCGAACGGATGGAGTCCGGCAGGAGGGCCTTGATGGCGTCATCGCCCGCATCGCGGGCCACGTTGAACAGCACGCGGCAATCGAACGCGATCCGACTTGCCAGGGCACGTGCCTGCGTCCGTTTCTTCGTTCGCAGCGAACGCAAGACGGCCGCAGGCATTCCCGGCTCCCGGAGGTCGGCCGGGATGGCGATGTTGAACGCGAAAACGCCGGAGGCGGTTGTGGTGAGGTAGGTGGGTCGTTTGGTGCGGATGACGATCACGATGAGGCTCCAAAAAAAGTCCGTGGGGTCACGGGCTCGAACGTTGAACAACAGGAAGAGTCAGGCAGGGGCGCGCGCTGCGCGCATGTACGTCTTCAGGAACACCAGGCGTTCACGGTCGGGCAGATCGAGCCAGGCCAGCAACGCAGCGCCCAGGTGGTCGCTCACGAGCGCCGTGGCCGTCGCGCGCTCGGGGCCGGTGAGGCCCGCGCTTTGCGCGACCCATGCGGCGTGCGCCGGCACCAGAGCCTGCACGTTTTCATACACCGCGCGCACCAGCGACGTACCGACCAGCCGTCGGGTGGCCTGCCGGCGAGCGCGCGATGCGCGCGAGCGGACGGTGCTCGGGTTCGTCATGGCGTGACCTCATCGACGTTCGACAACTCGGACAAACTGTTGAAGTCGAAATCAGGTGCGCCGGCCGCGTCGACGCCAGGCGACGCGGGCGGCAACGTGAAGCCGTCCGGTACCGTTGCGGCGTTGGTCGACGCTGCAGCACGTCGCGCGTTTTCCGCGTTCATGTAAGCCTCGACATGGGCCGCCTGTTCGTCGGCATCGCGTTCACCGAACGCGATGATCGACGCGGCCACCCAGTCGGTGAACGTCGAGCGACCAACGGGCGCATCACCGAACCGCTTGCGATGGTCTTGCCACGCCGATTTGGCGCGGTCGTACATGCCGACTTCAAAACTGAACCCCGTGAAGCGCCGGGTCTCGCGCCACTTCGCCCGGTTTGTCCGGCGTCGCGCGGTGTCAGCGCTGGGGTTTTTGTGGGCAGGTCGGACCATAACGTTGTTTCTCCAAAAAACAAAAGCCCGTCGAACAGCACGGGCTTGAACGTGGAGGCGCATGCGACGACCGGCGCCTGGGTGTACGTACGATTAACTCCAGCGTCGGACAAACACAAGGGGAGGCCACCGTTTTTCTTCGACCGTGCGTTGACGGCAAAACACTGCACGGTTCACCGGCCCCCGTTGGGGTCCGGTCTACCGTTTGCGTTTTGCCTCTTGTCGACGCATCGGCCGTCGTGGGAACCGCTTGGCTCTTCCCATCGGCGAAACGGCTGACGGTTTTGCGGCGGACCATGCAGCGGTGCGACGAATCCAGGCCATTCTCCCCATCGTCCCGCCAAGGTCTCGCCCGTTCGCCCCACCATCGACCGATTTGCTGCTTGCAACGGGACAGCAGTTTGTCCGCGATGCATGGTCGAAAACAGCCCCAACATCGACGGACCTGGGGCACGACGAAGGCAGGACAAACAGCGGGGAAAAAGCAGGGTTTGGCAATGGACAAACAGCGGGGCAATGCGAAGGACAAACAGCGGACAAACAGCGGGGCTCAACGTCGGACAAACAGCAGGGCACGAAGCAGGACAAACAGCAATACGAGAAGCAGGACAAACAGCACACCATCGACCACCAACAACCCAGCAGCACAACGAGACAAACAGTGAAGCGGTGAGGCAGGACAAACAGTAAAAGCAACACCAACACCCACGTCAACAGCAAGACAAACACCAACGTCAACAGCAGCACCCTCAACGTCAACAGCAAGACAAACAGCAACGTCAAAAGCGGGACAAACAGCGTGGTGGGCGTTTTTCAAACGGTATCTGTGTGGGTTGCGTTCCCCTCTCTTCTCTCGGGGGACGACCACAACACACGCATTGCATCTTCGATGCGTCCTCCCCTGGCCGCTTCGCGGCCCTTTCGCCTTGCTGCGCAAGGCTCTTACCGTAGCCGCTACGCGGCCACCGTTGGGAAGGCCGCAGCCTTGCCCAGTAAGCGTTGGACCGTAGCCGCGCTTTGACGGAAAAACGGTCGCCGCGCGCACCGCTGGACAAACGCCAGGTACCTGGTAGTACTTAAGGAGCCCGTCATCGCCCACCATCGCAGGAGTTCCACCATGGCAATGCCTTCGCTTCACGTTCGACTGAAACCCACGACCGACCGCCGCTTGAAAGACGCTGCCGAGGCGCAAAACACGACCCAGGGTGAACTCGCCCGGCGCGCGATCGACGCTTACCTGAACGGCGCGGACATCGCCGCCCTGATCGCCGAGCAACGACTGGCGACGGACGCGCAGATCGACGCGATGGAAGCCCGTCTGGTCGAGCGGTTCGAGGACCATCTGAAGGCGCTCGCGAACGCGTTCACGGCCATCCACCTGACCGTCGACCAGGCCGGTAACCCGATCGCCGGGCACATCGACGACCTGCCGCCGGACGCGGCATTGCAGGCCGCGTAAAACGGCCAAAAACGGCGACAGCAAAAACCGACGACTCCGCGCGAGTCGTGCCCGACGCCGAGACGACTATCCGGGCGTTGAGTTTTCCAGCAGCAGCGGCCACACCAGCAGCACCGCCCCGTTCCATCGAGCCGCCCGCAGCAATGCGGGCTTCCGGGTACAAGGAGCCACGGTGGCTCCGACTTCATCGGAGGCCGTCATGGCTCAACGCGACGACGACGGTAACAACACGCTCCGGCTGTTCATGCAGAAGCAGCCGGCCAACACCAGCGCATCGCAAAAAGTTTCCTACGTCGGCCGAGGCATCGCCGAAGGAACGGCGGTGTTCATCATCTCGTTCATCCTGCTGTTCACGTTCGTCCTGCTGTTCGCGCCCATCGGTGCCGAGCGCGTGGGTAACGTTGATTTCTGGAGCAGCGCGATCGGCAGCGTCGCGCACAAGGTTTTGCCCAGCCATCCGTTCGCCGAGGCAGCGGACCGGTTCAGCAGCCTGTTTGAGTACAGCCTGCTCGACATGGCCTGGCGTCTCGCGCTGGCCCTCCTGCCGTCCGCGGCCTTGGGTTGGTTCGTGTATCGCGACACGGCGACGCCGCGCGACAGCCAGGTGCACGTGGAAGGCGGGCGGTTCTACACCGGCAAGGAAGCGTTGCAACAACTGACGAGCGACACCGCGGCACCACCTCCCGCGAAAGGCAAGAAGGCAGCAACGGGTCTGATGAAGATTCACCCGGACGTTCCGCCGCTGCTGCGCGACGTGTGGGTGCGGCACCAGTTGATCGTCGGCGCGTCGGGCGCGGGCAAGACCATGATCTTGCTGCACTGGCTGTTCCAGATGTACAAAGCGCAGGTTACGTTGCCCGACGGCACCACCGGGCCGTACGGTCATAAGTTCGCCGCGGTCGACCAGAAGGGCGATTTTTCTCGGCTGTTCTGCAAGTTCGAGGACGGTGTGAGCGTCGGTGCCGCGCTGATCGACCCGTGGTCGGCGTTGTCGGACGTGTGGGACATCGCGCGGGAGTTGGCCCGCGAAGATGCCGTGGATGTGTTTTGCGCCACCATGTGGCCGACCAACCCGAACTCCTCGCAGCCGTTTTTCACCGATGCGGCCCAGATGATCGGCTACGCCGTCGTCGAGACGCTGCGCGTCGAGCGGCGGCAACGCAAGATCGGACGTTGGGGCTGGACGGAACTCTCCGAGCGCACCGGCCTGCCGCAGCCCGGCCTCGTCGCCCTGTTCAAGCCCTACGCGGCCAACGAGGACGGCAGCCCGAACCCGAACTACAACGCGGCCATCAACAAGGCGTACAACATCGTCATCGACCCGAACCCCGGCACGATGTCGGTGCTGTCGACGCTGATGAACGGCGCAAAACTGATCGACAACCTGGCGAAGGCCTGGCCGACGACGATCCCCAACGACAAGCGCCGCAAGATCGCGTTGTGCGACTGGGTGAAGGACGACTACACCGGGCCGCGGCAGATGGTCATTCGAGGCAAGCCGGACATGCCGCTGACGGAAAAGTACATCGCCGCCATGTTCAACGTGCTGGCCCCGCTGCTGCTCGACCTGCGTGAGAACCGCCACCGGCTCATCGGCGTGATCGTGGACGAACTGGCCGCGGTGAACCGGCTGAACATCATGGGCTTGCTCGACAAGGGGCGGTCCAAAGGCATCATGTTCACCGCCTGCTACCAGGACATCAACCAGATCAAGTTGAAATACTCGCCCGAGGAGGCCAGCACGATGTGGTCGCTCGTGGGCACCCGGATCGTCACGCGCACCTCGTCCGGGGACACTGCGAACAAACTGTCGGAATGGTTCGGCAAACGCGTGGTCAACAAAATGAACACGTCCGTCACCGCCAACGGGCAGGGCGCGGGCCAGCCGAACGTGACGAACTCGTACCACGAAGAAGCCACCTTGCTCGTTCGGCCAAGCCAGATCAGCGACGACAAGCGGATGGGCGCGCGCAGCGACAACACCGAGTACGGGTTTTCGGTCTCCGGTCTGCTGACGTTTGGCGGTTCCGTCTACAAACTCTGGTGGCCCGGGTTCAACGTGGACTCGCTGGTGCAATGCGAAACCGACGTGCCGGCCGATTGGACCAAGCCGATGGACGAGCCCGAGGAGCAGACCAAACTGGAGACCCAGACGACGGCACCGGCCGCCGACGCCGAGGCGAAACAGGGCGGCCACGAGGTGCAGGCAGCGGATGAGCCGGACATCGACGTCGAAGACCCGATGCCGCCGGACGAGGAGCCGACCGCGCCCACCGTCGTCGCGCTGGTCGACGAACCGGGCGAGCCCGAGGCACCCGCCGAGCCGGAACCCGCCGTGAAGCCGGCCAAGGATAAAGCCAAAGCAGTCCAGCCAGGCGAGTCCGGCGACATCGACGAGGACGTGCTGGACGACATGATCAAAGAGATCGGCGAAGAAGAGGCGGCCGACCACATCGCCGACGCGCTCGACGTTCCAGGGGCCGGTGCGTTGCTGGCTGCCGTGAAGGTCGTGGACATGTACCACGACTCGAAAAAGCCAACGACGAAGAACGGAAAGGCCGGCGCCACGGCGGCCAAGCCGACCGTTCCGCTGTTCCACTGATCCCCATCACGGGCGTACCTCTATAGAGGTACGCCCGTTTGACATCGGCCAGCCGTACGAGACACTGGTTCGAGGCGTTAGTGCCAACGCCAACCCATCCCACCCGCGAGGCCATCATGGTCAAAAGCACCCCTCTCAACTCCAAAGGCTACGGCAAGAAGGGCGCCAACATCCTTCAGTACCTGAAAAACACCGAGTATTACCAGAACAAGAACGGTGACATGGAAGCCCCCACGCGTTGGATCGGCGGCGGCCCCGAAGCGCTGGGCCTGGCGGGCGTGGTCGACCACAACGCGCTCGACCTGATGGCCGCCGGGCGCGGCCCGAACGGCGAGGCGCTGGTGCAGAACCCGGGCGCGGACCGGAACATCGGCTACGACGTGACGTTCAGCCCAGGCAAAACGTTTTCGGTCGCATGGGCGCGGGCCAACCCCGACGAGCGCGACCGCCTGCTGGCCGCCCACCGTTCCGCGGTGGACCTGTCGCTGCAATATTTGAAGGAGAACCTCGACGTGCGCGCGGGCGCCGGTGGCACCGAGCGCATCGGGTGCTCCGAACTGTTCGCGGCCGGGTTCACGCACTTCACGAACCGCAACCTCGACCCACAGGTTCATGAGCACGTGCTGCTGTTCAACCTGGTGCGCGGTGAGGACGGCAAGACCCGTGCGCTGAACACCCGCGACCTTCAGCAGCACGTGTACGTCATGGACCAGATCCACAAAGCGGCGCTGGCCCATTCCCTGACGGAGATGGGCTACGCGGTGAACCGCGAGGTCGAACTGCACGAGCACACCGGGCGCGAAACCGGACACGTCCGGTACGAAATCGACGGCATCAGCCGCGAGGTGGTGCTGGCCGAGTCGAGCCGTCGCGTCGAACTGGTGAAGTACGCCGAGGAGCACGGCGTGTCCAAAGACCAGGCCACCCTGGCGACCCGCAAATCGAAAGATGAGCCCACGTTCGCAGAACTCGACCCCATGTGGTCTCGATCCTTCGCCCCGTTCGTCGAGAGCGGCGCCCTGCCCAGCAACGAACAGTTGAAGCAGCGCCCGCAGCAAAACCTGGCGATGCGCGACGACAAGGTCTTGCTCGAAAAACTTCACAAGACCGAGGCGAACGTCACCCGGCGTGATGTCGTCGCATTGATCGCGGCCGAGGCCGGCCCGGCGTTCGGTCACGACCTGCAAAAACTCGACCGCCTGGTTGACGACTTCATGCAGCGCAACGACTTCGTGCAGAAGCCCGAGAACAGCCGCGGTCAGATCATGTACACCAGCCGGTGGGCCATCGAGACGGAGCGCAGTCTGGTCGCCAGCGACCAGGCGTTGCGCGCGAACACCGCGCACAACCTGTCGCCCGAACTGGTGCAGCGGGCGGCCGACGCGTTCGAGAAGCGCAAGACCGAGGAACGTTTGCAGAAGGCGCTCGACGACCTCGCCGCCGCCAAGGTCGCAGCGGCCGAAGCCAGCCCCGACCAGCAGGCGAAGGCCGCGGCCAAGGTCGCGAAGGCCGAGGCCAAGGTGGACGACGCGCGCACTGCACCGCCCGTGAAACTGACGGACGAGCAGCGGCGCAACATCGACTACGCCGCGATGCAGACCGGCGGCGTTGCCAACCTGGTGGGCCGGGCCGGCACCGGCAAGACGTTCACCGCGCAGGTGTTCGTCGACGCGTACCGCGCGGCCGGCTACGACGTGCTGGGCGTGTCCGGCGGCTGGAAGGCCACCAACAAACTGGCGGCCGAGGTCGAGGGCCTGGAAGCCCAAGCCTTGGCGCCGATGCTCGCACGCCTGGACGCTGGGTCGCTGAAACTGACGAGCAAAACACTGGTCGTGCTGGACGAGGCCGGCATGGTCGGTGTGTCCGATCGCGCGAAACTCGAACGGTACGTCGCCGAGGCCGGCGGGAAGATCGTCGCGGCCGGCGACGGGCGCCAGTTGAAGTCGCCCACGGCGGGTGACTCGTTCCGCGTGTCGATCGACGTGGTGGGCTGTTCGGAAATGACGGACGTGCGCCGGCAGCGCAGCGCCGAGCACCGCCAGACCGTGGCGATGCTGTACGCCGCGGACAACGGCCGCGAACTGTTCAGCCGGATGCAGGACCACGGCCACATCGTCGAGGTCGAGGTGCCGGAGGCGATGAAGGACACGGGCGAGGACCGCCAGGCCATCTACGAGCGCATCGCCCGCGACTGGGGCGAGAGCACCGAGCCCGAGCGCAACCGCATGGTCATCGCCACGCGCAACGAGGACGTGCGCGGTCTGAACGACGCCATCCGGGCCGTGAAGCGCGAAAAGGGCCTGCTCACCGGCCCGGACGTGCCCATGCACATCGTCCCGAAAGCCAGCGAGACCGGCGCCACGGTACAGAAGGGGTTCGCCGTCGGCGATCGCATTCAGTTTCTGGACAAGCACGACGACGAGACCAAGGCGCAGAAGGCGCTCAAGGCCTTGCGCGGCAACATCATCCGCGCGAAGCAGGGCCACGAGGTGGTCGACCGCATGAGCGGCCAGCCCGTCACGCTCGCCGATTTGCAGGCCCGTTTGCCCGAGGCCGAGCGCAAAGCACGCACCGCCCACCTGGGCGTGGTGAACGGCACGAACGCGATCATCGACCGCATCGAAGACCTGGGCAACGGCCACAACCGCATCCACGCCACGATCCTCGACGACGTGCAGAAAGACGCGAAGGGCCGCCAGCAGGACGGCCGGCGCGTGTCGTGGAGCACGGCGGACCTGAACGCGTTCGACCACGCCAGCGCGATCACGAACCACGGCGGGCAGGGGCAGGGCGAGGAGGACGTGTTCGTGATGACGAGCACGACCGACGAGAACGACGCCATCCTCGTGCAGTTCACCCGTGAAAAAAAGATGGTGAGGTTTTACGGGACCGACGACGATTTCAAGCACTTCCCTGAAGCCCTGGAAGCGTTGACCGTGAAGGGCAACGCCACCGACGACCTGCCCGCGCACATGCGCACCGAGCACGAGCAGGCCATGTTCGAGCGGGCCGCGGCCAAGGCCGCCGAAGGGCGTCAGGTGCTGGCCGAGTCCGCCCGCGACCAGTTCAAGAGCATGGGCCTGGATGCGGCGACGACCGCGCACGATCGCCGCGCCGATGCGGTGGCCGCCATGGCGGTCGAGCACGTCACCCACCTGCGTGAACACCCGGACCGCCCGCCGGTCACGGCGGCGGTGAACCCGCGGGACGTGCCCGCGCTCAACGAGGCGATCCGGGCGCAACTGCGCGCCGACGGTCTTCTGACGGGCGACGACGTGACCTTGACCGTGGCCCGGGGCGGCGATTTCAACCCGACCGGCTTCCGGCCCGAGCCGGACGCTCGCCCGGTGAAAAACGACGACGGCGACCGGTATTACCGCGGCACGCTCGTCGAAACCGGGACGGCCCTTGTCGATCCCGCGGACCCGACCAGCAAATCGCCGTACGCGCTCATCCGCTCCCGCGACGGCCACAAACACCTTGTGTTCGGCGTTGACGTGCCGCGGGCGATCGAGCGCGACGGCCTCACCCCTGGTGACACCATCGAACTGAAAAAAGGCGGTCAGCAGGACGTGGAAATCCAGGATCGCAAAACGGGCGAGACTAAGATCGTCCAGCGCAACGGCTGGGAAGCGGTGCGGCACGACTTCACGGCGCACGAGCAGCAACAGCGCGAGGCGCACACCGAGGCGGTGCAGCGACAACGCGACGAGGCCGAGAAGCCGACCAGCACGGTCGACATGAAACTGGCCGTGGGCGACGTGGTGACGTTTGGCAGCCGGGGCGCCGCGATGTACCACGGCATCACGGACCCGTCCGCCCGTCTGACGATCACCGCCGTGGACGGCACCGACCCGGCCAACCCGAAGGCTACGGCGCGGTGGAACGGGCAGGACTTCACGTTGACGAACGGCGACCAGATCGAACACGCCCACGCCGTGCCGGTGTGGAAAGCCGCCCGCGACGCGAAAACGCAGGACGGCCCGGTGCCGTTCGTACAGATCATGGCAAGCGAGTCCGACCGGATCGACCCGCAGGCGTTGCGCGACGTGCAGGCGGGTGCTGAAACGCTGCACGTGCACGGCACCGGCAAATCGTTCAAGGCCACCGCCCACGCGCACACGGAGCACCAGGCCCAGCGCGCTCAAACCGTCGAGCGCACCGGCGAGGCCGTGCGTTCGATCAACGCGAACGCCACCGCCACCATCGCCGAAAAGCCGGAGGCCGCCGTGAAAGAACTGGCCCAGGCATGGGTCGCCAGCGACACGCCCGAGCGTGAGCGCCGGGCCGTGGGCGCCACGCCGCACGACGTGAGCCGCCTGACCGACGCGATCCGCACCTCGAAGCGCGAGGCCGGCCAGTTGCACGGCGAAGACCACGCGATCCGCGTGCGGGCCGGCACCACCAGCGTCGAGATGCAGGTGGCCGCGGGCGACCGCATGGTGCTGCGCACCGACAAAAACCTGTCGCTCGCATTGCCGGTGAAACTTGAGGAGCCGATGGCGGCCACGTTGCGCCTGAACACGGTGGGCGTTGGCGCGGACGGCGTGCTGCGCGCGACGGCCACGGTCGAAAGCAACAACGAGCGCGACCGCCGGCACACCGTGACGCTGGACGAGGACCACCTGAAACGGTTCCGGCACGGCTACGCGACGACGCACAAAAACGCCGTGGCCGATCCCCGGCCGCACGTGTTCGCCCTATTGGGCGAGCGCGACGCACCGGCCCGGGTGATCGGAGCGCTGGAACCCGCCGGCCAGGCCCAGGTGTTCACCACGCCGAAGGCCGCCGACCGGCTGGCCGGGCACGTTCAGACGAGCGCCCGTGAGGCCGAGCGCGCGGTGCAAAACGCCGCACAGACCGCCGAGCGCGCGGCGGCCGGGCGTGAAGCGATCCGGGCGGCGATGGAGAAACGGCAGGCGGCCGAGGCCGCGAAGGCCGAAGCCCAGCGCAAGGCCGAGGAGCAGGCCCGGCAGCAACGGGAAGCGGAGGCGAAACGGCAGCGGGAGTCCGACGAGAAGAAAAAGGCGTTGGAGCGGGAGGCGGCCAAACGCCTGGTGCCGCAGCAGGGCCGCGGGCGCGGGGCGATCACCATGTAAAACGACAACGGGGCCGCAAGGCCCCGTGTCTGTGTCGTTGTAGCAACGTGTTCACGGCGAATGCCGGCGGCCCGGCGACCGGGGCAACGGATTGTCGTCGACCTTCACAGAGTCCGCAGCGGCGAGCAGTTCCGCGCGCTCCGCAGCAACCTTGGCCTGACGGCCCGCGGCCAGGCGCTGGGTCAGGTACCCGTCGAGCGTGAGCACCACCGCACGATCGTCGTCGGTCAGGGCATCGCCCAGCGTCAACGACTTGAAGAAATCCACCGGCACGCCCTCGCGCAGCAGGAACGGCCACGTGTCGTCGAGCGTGCCACGGTCCAGGAAATCGCTGAACGTCAGCAGCGCGGACGAGCCCAGCGCGATGCGCATTTCCAGCATGTTGCTGAACTCGGGCGTGTTGATCATGAAATCCCGTACGGCGCCCAGCCGGTAACGCACCGCACCACGTTCGCCGAACGGCTTGGACCACTTCGGGCCTGTGCCGGCTTTGCGGTCGTCTTCGAGTTGTTCGACCGACCGACCGCCCAGCAGCAACCCGACCTGCTGGGGCGTGATCCACAACGCATCGGGCAGCGATGCCCGGTCTTCAATCCGCTCCAGGATGAGCAGGTCCATCGGGCTCAATGCGTTCGTTTTTGCCACGGTCCAGCCCGTTCGTTTTCAATGATCGTATGGTAACGCAGGAGGGAGCCAAGGGAGCCACGGCGGGGAATCGCGGGGAAATACGGGGAGCAGCAGGGAGCCAAGGGGGAGCCAAGACCGAAATCTCCCCGGTCCAGGCGTTGCAACCGGCGTGCCCGGCATCGGATCAAAACCGTCGTGAAACGATGGGGCGGACCCGGCGCAAAGCCTTGCTGGGCAAGGCGGAGCCGGAAATGCAAAAGGCCCGGAGAACCGGGCCTTTTTGGAAAATCTTTTGGTGGGGCGTGACAGATTCGAACTGTCGACCTACGGATTAAGAGTCCGCTGCTCTACCAACTGAGCTAACGCCCCCAACAGAGGAAAGATTATGCCTGGGTAATTCGGGTCTTGCAAGCCCTTTCTGCAAATTTCCCAAAATATTTCGTCACGACTACGGCAGCTGTCGGCCCGATAACGAGCGATCGCAGTTTCCGCGCTCCCGGTATGATGACGCCACCGTGTTGCGCGGCGGTCGCGCAACGCTTTCTGGGCTTTCGAAGATGGACGAAAACGCAGTCCGCGAATTGCTGGATCGCCTGCTGGCCCCCTGGGTCCGCTCGCTTGGTCTGGTCCCCGTGTCGATCGGCGACGACAGCGTCACGCTGCGCCTGCCGTTTTCCGGCGAATTCCGCCATTCGGGCGGTGTGATCTGCGGCCAGGTGTTTACGGCAGCCGCCGACACCGCGATGGTGGTCGCGATCTCGGCCGCGCTCGGCGAGTTCCGGCCGATGACGACCGTGTCGTTGAACACGAACTTCATGCGTCCCGTGCGCAAGGGTGACGTGCTCGTCACCGCGCGCGTGCTGCGGATGGGCCGCAATCTCGTATTCGGCGAAGTCGAGCTGTTCGACGAGGACGGCAAGATGGCGGTCCACGCGACGTCGACCTACGCGCTCGTCAGCTGAGCGGCGCGATGTTCGACCAGATCGTCTTCGCGGGCGGCGGCAATCGCTGCTGGTGGCAGGCCGGCTTCTGGGACGTCGCCCAGCCGGCGCTCGGCTTGCGCCCGCGCGTGATCACCGGCATCTCGGCCGGCGCGGCGACCGCGTGCATGTTGTATACGCGCGATGCCGCATGGGTGATGCGCTATTACGAAGAGGCGCTGCGCCACAACCGGAAGAACGCGTACTGGGGCAACCTGTTCGGGCGCGAGCCCGTGTTTCCGCATTACCGGATTTACCGTCAGGCGCTGCTCGACATCTACGGCGAGCCGTTCGCGAAGCTTGCCGCGGCGCCGGAGATCCGCATCGGCGTGTCGCACGTGCCGCGCTGGCTCGGCGCGCGCAGCGCAGTCGCCGCCGGCCTCGTCGCGTACAACATCGAGAAGTACGTGCGCAAGACGCTGCACCCGACACTCGGGCGCACGCTCGGCTTTCGGCCGGAATTCGTGCGCGCGCAGGCCTGCACGCGAGTCGACGAACTCGCCGACCTGATCCTGCAGTCGTCCTGCACACCGCCGTTCACGCCGGTGCTGCGCCGCGGCGGCCGGCCCGTGCTCGATGGCGGGATGGTCGACAACGTGCCGGTCGACGCGCTCGACCCGACGCCGGGCGACGTGCTGGTGCTCGTCACGCGGTTGTATCCGCGCCCGCAGATGTTCACGGTCGCGCATGGCGAGCAGCGGCGGCTGTACGTCCAGCCGTCGAGCAAGGTGCCGATTTCGAGTTGGGATTACACGAGCCCGTCGCAGATGCGGCATGCGTACGACCTCGGGCGGCGCGACGGCGAGCATTTCCTCACGCGCGTCGACGCGATGACGGGCGGCCGCGTGGCCGCCTGATGGCGGGAATCGTAGAAGCGGGCCGCGCGGCGTGCGCAACCCGTGCGGTCAGCGCTTGCGGATCGGCGTCAGCGCTTCCGGGTTCGCGACGCTCGACATGTCGCCGTCGTCGAACGCGAGGATGTTCCGGAACGCAGCACTGAAATACAGCTCGTAGCTTTCGCGCTCGACATAGCCGATGTGCGGCGTGCAGATCACGTTTTCCATGCGCAGCAGGCTGTAGCCTTGCAGGATCGGCTCGCTCTCGAACACGTCGATCGCGACCATCCCCGGGCGGTTGTGCGACAGCGCGTTGACCAGCGCATTTTCCTCGAGCAGTTCGGCGCGGCTCGTGTTGACGAGCAGCGACGTCGGCTTCATCCGCATCAGGTCTTCCTGCTTCACGATCCCGCGCGTGTCGTCATGCATGCGCAGGTGCAGCGACAGCACGTCGCTCTGCTCGAACAGCGCTTCGCGGCTTTCGGCGGCCGTATAGCCGTCGGCGCGCGCGGCCTCGAGCGAATGCTCGCGGCCCCAGATCAGCACGTTCATCCCGAACGCCTTGCCGTAGCCGGCGACGAGCCGGCCGATCTTGCCGTAGCCCCAGATGCCGAGCGTCTGGCCGCGCAGCACCTGGCCGAGGCCGAAGTTCGGCGGCATCGCCGACGTCTTCAGGCCCGACTGCTGCCACGCACCCTGCTTCAGGTTCGCGACGTACTGCGGAATGCGGCGCTGGGCGGCCATCACGAGCGCCCACGTCAGTTCGGCGGGGGCAACCGGCGAGCCCGTGCCTTCGAGCACCGCGATGCCGCGGTCGGTACAGGCTTCGAGATCGATGTGGCTCGACACGCGGCCGGTCTGGCTGATCATGCGCAGGTTCGGCAGCTTGGCGAGCAGTTGCGACGAAATCGGGGTCCGTTCGCGAATCAGCACGAGCGCCTCGACTTCCGCCAGACGGCTGGCGAGCTGTCCCAATCCGCGCACCGTATTGTTGAAGACCTTCACGTCGTGGTCGGCAAGCATCTCGAAGCAGTTCAGCTTGCGGACGGCGTCCTGGTAGTCGTCGAGGATGGCAATTTTCATGGTGAGCGGGTGTCGCGCGTTGAAAGCGGCGGCGGCGGCGGCGCACGTCGCGCACCCGTCCCGCCCGGCCGGGGCCGACATGATGCTACGTCGGCCGCCTCCATGGTGTCTTTTTAACAGGTTGTTACGCTCCGCCGCAATTGGCGGCAGCCTGACCCGGCGCCGCTTGCGAGACGGGTGGAAGGGTGCGCTGTTGTGTCGCATCAAATACGTCCTTCCTGATTCGGCCACTTACTCGACGAGGTTCACCCAATTGTTGCTCCAATCAGAATAATTGGATCAACTATCCGCAGAAGGCGAGGATTTTTGACTATTTTTATCGTCAACCGGGGCCTTGTTGAGCAACTCTGCATCATTTCCGCTGTCGTAGGAGAATTACGCATTTGCTTCATCTTTTTGAAGTTGTAACAGCGGCAGGAGTCGTTTATGGATCATTTGCAGTCGATGCGCGTGTTCGTCAAGGTTGCAGATCTCGGCAGTTTTGCGCGGGCCGCGAGTGCAATGGATATCTCCAACGCGGTCGCGACGCGTCACGTCGCCGATCTGGAAGGCCGGCTCGGCACGCGTTTGCTGAACCGCACCACGCGCAGCCTTTCCCTGACGGAGTCAGGCCAGGTCTATCTGGAGCGTGCCCGGCAGATCCTCGATGAGCTCGAGGACGTCGAGCAGATGGTCGTCGCGCGCAATCACGAGCCGGTCGGCACGCTGCGCATCGTCGCGCCGGTCGTGTTCGGCCTGCATAACCTCGCGCCCGTGTTGCAGTCGTACACGGAGAATTTCCCGAAAGTGGTGCCGGATCTCACGCTGGTCGACCGGCAGGTCGATCTCGTCGAGGAAGGCTTCGACGTCGGCATCGTCGTCACGCGCCAGATGCGCAGCGCGAGCATCGTCACGCGGCGCCTGACCACCGGCTGCATGACCGTGTGCGCGACGCCGAGCTATCTGGAGAAGCACGGCGTGCCGACCCATCCGGAGCATCTCGCCGAGCACCCGAGCCTGAGCCTGCCGACCGAATACTGGGGCGACGAGCGCGTGTTCACGGGGCCGGACGGCGAAGTGCGCGTGCGCCCGACCAACGTGATCGTCGCGAACAACACCGCAATGCTGCGCCAGTTCGCGCTGCTCGGGATGGGTGTCGCGATCCTGCCGAGCTACCTGATCGGCAGCGACATCGCGCGCGGCGCGCTCGTGCGGCTGCTGCCGGAGTTCCGGCTGCCGCAGGTCGAAATCAACATCGCTTACCCGAGCCGGCGCCATCTGCCCGCGAAGGTACGCACGTTCATCGACCACCTCGTCGAGCATTTCAGCCACTCGACCGACGCGATGATGGGCGAGCAGTGGGCCGCGCAGAGCTCTGCGCTCGCGCCGATCGGTGTCGAGACGCGTGCCGAGCAGCCGGAATCGGCCGACCCGAACCTGTCGCCGCGCCTGCCGCGTTCGTCGCGCACGCGCGTCGCGGTGCCGTCGCCGCTGTAATGGCGCGACGGCCTGGCGGCGGTTGCCGCCGGCACAAAGAAAAAACGCGGATCGAGTGATCGATCCGCGTTTTTTTATGGCTGCCTGCCGGAGCCGGATGCGCCGGGGGAAGCCCCGGCGGCCCGGTCGTTACGAGCCGGTCTTGCGCGCCGTCGTTTTGCGGGCGGCCGTCTTGGTCGCGGTCTTGGCGGCGGTCTTGCGAGCCGGTGCCGGTTTCTCTTCGGCGCCTTCCGTCACGGTTTCGGCATCCTTCGTCGCCGATTTTGCCGTCTTCTTCGCGGCGGCGGCCTTCGGCTCCTTCTTCTCGAACTCGAAGCCGATCTTGCCGTCCGGCTGCTTCACGAGGAATGCCTTGAAGTTGCGGCCCGTGCGCGACGACTTGAAGTTCGGCAGCAGATCCGTGCGGCCGTCGGCCAGCAGCTTGCCCATCTGCTCGCGCGTGATCTCCTGCTGCAGGATCACCTTGCCCGAGCGGAAGTCGCAAGTCTTCGGGTTGGCCACCGAGTGCTCGCACACGTAGCTCATCCCGTGCTCGAACACGCGGCCCTTGCACTTCGGGCACGCGCCGACCGGCTCCTGCGCGGAGAAGTCGGGCGCTTCGCCTTCCTCGCCACCCGTGTCCTGGCCGAAATCGAACTCGAGCTTGTAGTTCTTCGTCTCGTCGTCGAAGGACAGCTTGAGGATCGCCGAGAACGGGCGGCCCATCTTGCTACGGAAGCCGGACAGCGGGCCGATCGTCTTCTCGCGCAGCAGTTCCTCGACTTCCGGGATCTCGAACTGCCGGCTGCCCGGGATCTTCGAGATCGAGAACTCGCACTTCGTGCACGCGAAACGGCGATAGTTTTCCTTCACCTGGCCGCCGCAGTTCGGGCAAGGCGTCTCGAGCGTCGCGTAATCGCCGGGGATCGTGTCGGAATCGTATTCCTTCGCGCGCTTGACGATCTGCTGCGTCATGCGGGCGATTTCCTGCATGAACGCTTCGCGCCCGAGGTTGCCGCGCTCCATCTGCGACAGCTTGTATTCCCATTCGCCGGTGAGCTCGGGTGCGGTGAGTTCCTTCACGCCGAGCCCGCGCAGCAGCGTCATCAGCTGGAATGCCTTCGCGGTCGGGATCAGCTCGCGGCCTTCGCGCACGAGGTATTTCTCGCCGAGCAGGCCTTCGATGATCGCCGCGCGCGTGGCCGGCGTGCCGAGGCCCTTCGCGGCCATCGCCTCGCGCAGTTCGTCGTCCTCGACGAGCTTGCCCGCGCCTTCCATCGCTGACAGCAGCGTTGCTTCCGAGTAGCGTGCGGGCGGCTTCGTGACGAGCGCGACGGCGGCGATTTCGTCCGTCTTCACCTTCTCGTCCTTCTGCACCGGCACGAGGTTCGCATCCGCGCCTTCGGCGTCGCGGCCGTACACCTGCAGCCAGCCCGGCTCGACCAGCACCTTGCCTTCGGTCTTGAAGTGATGGCCGGCGACTTCGGTGATCCGCGTCGTGACGCGGAATTCGGCGGCCGGGAAGAACACGGCGAGGAAGCGTTTCACGACCATGTCGTACAGCTTCTGCTCCGGCTCGGACAGCGACTTCGGCGCCTGCAGCGTCGGGATGATTGCAAAGTGGTCGCTGATCTTCGAGTTGTCGAAGATCCGCTTGTTCGGCTTCACCCAGCCCTTGTCGAGCACCTGCTTCGCGTGCGGCAGGTAGTTGTTGCTCTCCTTGAGCATCTCGAGCGTGGACTCGACCGTCGACAGGTAGTCTTCCGGCAGCGCGCGCGCGTCGGTACGCGGGTAGGTCAGTACCTTGTGTTTTTCATACAGCGCCTGCGCGAGGCCGAGCGTGTTCTTCGCGGAGAAGCCGAAGCGGCTGTTCGCTTCGCGCTGCAGGCTCGTCAGGTCGAACAGCAGCGGCGACAGTTGCGTCGACGGCTTCGATTCCTCCGAGACCGTGCCGACGTGGTCGCGGCACGCGGCGACGATCGTTTCGGCAGCCGGCAGGCTCCACAGACGGGAGTCGCGCCTTTCCGGATCGAATTCGTCGCGCTTGAATTTCGGGTCGTACCACTTGGCTTCGTAGAAGCCGCCCGCGCACGCGAATTCGGCCTTCACTTCCCAGTAGTCGCGCGGGATGAAGCGGCGGATTTTCTCTTCGCGTTCGACGACGATCGACAACGTTGGCGTCTGAACGCGGCCGACTGTCGTCAGGAAGAAGCCGCCACCCTTGCTGTTGAACGCGGTCATCGCGCGGGTGCCGTTGATCCCGACGAGCCAGTCGGCTTCCGAGCGGCAGCGTGCGGCGTCGGCGAGCGGCAGCATGTCCGCGTCGCTGCGCAGGTTCGCGAAGCCGTCGCGGATCGCCTGCGGGGTCATCGATTGCAGCCACAGGCGCTGGACCGGCTGCTTCGCCTTCGCGTGCTGCGCGATCAGGCGGAAAATCAGCTCGCCCTCGCGCCCCGCGTCGCATGCGTTGATCAGGCGGTCGACGTCCTTGCGCTTCAACAGCTTGGTGAGCACCTTGAGGCGCGACTCGCTTTTTGCGATCGGGTTCAGGTCGAAATGCGGGGGGATGACGGGCAGATGCGCGAAG
The DNA here is from genome assembly GCF_905232215.1 of Burkholderia sp. LMG 13014. GTDB lineage: Bacteria > Pseudomonadota > Gammaproteobacteria > Burkholderiales > Burkholderiaceae > Burkholderia. The sequence goes on from NZ_CAJNKE010000014.1 coordinate 42,556, forward strand.
CTCCATTTCCCGCGCTTGACCTCGTACTCTTCCGGGGCGGCGATTTCCAGCAGGTGGCCGACAGCGGACGAAAGGACGAAATCGTCGCTTTCGTAATACTCGTCATGCTTGGTAAAGCCGCCCAAAGCGCGTGCGATGTCGTTCGCGACAGAAGGCTTTTCCGCAATGATCAGTGCTTTGGACATGACAGGTGTGTGTTGGTAGACCGGGTTCGCCGGTTGTGGGTCCCTTTTACGACCGCTTTATAGCACACGCCGCAGCGATGGCGGCTCAGCGTGCAAAAAGCGGCTCATCATAGAGGGGGGCCGCAACGGCGGCAAGCGCCCGGCGCGGCGGGGCGCGCAAATGCGCGCAAAACCACCGGGCCGGCTCGCGAATTCAGGCTTCGACGGTCAGGACGTTGCGCAATTTCGGTGCGTGCGGCGCACCGGGTACCGCGCTCAGGTCGGACAGCATTCGCTCGACGATCGCCGCATGCGGCAGCACCGTGCCGAAGAAGCGGGCGGTGTGGGTATCTTCGATCAGGATCGTCGGGAAGTTCTCGACGTCGAGATCGTCGAGCTGGTCGGCATGCGTTTCGATGTCGATCCAGGCGAAGCAGGCTTCCGGATGCGCGTCGGCGAGCTGGTCGAAGGCCGTCCGGTAGTCGCGGCACGTGCCGCACCACTCGGCGCACAGGCAGGCGACGAGCAACGTGCCGGGATCGGCGAGGCGCTCGGCGATCCGATCCGCATCGGTGTCGAGATTCAGCGCGGGCATGGGTTTCCTTGGGTATCGTTGGCGGCCTGGCCGCCCCTATGCGGGGGAATGTAGCACGCCGTGCACGGGCGGGGTGCGCGCGGCGTCAAGCCGCGCGAAGCGTCCGCCGGGGAGGCTGGCGACGCGGCCGGACAGTTCCAGCGCAAGCAGCGCGCGATGCAGGACGTCGTCGGGCAGGCCGCTGTGCTCGGCGAGCCATTCGTAGGTGACGGGGCCGTATCCCAATGCGGCAAGCACGGCCTGTTCGGATGGGGTACCGGGCAGCGGTGGTGCTGGCGACGGGGCTTCGTCCCGGGCTGGTGCGGTGGCCGGAGCGGCGGCGTCAGTTTGTGTGGCGCGGGCGGCAGCGCTTTGAATGGCGGCTTCGGTTTCGCGAATATCGCCGGTGCCTGCGCCCGGATGCCCGGAGCACGCCGCACCGCCTGCCACGCCAGCTTTCGATTCGCCCAGCCCGTATTCCTCGAGCACGTCGAGCGGCGCCGCCGTCAGCTTCGCGCCGTCGCGGATCAGTGCGTGGCAGCCCTGCGCGAGCGGCGCATGGATCGAGCCCGGTATCGCGAACACATCGCGCCCCAGTTCGTTCGCGAGCCGCGCGGTGATCAGCGAGCCGGAGCGCGGGGCGGCCTCGACGACGAGCGCGCCGATCGCGAGCGCGGCGATCAGCCGGTTGCGCTGCGGGAAGTGTGCAGCGCGGGCGGGTGTGCCGAGCGGCCATTCCGACACGATCGCGCCGCGTGCGGCGATCTCGTGGGCGAGCGCGCGGTGCCGCGCCGGA
>NZ_CAJNKE010000015.1 GCF_905232215.1 Burkholderia sp. LMG 13014
TCGGCATTGCGCGCGACGCCGCCCAGGCGATCGTGTCGCTCGCCCGCGCAGTCGACGACGGCACACTCGCGCTCGAACCGATGGCGCCGCTCGACGCGACGCTTGCCGCGCTGCGCGCGCTGCCCGGCTTCGACGAACGCGCGGTGCAGTACGTCGCGATGCGCGCGATGGCCTGGCCGAATGCGTTCCCGGCCGACGATGCGTGGCTTCCCGCCCGCACCGAACGCGCCCGTGTGCCATCATCCCCGCCGCATGCGGCGCGCTGGGCGCCATGGCGCGCGTATGCCGCACTGCACGTGTGGCGCCTTCATGGAGATGTATTGCGATGACTCCCGCTCACCTGATTCCGAGCCCGCTGGGCGACATCGCCGTGCGCATCGAGGACGATGCGCTGACGGGCCTGTACTTCGTCGGCCAGAAATACTTCCCGCCCGTTGCGATCGTGACCGAGGCGGACGCGCGCGCGATGTCGCCGCTTGCGCGCAAGGTCGCGGAAGAAGTTGCCGAGTACTTCACCGGCACGCGCGAGACGTTCTCGGTGCCGATTCACTTGCGCGGCACCGCGTTTCAGCGACGCGTATGGAAGGAACTGCTCGCGATTCCGTTCGGCGAACTCGTGACGTACGGCGACATCACCGAGCGCGTCGGCTTGCCAATGAGCGGCGCGCGCGCCGTGGGTGGTGCGGTCGGCCGGAACCCGGTGTCGATCATGGTGCCGTGCCATCGCGTGGTCGGCGCATCGGGCAGCCTGACCGGCTATGCGGGCGGCATCGATCGCAAGCGCGCGCTGCTGTCGCTCGAAGGCGCGGGGTTCGAGCGCGGCGCCCACCATCCGGTGCAGCAGGCGCTCGCGTTCTGAGTCGTGGTGTGCCGCCGCGTCACGCGTTCAGCACGGGCCGGCGCGCTTCACGCTTCGCATAAGCGCCGGGTGTCACCTGGAATTTCGCCTGGAACAGCGCGATGAACGACGACGTCGAGTCGTAGCCGAGTTGCGCGGCCACCGCGCCGATCGGCTCGCCGGCATCGAGCAGCGGCAGCGACGCCAGCAGCCGCACCGCCTGCCGCCATTCGGTAAACGACAGCCCCGTGTCCTGCCGGAACAGCCGCGACAGCGTGCGTCGCGTCGCGCCGACCTGATGCCCCCAATCGTCGAGACTGCGCGTATCGCCCGGATACGCATGCAACGCACGCGCGATTTTCAGCAGACGCGGATCGCGCGGCAGCGGCACCGTCAGCGGCGCCTGCCGCATCCGTGCGATCCGGTCGGCGATCAGGCAGACGAGCGCGCCGTCCGGCCCCGTCTCGTCGTAGTTCACCGGCAAGTCGGCCGTGGCGATCACCAGCTCGCGCAGTAGCGGCGTCATGCTGAGGATCGCGCAATCGTCGTGCACGTCGTCGCGCGCGATCGCTGCGTCGAGGTACAGGCTGTGGAACGCGACGCAATCGCGCGTCGACACCGCATGCGGCACGTGCGGCGGAATCCACATCGCATAGTGCGGCGGCAGCAGGTGCCGGCCCGACGGCGTCGACACCTCGAGCACGCCGCTCGTCGCATACATCAGCTGCGCCCACGGATGACTGTGCGCGTCGATGCTCACGTTGCCGGGAATCCCGAATGCGCGCACGTACAGCGGCCTCGGCAAGCACGCCATCGGCGGCACCGCGTAAGGGTCACCCGATTGTCCCGCCAGCAACATAAGACGTCCTCCGAAGGTCATTGCACGAACGAGCCCGATGCTACCGTGGCGGCTCTTCTTTCACACGGCTTCCGTTCATGAGCGCTCATACCCGCACCACCCGCAAGACCGTCACCGCGATCCGATCGACCAAGGGCATCGGCAGCCTCGTGTCGCTGACCGCGTATTCCGCGCCGATGGCGAAGCTGGTCGACGAGGTGGCCGACGTGATCATCGTCGGCGACTCCGTCGGCATGGTGCTGTACGGGATGCCCGATACGCTGCGCGTCACGCTCGACATGATGATTGCACACGGTGCGGCCGTCATGCGCGGCGCCGCGCAGGCGTGCGTCGTCGTCGACCTGCCGTTCTCGACGTACCAGGAATCGCCCGCGCAAGCGTATCGCTCCGCCGCGCGCCTGCTCGCTGAAACCGGTGCGCAGGCCGTGAAGCTCGAAGGCGGCAGCGAGATGGCCGACACGATCCGCTTCCTGACCGAGCGTGGCATTCCGGTGATGGCGCACATCGGCCTCATGCCGCAGCAGGCCAACGCGACGGGCGGCTTCCGCGCGCAGGGGATGGACCCGCGCTCGGCCGCGCAGGTGTTCGACGCCGCGTGCTCGGCCGAACGGGCCGGCGCGTTCAGCGTTGTCGTCGAAGGCACTGCCGAAGCGCTCGCGCGCCATATCACCGACACGCTGACGATCCCGACGATCGGCATCGGCGCATCGCCCGCGTGCGACGGGCAGGTGCTCGTGACCGAGGACATGATCGGCGCATTCGATGCGTACACGCCGCGCTTCGTGAAGCGTTATGCCGATGCGAATGCGGTGATGCGCGATGCGATCCGCCAGTATGCGCACGATGTGCGGCAGCGCGTGTTTCCGGAACCCGCGCATTGCTTTGGGTACGGCAAGCCGCTGCAGCTGGTGGGCGCGGCTGACGCGGCTGCGTGATGACGTCGCGAATGCATTCGCGAACGCTTTGCGCACTATGGTGCGATCACTTCATGCGCGCTTGCGCATTGCATGCGTGACCCGCGCGTTCGCCTCGAATTTCGAGCGATGCGTCGAGAAGAACGTCCGCACGTTGCGAACGTTCGACGCGCCGGTGAACAAGCGTCGCGCGAATTCGTCGTATTCGGCGACGTCGGCCAGATCGGCCACCACGACGAAATCGGGCCCCGGCGACACGCGATAGCACTGCGTGACGGCCGGCTCCGCGCACACGTACGCCTCGAATGCGTCGTAGTCTTCCGCTGTCTGCCGGTCGAGGCTGATCTCGATCAGCGCAGTGACGGCTGTACCGATCGCCACCGGATCGAGCACCGCGACCTGCCGGCGGATCACGCCGGCCTCCGTCAGCCGCCGCACGCGGCGCATGCAAGTGGGTGGCGACGACAGCGCGCGCTCGGCCAGTTGCAAGTTCGACACCGACGCGTCGTCCTGCAGGATCGCGAGGATGCGCAGGTCGAGATCGTCGAGGGTGATGCCGGCCATCGGCGGCTCCTTCCGGTCAGGGCGTGAAATTTAATTTCAACATGATAGACGATATCTCATTAGTTTCATTTGTGCTTGTATTTTGAAATTTAATTCCATTTAGGCAGTTCTACCATCGCTCTCACTGATCCAGACAGGACATTTACGGAGCGCGATATGTGTGGAATTGTCGGGGCGGTCGCCCAGCGGGACATCCTGCCGAACCTGGTCGACGGCCTGAAGCGGCTCGAATACCGGGGCTACGATTCGTGCGGCGTCGTGGTCTACCGCGACCGGGCGCTGGCGCGCGCCCGCAGCGTCGATCGTGTGGCCAACCTGCAGCGCGAGATCGCCGAGCAAGCGCTGTCGGGCTACACCGGCATCGCACATACGCGCTGGGCCACGCATGGCGCGCCCGTCACGCTCAACGCACATCCGCACTTCTCGCCGAGCGACGCCAATGCGCGCATCGCGCTGTCGCACAACGGGATCATCGAGAACTGCGATCAACTGCGCGCCGAACTGCAGGCGCACGGCTACGTGTTCGCGAGCCAGACCGACAGCGAGGCGATCGCGCACCTGATCGACCACCTGTATGACGGCGATCTGTTCGATGCGGTCCGGCGCGCGGTCGCGCGACTGCGCGGCAGCTATGCGATCGCGGTGATGTGTCGCGACGAGCCGCACCGGATCGTCGGCGCGCGTGATGGGATGCCGCTCGTCGTTGGCGTCGGCGAAGGCGAGAATTTCCTGGCGTCGGATGCGATTGCGCTGTCGGGGATTACCGATCGCATCGCTTACCTCGAGAACGGTGATGTTGCCGATATCCAGCTGCATCGCTACTGGATCGTCGACGCAGCCGGCCAGCGCGTCGAACGCGCGGTGCAGCGGGTCGCCGCGCATAGCGGCGCGGCCGATCTCGGGTCGTATCGCTACTACATGCAGAAGGAGATCTTCGAGCAGCCGCAGGCGGTGGCCGATACGTTGCTCGATGTGTCTTCGATCATGCCGGAGTTGTTCGGTGACGGCGCGTGGCGGGTTTTCAATGACGTCGATTCGGTGTTGTTGCTCGCGTGCGGCGGGAGTTATCACGCAGCGCTCACCGCAAAGTACTGGATCGAGAGCATCGCGAAGCTGCCGGCCACCGTGGAAATTGCGAGCGAGTTTCGGTATCGCGACAGCGTGCCGAATCCGCGCACGCTCGTCGTCGCGGTGTCGCAAAGCGGTGAGACGGCCGATGTGCTCGGTGCGGTGCATGTCGCCAAACGTATCGGGATGATGCATACGCTCGCGATCTGCAACGTCGCGACGAGTGCGTTGATGCGGGAATGTGCGCTGCAGTTCGTCACGCGTGCGGGGATCGAGATCGGGGTGGCTTCGACGAAGGCCTTTACGACGCAGCTCGTTGCGTTGTTTCTGCTGACGTTATCGCTTGCGCAGGTGCGCGGGCGGTTAAGCGACGACCAGGAGAAGGAGCATCTGCGTGCGCTGCGGCATCTGCCCGATGCGATGTCGAAAGTGCTCGCGCTGGAGCCTCAGATCATGGCGTGGTCAGAGTTGCTCGCGCGACGCGACAACATGCTGTTTCTCGGGCGCGGAATGCATTATCCGATCGCGCTCGAGGGCGCGCTGAAGATGAAGGAGATTTCGTATATTCATGCGGAGGCTTATCCCGCTGGGGAGTTGAAGCATGGGCCGCTGGCGCTCGTCAGCAATGAAATGCCGGTGATTGCGGTCGCGCCGAACGACATGCTGCTCGAGAAGCTCCGGTCGAACATGCATGAGGTCAGCGCGCGGAATGGCCGGCTTTTTGTGTTCGCGGATGTGGACTGCGGGCTGGTGCCCAGCGAGGGGATTGAGGTGATTCGGCTCAATGAGTACTACGGGCCGCTTTCGCCGATTCTGCATACGGTGCCGATGCAACTGCTCGCGTATCACGCTGCGCTGGCACGGGGGACGGATATTGATAAGCCGCGGAATCTGGCGAAGTCGGTGACGGTGGAGTGAGGGGGCATGGCAAGTTCTGCATGTGGCAAGTTCTAATAGTTTTACTTAAAGCATGTCGAAAAAGTTTCGCTTAAGGCCGGCCCACCTCCCGCAAACCCAAGCGGGACGGGGCTTAAGCGAAACTAATAGAACTTCGGCATGGCCTTCTTGGAACGACCCGGGAGAGAGAAAACGACTCTCGCGCTAGGCTCGTACCTCCCGCTCCATCGCCACCTCCTACCGGGTTTACCCACCGGTCTCTGCCGCAGCTCACCTGACGTCTCCTCGGGGCGCGCAGCTTGGCCCGAAGAGGTCGAGCGACGCTGGTATCAAAAGCGTTGATACCTTTTGATACTCGCCGGCAGGAATCTGAAAAATCCGGACCATGCGCGGCCGGAGCACAGCAAAGATGGCCTTCCGTGCCACAGGCCGTTGGCTACGCTATACCTCGACGTAACTGGACCGAGGACACTCATCCGCTACGGTTTTGGGGCAGAACGGACAATGAGCGAAATTCCTGGCGACTCAAAGGGACGACGATTACCTATGCCGCATGGCAGGACAATTTGCCGGCCGACAAGTTGCCGAGCGAGACCGAGGCAGGTAACTAGTAATTTCGTGGCAAAGTCACCTTGTGGACAACACATCCTTGAGCGTGCGAATATCCAGTGCACTTCTGGCTACTTCGCATTGTCAGTCGGTGTCGATTCCAACTCCGCCACCATACCTGCCAACGAAGCCGTCGTGGTCAGGACCATAACGGCGTCCCGGCGACTGAAGAGCACCGGTTTTCCTGCCCCATCCAAGTGATGGCCTAGGTTCGTGTAGTTCCGGACCACGTTGTAAAGTGCCGCTGCACGCTGCAATTTCGAGAAATCCTGACTCTTTCCCCCACGAACTGACTCGCTCAATTGCTCAAGCAACGGGGATGCTTCCTTCAAGCTATCCAGCGACAAGCGACAGAACGAGACCGTCTGCTCATACTCGCCCGCAGCAAGCGCACGTCGTGCCTTTTTCAAGTATTCAATCGCGTGAGCCATTTGCGGTGGCGCGTCTAGGGGCGCCTCTACTCCAACAACAAACGAATCGGCTACGCCGAGCGACTCCAGTACCTTCACCCAGTCACTGAGATTGACCTCAACACGCACACTCTCAGCCACGGGGTGTGTGTCGTTAGGCGCGTGAGCCAGCCCTATTATCTCGACTTCAAAAACCAGACCACCGCCACCCCGGAGTTCCTCTAGCGCAAGCAGTTGACGGTCACTGAACATCACGCGTAACAGCGATGGCTGCGACATCGCATGGTTCAGTCGCCGAACTATCAGTGGCTGTTCGAACTCTGCTGGACCCAGCAGAAGACGCCCTTGATTCGCAGAATGCAGCCACACGCTCGCGCGCAAGCTATCGATGAACATGCCTGCTGGATGAGCCGGATGCTGGTTGGCAATATCAAAGGTTGTGCTGAATTTGAGCGTGTGCATGCCGAGGCCACGCTCTCCGAAAACACCGGTAGTCCGGACATCGGCCATGATGTATTGGTGAACCGTCAGACTCATGATTTCCCCGTGCAAACGTCAGTTGTCTGTTCTGGAATCGACATATTACACATGCAATCGGTCGAGGCAGATAGGGCGTGGTTCGGCCGGTCACGGCACCGTGCGTTGGCCTCCTCCTGCCGGTCCCGGGGAATTTGTAGCGTTTGATTCGCGTCTTGACCATCGCATGGAGCCTAACAGCCTAGCACGCAAGGTTTGTCGCTTTGCCCAATCGAGAGCGAGTGAGTTGCATTGCTTCACGTGACCGGCCCCGAGCGCCACACCGCGCTAAGTCTTAGCTCAGCATTTGCTCCCCGGTCAACCACACGTAGTCGGCACGAACAGTAGCATCAAGCCGCAGCGCAGCTATGTCCTAGACGGCACCGAACGCACTCACGTCATACTCAGTTGCGCGTATGGGAAGCTCCTCAAGCACTGGCTCGCAATCGACGACTCAGTGTTCGGTGCCGAGCGATTCGGCCGCGAGCCGGGAGAACTTGTCGACCATTTCCTCCTACTCGACTCGACGAAGGGAATTCGCGACGATGACGCGTTGAAGCGTATCGCGCGATGGCTGACACGTGTTCACCTGGAAACGGAGGAAGCCGTAACGCTAGTCGAAGTTGCAGAATTTCTATTCGTCAGCCGCGCCCATGTGAAGAAGCTCGTGGAATTTGGAAGGCTGAATGAGGTCCTGCCGAGAGAACCAAGCGGCGCGCATCAATATCGATGCCGCCTCTGTGGAGAGGTACAAAGCGGAACTAGACACCGCGAGGCAAGCCTACCTCGATTCCCGGCCCGAGGATGACGACTCAATGGAGCATTGAATACCAAACTTTACGCTGCCCCGTTTCCGCTGGAGACTGCGTGGGAACGTTCCGATGGAACACCACTGCCGCTTCTGCGGCTAGCTCTTCCAGGCCGCGTCATCGCAAAATGAATATCAATCTTTTATTGACGTCGCAATTTCTGCCGAAGCCCTACCTAAAGTTTGAAAGCCGATGCAGACGTAACGATGGACAGTCGCGCCGAACTCGTCTGGGTAGACCATCCACAAGCGGCAAGAATCTTCCCTTTATCGGCATTCTTGCGTTGAACAGGCAAAGTCTTGCCGGTTGCTGCAGGTGATTTCCTAAGGAGAAAGAGCGAGCTGCTATAAGCGTCCACCGATGCGAATACGAACACCCGATGAGATAGCCATCGATGTCGGCCAGAAAGTAAAGACGCTTCGAGTCTATAAGAACCTGGATCAGGCTATTTTGGCAGCACGCGCCGGCATCAGCGTACGCTCCGTTAGGAATCTCGAAAATGGCGAGGGCCCGTCACTGCATACGCTTATCCTAGTTCTTCGAGTGTTGGGCCGAGAGTCATGGTTCGACACCATTGCACCGGTGCCGACCATTAACCAAATCACGATGACCCACGAGGCAGTGCCGCGGCAGCATGCCAGCAGCCCTAGACGAAAAAAATTGAGATGAGCACAGGTCTGCACCGACTATGGGACTTCGGTATGGACCAATCGTCGGCATTCACCGGTCCATCCGGAGCATGAGCTTAAGTCTCATCGTCCACCTATCGATATAGGCCTATACGTCGCGGACATCAAGCGAACGTGCGTCCGACGTGAAGTAACGCCCTACAACCAGCTCTGACGTTTCCAGCTTAGGATTAATTTCCGAAGTCGCGAAAATCAGCTGGAAGTCGACTTCGTACGTCGAGCACTCCTCCACGATAAGCTCTTGAAGCCGATGGCTACGCTCCTTCTCCATCCCACCGTCGTCAATGCCGTCAAGCATGAGGAAACGCGGTAGTCGCATGTACGGCTTTTGTATGCTTGCAGTCAGAAGCGCAAGATGGAATACATGTCGGAGCACGACTGCAGAGCTTTCAGAGAAGTTTTTCGAACCATTTACATAGACGGCATTTTCGATGAAATCGAAGCTCGCCTGACGTGCATTAACAAACTCCGGCTGTAGCTGAAGGTCCTGCTTCAGCAGTCGAACCGTCGCATCGTTTACAGCATTCGCAACTTCGACTTTGCGCTGAGCCTGCTTCTGCTCAAGCTGCTCAATTCTTTCGGCCAGTCGTTTGCTTTCCGCTGCCAGTGCATCTCGCCGCTCCTGGAGTTCGGAAATAACGCTTGCAAGCTTCTGGCGCTCGTAAGCTTGTCTAATTTCCTGGTCCAATGCCCCCAATTTCCGTGCAGCGTCTTCCAGTGCGACTTCAACATCACTTGACCAGACATTCGCCTCGACCCTGTAGTCTTGTTCAAGCTTTCTTACGCGTTGACTCAAGAGTGGAATCTCCACCCTAAGCGCCTCCGCCTCCTCCGTGCGTCCGTCGATGAGAGACCTAGACTCCTTTAGCTGGACGCTCAATTCGTTGCGCATACGAAGCAATTGAGTATCGCCTCGGCCATCTCCTAAAGCAGTGGTACACAGGTGACAATGCTCTGCATCTGCATGCGCTTCCGACAGTTCACTCAAGCAACTCGGGCAAAAACGGAATTGCACATTGCTGAAGTAACTGCGGGTCTCCTTGGATTCATCAAGGTTCAGCAGACGCGACTCCAGTTCCTTCACGAACAGACGGGAATCGGCGATATCAAGGTCAAGGGCTGCCAACTTGTCTTTTGCGCCAGACTCAGCCTTCCTCGCGTTATTCAAGGCTTGGCGTAACCCGTCCGCCGTCGCCCTAGCCTTATTGGACTCTTTACGAGGAAGCTCCCGCTTTTCCTTGAGCGCTACCAACGACGCCGCGAGAGTGGCACGCGCCTCTTCAAGCTCAACAATTTTCGTGTTCAAAAACTCAAGGTCAGGCGATTGCCCTGAGCGTCCAAGCACATTGAAAATGCTGCGGAGTTCAGATTCTTTCTTGCTGATTTGTGCGTCCAACTCCCTAACGCGAAGTTGCGCCGAGTACAGCACATCGTCATACACGCCGCCGAGATAGCCGCCTACCATTTCACGGGTCAACGGGCTATCAAAGCTATCTAATCTGAAGATAGGACTATGGACAGATGGCTGGTCAGCATAGAGCACACGTAGCAATTGGTGCATCGTGAGATTCGATGCCCCATCGCCCTGAGCCTGGGGCATCTTCATTGCTTCGAAAAGAGCCTGCGAGAAGCTAATCTGATGCATGCTACGTTTGAACGGGTAAGTCTCCCAGCGCTGAGGGCCGGCCTGCAGCGCCTCCTCCATCGTCCCCCAAAAGATAGACATTGGGCGCAGAAACGCAGTATCTATATCTCGTTTAAGACACGCGAACTCGCCATTGAGAAGGACTTCTACGTATGCAGAAGTGCATCGCAATGCTTCGGGCTTCCATCGAATGTTCTCTGCACCGAGGGAAAAAGCCAACATGTCCATGACCGTCGTCTTTCCTGAACTGTTCCGCCCGCGGATAACATTAACGCCAGCGTGGAACTTGCAGTCGAATGCGACGTGTCCACCTTGGAATACTTTAAGGCGACTTACCCGAAGAGTGGGTTCAAACAAAGTCATACCGATGTTCCATGAGTTCAGAGCGGTGTTTCAACCCATTTGGGCCACGCAACGGAATTTGCGACAAGCCGGTCAGAATGCCTTCGATAACAGGTCCGCTCACGGCAACGAATTCGTCAAGCTTCTCTTTTAGACTTGGGGCGACGGACACATCTGTGCGCGTCACAAAGCCATGTTCGTACCGCTTGATATCAATTAGCCCTGAAGCCGCAATAGATTTCAGTGCAGCTTCTTGAATATGTCGCATGTCACGAAAAGTCGAAAGCCCACTGACCGGGTCGCGATATACGTTAACTGCTGCTTTGGCGTGTGCGCGCAATGTCTTCAAAGTATCCGGCAATCGAACCTCGCGAACCATCCCCGGAAAAACAAGATAAAAATCTAGCAACCTTGCTTTTTCAATTTCGATATTTTCAACACGCTCCGCCAACAGGAGCATTCGAAAAACGCAGTGATATGCGTCAAACGCGGGATGATATATCAGCATTTGTCCCACCTTATATGGCAATTGCCACCGAGGTAGTACAGGAGCGCGAGCAAGTCCATCACATCAAACTCGAGAACATTTTCGCCTAGCATGCTCTTCGTCGCCTGCAAGATGGCATTTATGCATTGGTCGACCGCAACACGGTCCGCTCCTTCCTGAATCACCGGGGTCACCGTGAGGGTGAACGCCGCGTGCAACTCAGACAGGACAATCGTGTATACCCGCTGCGCGGTCCGAGAGGTCTGGTGCCTCATGATGGACTTGACCGCCCGCTCCTTCAGTCCTTTAGCCGCCCAAATCTGGTCTTCTCGGCCACTATCTCGAAGTTTGGCGTCAAGCCCGCGAACGTCGCCGTCCGTCGTAGACGACATATAATGTTGCAGTTTCGCGGAGAATTGACCGTGCGATGCGTCACCTATGCCGTCAGCTTTTAGCTTCGCGTAAAGCCCCTCGAGTTCCTGCCCGGCAGTTGTGCTCGCGACCAACTGGATGACGGTCGTCTTCCTGTTGTCGACTTTGTCTCCGCCGACAAGGTCTCCGGTGACGTCGTTGTGACTTTGGCTCGTGAACACACGCGTTACTCACGGTTGTTCTTATACACGTCTCCGCCGACGATGTCCCCGCCCGCGCGATTGTTCTTTTGCGAAACGATGGTTGTACGCTTTTTGCTCGATGACCGATGTGACATGGCCACCTTCACACTCCATCCGGCCGCAATTGTCGCGAGTGCCGCGACGGCATATTTCAACCACTCCATGGTCCCCCCAGTATGTCTGGTCGCTATTTAGCTGATTTGACGCCATTATAAGATGCATACTCGAAGAGAGCAATTTTGCCACTGCTTCCAGGCGACCTTGCCTAGAAATGAAGCATCTATGCCGCAAATATATGCACTTTGAATCATTATTGTGTGCATACAGGACACTGCAAACGCAGGAGGTCTACAAGCTCGGATGCGCGCTGGTAGTCCAGCCTCACGCAACGGGACGCACCGAGTTTTGCAAAAGACCGAAGAGCGCAGCCAACTTCTCGAACTCGGCTGCCCGTTAGCCGCAAGGTGTCCGTGCATGGATTTCTGGCTGCGCGCCCACGGTGAGCCAGAACTGGTACCACGTGCGATAACGAACTAGACCGGAGAAGTCCACAGTATGATTGTCGTCACATGCAAACAGGAAATCTCAAGCCAATCGGAAGAACGGCTTGAATTCGGTATCAAACCAGTCGACCATCGGATGTTGCCGACGACTCACGAATAGGTGTAGCCATGAATCACTAAGTGGGCGGCCAACGCGGTCACTATGCGGCGGAGTTTTATTATTTCGTATATAACTACCGCCGAGATATGAATCAGAAAATAGCCGAGACACTATCGCACCGAGCTTGGCCAGCAGCGCCTCGTCCCATGGATTGTCAAACAGAAGAATGCTCTGGGGCTCGTCGTCGTCGTCGGAGCCGTCTCGTTCATAGCCGTCTTCCGGCTCATCATCGAAATCAAACGGGTCGTTGACTTCGTCGAGGTTCGCTTGCTCACATGCGAACAGCCTGAGCAGCGTGTCCATCAGCGCTTTCGCCACCGGAGAATTCGGCTCCCCAAGTCTTCTTTCTACTAATCCTCGGTTCGCAAGGAGTTCGGTCACATTGGTCGCGTCTCCCAGTTCCTCCTCGTCGTCCCACACAAGGTACCAATCCCGCGGATGAGTAACGTGGACCAGTGTATCCGGGAGGCCCGTCAACATTGCGGTATGCTCTTTGCGGCCGGACCACGCCCTGTGTAAAAACCGGAGCAAATCGAGCTTTTCTTCACTAAAGAAGAACTCGATATGTGCCTTGCCATCACACGGATTGACTAACATGGCGTAGGCTAATGGCGCCGAGGGTATCTTCCAACGTGCTTCCTTTAATACTCCGCGCTCAGTATGCCAATTGTCCAGATTGGCGATGAAGAGCCAGTGCTCAAGCTTTTCATCGTCCGGACGCGTTATGCGGTCAGGCGTAGCTTTCGGGTTCAATCGAATCGGCAAGGCCTCTTCGCCTGCGACGTCAAGCTGAATCGTTGCCATCGAGCCGTCGTTCCGAAGTCGAATTTTGAGCCGTGGGTCCAGTTGTCCTAGTGCGCGCGCAATCTCGGACATTGAACTGCCTGCTTGCGACAGCACCTCGTGCACGCTTCTGGGCGTACCTAGCTTTGCGGGCACGGACGCGCCACTGGCTCTCGCCGGTCGGTTGATGCCCAAAAGTGCTCGCGCCTCCGCCCCTTGTTTCCAACTCCGCAGTATCGAAGCCCGGTACTTTTCTGCATCTCGGTCTATCAGAACAGCGCAGTTGCGACAAAGCCAGATTCCGTTATCTATGGAACTCCGCTCCTTAGGCGTCATAGCCGCGTCATAGCGAGGACCACCGGGCGATGCAGCCGTAATGTGAGCCGCCTCGCCGGTCGACACGAATCCGTCCGGGCCGCTCTTTGGCCCGACTGTCTGGTTGTCGCAATCTGGATTCGAGCAGACAAATGCCACGCGTCGGGCAAGCACGTCAATTTGGGATTTTTTAAAGTTGTCGCGGGCCATATTCCATTCAGAATGTGAAGCAGTTTTCTCGGCACCAAGATTTTGCACCAGCCCAGCCCTGCAGCCAACGGATGAGGTCGCACCCTGGTGAAGCTCGGCGAGTTGGTGCGCGTCAGAGTCAGCCCGCAGGTTCGCTCGAATCCCGCCGCGGCAAACCAAGTTCTGGCAACCACGATAGCCACCTTGCAGAAGTGGTCTCGCATCTGCTGACGCAGCATCGGGTCTCTCTCGGGATGTCTCAATCTCCGGAAATTCTCGCCGTTGTTGAAGACGGGAAATTGAATCACGGACGTCGCTTGCACCAGGTCACCCGTCTTACCGAATAGGTCAACGCTTGAGCGGAAGCCCAACCACTGATGCAGGCCAATCTGGTCAAGGAGCGATATAAGGCGTAGACGCGCCGTTCCCACGAACGCAGCGGCGAGTTTGGCGCGCTGAAGCACCTCGGGCACCGAAAGACCATCAAACAGCGCGCTTTGCGCATCGGTCAACACAATGTCTGACGGCTTCCTCCACAGAGTAATGCCTGCGAGAACGACCTTCGCCGAGGTGTTCACCATTGCATGGGCTCGCACATCCCCTCCGAAAGCTATGACGACCTGATGACGCTTCGCTACAGCGTTCGTCCTGCGCTTTAGCCGCAAACAGAAGCTATCCACCAGCACCGCGCCTGACCCTGCGCGTCCGCATCTTCGCCGACTGGAATATCCAAAGATTCGCGGAAGCTACGCCCTAAGAGTATCGTGGTGTGTGGGTCTCGCTTCCGATGCGCAATCCGACTCATCGGAAGCGGCTAGTAGCACCCTAAATGTGCAATGGAGGTGGCGATGAGCAAAGGGACAGGCGGCAACCAAGGTGGCACGCGCGGCAACTCGGGCGGTGCATCGAAGGGCTCTTCCAGTGGGGCCAAATCGACCGGGAGCGGCGGCCGGTCGGGCAGCGGCACTTCCGGTGGAAACTGGCCGAGTACGACTGGGAATCCATCCGGCGGCGGGCGCGGCAACGCTGCGCCTCGCGGGAGTCGCTGACGCGCGGTTTGCCGAGGCAGTATCCCCAACGGTATTGACGGCGGCTACCCGATGAAATTTGAAGGCGCGCCTGGCGCCTGCTTCAGCGCAACGGACAACAGGTGTTTGTCCGTTGCTTCAGACTCTAGATAGCATTTCCGGAGGCGGCCGAACCGACCCGAACGAAATGATGCTCCATCCTCGTGCGGAGTACACCATCGAGCGCAGCAAGCCGTTCGCGCAGTCGAACCGCCCGCCCTTCCGTCATCTCCCCGAGAACGATTTTTTGCTCGAGCACGTCACCACATCGCGTGATGGCCCACCGGTCAACCGTAGCAGTTTCACCTTCGAGCACAGCAGCCGCGGTCGAAACGATGCCCGGATTCAATCTCGAGACGAGATGAACCGTATGCGTCAGCGTGAAACCGGGAAGGAAGTGCGACCAGTCTTCACAGACTGCCGGGCGGGAAGCGGAGGAAATTTGACGCATGGTTGCTCCGGATGAGTGGTTATCGAACCGGTGCCAGCCATGCTGCTCCCGTTTCGTTGCCGTAAATCGGCCGCATCGCCTCGAAGGCGTCCACCTTGCCCGGGAGGGCAGGTTGGCGTCGGATAGTCCGACTCTGGATGCTTGATTTCTCACGTTCGACATTTCGAACGCTGGTTCATTATACCGAAAAACGGATGGTGGGCAAGAAGTGCCGGGAGCGCCGAACTTTGCGCCGGACGGCGCCGCCGATCCGACCCGCGCGCTCCTTCAGGCGACGCGTGTCCGAACGCATCGCCCCCCGCCCCTCACGCAATGTACTTGTTCTTGATCCGAATATCCCGCCCTTGAAACGGCCCCGTATCGTGCTCATGCACATGCACGATCACCTGCTTCGAATCGAACAACCTCGACACCTCGCGGAAATCCTGGTTCACGCGCTTCATCCCTTCGAACACCTCACCGTGCAGCGCCGCATCATCAAGCTGCACCGCGCCATTCCCCGAAGCCCGTTCGAGATGGACATGCAGGAAGCTCGTCAACTGCGCATCCTCGGTCGTCGCGAGCTGGAACGTGCTGATCGCGTCATGCAGCACCGGCGACGCGGACAGAACCTGCTCGATATCAGACGGGAACACTTTCGAGCCATAAAACGGCACGCTCGAATCGTTACGCCCGTACACGAACAAAAACGGGAAATGGCTGGTGCGTGACGCAAAGTCCGTCAGGCGCATGCCATGTGCCGACAGGCGCTTGTTCAGCTCGCGGAATTTATACGTCCCGCCCGAATCGCGAATGTTGTACCGAATCTTCGGCGCCGCCCCGGACTGCCGCCCGATGGTCACCAGCAGCTCACCGTCGTCATTCGTTTCGATCACGTAATCGAGCGCGTTGTACTGGAAGATCATCGGCGGCGTATCGCGGCCAAACAGTTCGCGGCACAACTCGGGGCGACTCAGCAACGCTCGCCGCAGGCCGATCGTCGTCGGCGTCTCGACGCCGATGTTGATCTCGAGGTCCGACGCGCCATACGACGAAATCACCGTGCTCGCCTTGCGCAGCAGATGGTCGCGCAACGCTTCCGACAGCCCTTCCCCGCCGACAATGAAATCGATGTGATACGGCGTCAGGTCGAGGTCGCATTCGTCGACCACCGAGCGGATAAACGGCGGGTAGCCGAAGATCAGGTACTGGTACTTCGGCCCGAACAGCTTCAGCGTGTTGATCAGCTTGGCCTTGTCCGGGCCGATCGACTTCATGATGCCGACGTCGACGAGCGACATCGATACGTTCATGCCGGTCGCCCACGGCCCGAGCGCAAAGCAGTTCAGCAGCATCTTGCCGGAGTCGCGAAACACCAGCTGATAGTTCAGCTGCAGGATGCGCTTGACGTCGCTGCGTTCGGCCGCGCTGCGCACCCAGTTGTTCGGCTGGCCGGTCGATCCCGACGATTCGTCGATGACGACACCCGACTTCGGAATCGCGCCACCATAGCAGCGCTGCTCGATCGAATAGCGCTTGATGTAGTTCTCCTTGGTCATGGCAGGCAGGTCCGACAGCCGCCACGTGCCGCCGGCCTTGTAGCCTTCGGCCTTCAGGAACTCGATGTACGCCGGGCACGACGTGCTCGCCTTGAGGAACGCGACGCGGGCGCGCATGCGGCCGACATAGGCCAGATAGGGCTGAAAAATCGGCGCGTTGAGGAACACATAGAGACGTCCGTCGACGCTGATCACGCGACGAAGGAACCAGAGCGTCCAGAGGATGGCTTCGAGGAAGAGGCGAATGAGCGTGTTCATGCGGATCTCGGCGAGTGGAACGGGGCCGGCGCGTCGACGAGGATGTCGGCAAGCGCCCTGCGTTGGCTCTGCGGCGGCGTACGCGAATAGCCGACCTTGAACACGAGCCACGCCCGGTCGACGCCGGTATGCGCGCTGAACCACGCCGCGGCATCGGGGTTCGTGACCAGGTTGCCGTACGGATGCAGGTACAGGCCGAGGCTCGTCAGCGCGAGCCAGAAGCGCAGCAGGAAACGGCCCGATTCGATCGCGTTCTCCGGATTGAAGAAATCGCCACTCAACACGCCGATCGCCGGTACGTGGCCCAGTTGCGACCGATAGCGGCGCTTGAAATAGAAGCGCGTCGGCTTGAACATCAGGATCTTCGACAGACGCGCGGACATCCAGAACTCCGCCCGCGACAGGTTCATGCAACGCCAGTCGAGACCGTCGCGATGCAGGTTCGTCGAACGCTCGGTGAAGCGAAACCAGGCGGTGATTTCGTCGTGGTAGTCCGCGACGTTCATGTCATGGAACACGGCGTCGATGTTCGTCGCGATGATCGGCTCGATCCGTTCCGCACCCGACAGGTGCGTATATCGATGCCCCCATTCGTCGGCCAGCGCCGCCAGTTGTGCGACGGCCGCGTCCGGTACCTGTGTCGGTTCCATCGAAACGCGCGACGTGCGGCGCGCCAGCATCAGCGCGGACGGATCGTCGCGCGACGCGTCCGCGTTCGCCTGGGGCACGAGCCGCAATGCGGCGAACGGTATCAGCCCCGGCGGCGTCGGCTGCGACAGGATGGCCGCGAATGCCTGCACCGGGCGATGCATTTGCCATTCGACACGCAAGCCGTGCGGCGCCGCGAGCAGATCGATCGCGTCGATGAACATGCCCATCGCGGACAGCAGGAACGCCCCTGTCGTGTCTTCCTTCGGCAGCGTGCGCGTGCCGTCGATGAACAGTTCGGCGTAATCGTCCGAGATCAATTGCACACGCCACGGCTGAACGTTGTGCGGCGACGGTGCGTGTCGGGCCACGGTCAGGATCGTGTGCCAGACAGAAAAATCTTCAGCGGGAATCCCCGGCATATCTCGTGGCTTCCTTGTTGTTGTGCGGCTGATTGCCGTTGTGGCGCGAGAACCGGCCCCTCTCAAGACCGGGTGAAGCTGTGCGCATCTTACATGAGGGCCGGGGCGCCCTCACGGATGCCCGGGCGGCCTCACTGCTTCGCGTCGTCGCGCCGGTATTCGGCTGGCGCCTTGCCCACCAGCTTGCGGAAGTCGCGCGTGAAATGCGCCTGGTCGAAATAGCCGAGCGCATGCGCCAACTCCGCCAGATCCACCGCCTCGCCGCTGGCGAGCTGGTCCGCCGCCTCATGCAGCCGATACCGGCAGATCACCCATTTCGGCGTCACGCCCACATAGCCGGAAAAGAGCTGCTGCAGCGTGCGTTCGCTCAGGCCCGCACGTTCGGCCAGGTCACGCACCTGCGTGAGCCCGATGTCCTGCTGCAGCATCTGCAGAATGTCGTGGATGCGTTCGACCTGCGGATCGGGTGGCGGCAGCACCCGCAGCAGCAGCGACTCCGCAGCCGACACCATGCCGGCATCGTCCGGCGCACCGAGCACCGCCTCCTCGGCTTCCGCATCGCTGCCACCCAACAGCGTCGACACCGGCAGCACCTTGTCGGTCATCAAGTGCACGGGCTTGCCGAAGAACGCACGAAAGGCGCCGGGCCGGAAGCGCACGCCGATCACGCGCCCCGTATCGGCCAGCGTGGTTTCGAACGCACCGGACACCACCCCGAAGATGCCCGTGCGCCGCCGGTCGAACACCAGGCTCACGCACGGATACGGCAGCGTGCGCTGCACATGGGGCGGCTGGTCGCGCAAATCCCATTCGACGATCCAGTGGTGATCCAGCACGCCGGCCAGTTCCGCACACGGGAAGTAGCGATTCAGGCGAAAGCGCTGCCGGGCAGCCTGTGGGCCGACCACGCCCTTCGGGGTATCGGTCACCTTGCGCAAGTCGGACATGATGTGGACGGTAGCGGCGATGTCACGATGATGCACCGCCACAGCGGATTTTTCCAAGACAACGGTGTCCGGACGTCCTACATTGGGCGCCCTCTCCCCGACCGCATTCCGGAGCCCGCCATGCAACCAGACCGTCACCTGATCCTCTACCACGCGCCGCGCAGCCGATCGGCCGGCGCCCGCATGCTGCTCGAAGAGCTGAGCGCTGACTATGAACTGCACACGTTCGACCTGTCGAGCGGCAAGCATCACGACCCCGACTACCTGCGCACCAACCCGATGGGCAAGGTTCCCGCACTGCGCCACGGCGACGTGATCGTCACCGAACAGGCCGCCGTCTACCTGTATGCGGCGGAGCTGTATCCGGAAGCCGGTCTGTCGCCGGCGGCAGGCGATGCGCTGCGCGGACCGTATCTGCGCTGGATGGTGTTCTACGGTTCGTGCTTCGAGCCGGCCGTCGTCGATCGCGCGATGAACCGCCCGCTCGCACCGTACTCCACGTCGCCCTATGGCGACTTCGATACCGTCGTCAACGCGATCGAGACGCAACTGGCCAAGGGGCCGTATCTGCTTGGGGAGCGCTTTACCGCCGCCGATGTACTGTGGGGCGCGGCGCTGCACTGGATCACGATGTTCAAGCTGATGCCCGAGACACCGACGGTGCGCGCGTACATCGACCGCATCCTCGCGCGTCCGGCGATCCAGCGCGCGCAAGCGGCCGACGCCGCGCTGGCGGCGGAGCAGGACCACGCGAAGACGGCCGCCGCACCTGCCAGGTAGCCCACCGGCACAAGGCAACGCGGAACGGGATGCCCGTTCCGCCCGCCCTGTCAGAACACCGTATGCAAGCCGATCCGCGCCACCGTCTGGGTCGCGGAGCTCGAAGCCCCGTTCGGATCCAGCACGCCGTTGACCTGCGCATTCGCGCCGTTGTTCGCACGCTGGTAGTCCGCCGACACATACACCATCGTCCGCTTCGAAAACAGGTATTGAAGCGCCACGCTGACCTGGTGAGCGTGGTTGTTGTTCACCGCTTCATTGCCCTTCATGTACATGTACTTCGCACCCAGCACGACATCCGGCCTGACGTGCCACAGCCCGCCCGCTTCGGCCATCCACACCCCGGCGTCGTTGAAGGAATTGTGCACGGTGGTCATCAGCGCATTCGCGGTCACGACACCGAAGTCGTAGTGCATCCCGACGCCCCAGTTGCGCACACTTGTGGACGGCACGCCGGGCGCGGGGCCGTACTTTTCGTTCGTGTAGGCCGCGCCCACACCGAACGGCCCCATGTCGTAGTTCAACCCGGCGCTGACCGCATTGTCCGCGCCGACCGACCCGGCCACCCCGCCGAACGCATACATCGCGCCACCGGAAAAACCCGACACCGTCGGCGAACTGTACTTGACGGAATTCGCGATCGGTTTGCTGCCCGCCGTGCGATCCCAATCGAATGCACCGGTCGGATTACCGGGAAGCGCGAGACGTTGGAACGGGCCATTCCGGAAGCCGTACAGCCCCGAGATATCCCGTGAAATCGCGTTGTTCTTCGAAAACAGCGAATCCACCATGAAATCGTACTGATTGCCCAGCGTGATGCTGCCGAACCGGTCGCTTTCGAGGCCGACGTATGCGTTGCGCCCGAAAATCCCCGTCCCGATGATGCTGCCGTTCGCCATCGAGAACTGGTTCACGAGCGCGAACGTCGCGCGATATCCGCCACCGAGATCTTCCGTCCCGCGAAAGCCGAAGAGATTGGGCGCGTAGATGCCGTCGTCGAACTTGGCGTTCTTTCCGCCGCCCTCGTTGCTGACATAAGAGATGCCGGCGTCGATCAGACCGAACATCGTCACGCTGCTCTGCGCCCATGCGCCCTGCGCCACGGCGAGAATCGCCACTGCTCCAAACCTGAGTTTCATTGTGTCTCCGTCTTTTTTATGAAAATGCGAGGCTGCCACCCGCTACGTGGCAGGTGCTCGCTCGATGCTTCACAAGAAATCGCCTTCATTCCGGTGTCGAACGAACGACACATTCAATATGATTAGTCTTACTGATTGATCAATACGATTACCGCCGTATCGACCGGCCCCGCCCATACGCATCGAAGCCCTCGAATCAAGCGCCCCGATAGATGATCCAGGCAGCGGCGTCCACCTCGACAACCACGGCCTCCAACGCCGATCCCGAACAAGGCCCGTCGATACACACGCCATCGTCGAACCGGAACAGCGCGCTGT
Source organism: Burkholderia sp. LMG 13014 (assembly GCF_905232215.1). GTDB lineage: Bacteria > Pseudomonadota > Gammaproteobacteria > Burkholderiales > Burkholderiaceae > Burkholderia. The sequence continues at coordinate 20,780 of NZ_CAJNKE010000015.1, forward strand.
GATGGGCGCACATCAATACCTGCGACCGGTAACAGGACACGCTGCCCGGTATGAAATCGAGCGGCACCGAGAAGTGCGGACAACGATTCACGTACGCCCATACCTGCTCGCCGCGTCGCACCACGATCACGGGACGTCCGATGCAGGCTTCATCGACGACCCGCGCGCCGCCGTCGGGCACATCGGAAAACCGGCAGAGTTGTCGTGCGTCCATGTCTCACACTCGCTGCTCGGGGTTACCGAGGCTCCAGTCCCACGGCCGCACTTCCACGCGCGAAAACAGCCCTTCCTTCACATACGGATCGTTGCCGATGAACTGCATCACCGCCTGAATGTCGTCCGCCTCCACGACGAGCAGCGTGCCGTTCATCGCGTCGCCGTGCGGGTCCAGCGTCGGGCCGCCGAGCCGCACCACCACGCCGTGCTGGTCGGCCGAGCGCAGGTAAGTCCGATGACTCGGCCGCACGCGATCGCGCACGTCGCGCATGCCCGGCTGGTCCGTCGCAAACACCGCAAAGAATCGCGCCATGACAGTCAGCTCCGGTCGAGGACGAAGTCGTACGTCACTTCGCGATACGGGCCGGTCAGGCCGAACTGACGGGCGAGCGCGTCATCCGCGTCGCACCGGCGATACGCCACCATCAGCGACGGCTTCACGCCGAACACGGCATCCGACTTCAGATACGGATCGTCCTCGTCGAACAGATGCGTCACGAGCGTACGGCAGCCCGGCGCGTCGATCATGAAGTGCAGATGCGCGGGCCGCCACGGATGTCGGCCGGTGGCCTCGAGCATCTTCCCGACCGGGCCGTCGGTCGGAATCGGATAGCTGATCGGCAGAATCGTCGTGATCGCATAGCGGCCTTCGGCGTCGGTGCGGTAGCGGCCGCGCAGGTTGCCGTGCGGCTGCGCCGTATCCTGGCCGGAATACATGCCGTTTTCCGCCGTCTGCCACACGTCGAGCACTGCGTTCGCCACCGGCTTGCCGTCGGTGGTCAGCACCCGGCCGCGCACGACCGCCGGCACACCGGGCGTGAACGCCATGTTCTCGCCATACGCGCGCTCGGGCATCCCGTCGATGTAGAACGGGCCGAACACGGTCGTTTCCGTCGCGCCGGTCGCGAAGCGATGGTTGATCGCATCGACCAGCATCGAGACGCCGAGCGTATCCGACAGCAGGATGAACTCCTGTCGCACCGCGTCGTCGCACCGCTTCCCCGTTTCAGTCAGGAAGCGGATCGCGGCCATCCACTCCGCCTCCGTCAGCTCCGTTTCGCGCACGAACGCGTGAAGATGCCGCACGAGGCTCTGCATCAGCGCGCGCAGGCGCGGGCTCGGCGTGCCGTCGAAGCTGGCGACGACCTGCCCGGTCAGCCTGGCGTCGTCGTCATGGTGGTCGTCGCTCATCTCTGTCTCCGTTGACGCGTCGGGCCGTTCATTGCGGCGCACGCCCTTCCCATGCGTGCTGAAGCAGCGCGCGAATCGCCGCGCGTTCGATCGGCCGCGGATTCGCATACGGATTGCGGCACGCAAGGTCGGCCGCTTCGTCGAGACCCGCCTCCGGCATCCCGAGGTCGGCCAGTGCCGGCGCGATGCCGAGCTGCGCGTTCAGCGCGAACAGCAGCGGGCCGGCTTCGGTTGCGTCGCTCCCGCCCAATGCGCGCGCCACGCGGCGCAGCGCATCGGGCGCGGCAGCGTGGTTGTAGTGCGCGGTGTGCGGCAGCGTCGCCGCGTGCGTCTGCGCATGCGGCAGGTTGAAGGTGCCGCCGAGCGTATGGCACAGCTTGTGGTGCAGCGCCATGCCGACCGCGCCCAGGCAGGTACCCGCGAGCCATGCGCCGTACAACGCGCGGCTGCGCGCCTCGCGGTTCCCCGGATCGCGCACTACCACGGGCAGCGCCGCGCCGAGCGCGCGGATCGATTCTTCGGCCATCAGGCTGATCACCGGGTTCGCGTCTTCCGCATAGAGCGCCTCGACGGCATGCGCCATCGCATTGATGCCCGATGCCGCCGAAATGTCCGGCGGCAGCGACAACGTCAGCGACGGGTCGTAGAGCACCGTCCGCGGCAGCACGCGTGCGTCGCGCCCGGTGCGCTTCAGCCGGCCTTCCGTGAGCCCGAAGATCGGCGTCATCTCCGAGCCGGCATACGTCGTCGGCACGGCCAGGATCGGCAGCACCGATTCGAGCGCGATGGCCTTGCCGAGCCCGATCGTCGACCCGCCGCCGATCGCGACGCAGCAGTCCGCGTCCAGCTCGCCGGCCATCTCGCGCGCCGCATGCGCGACCTCGACCGGCACGTGCATGACCGCCTGCGCGCAGATGCCGGCCGCACGCTCACCCAGGATCGCCTCCACGCGCTCGGCGAGCGGCCGCTGCTCGGGCGTGGACAGGATCAGCGCGCGGCGGGCGCCGAGCGTCGACAGCTCGTCCGGCAGCCTGTCGAGCGCGCCCCATTCGAACACCACGCGGGAAGGGGTGCCCTGATAGACGAAGCGATCCATCGCGAACCTCAGCGCTTGAAGTGCGGCGGCACCTTGCCGTCGACGTTGACCCACACCGACCGCGCTTCCGTGTAGTCGTGCATGGCCTCGAAGCCCATCTCGCGGCCGTAGCCCGACTGGCCGACGCCGCCGAACGGGCTGCCCGGATTGACGCGCTTGTAGCAGTTGATCCAGCACATGCCCGCGTTGATCTGCGATGCCATCTTGTGTGCCCGCGAGAGATCCTTCGTCCAGAGGCCGCTGCCCAGCCCGTATTCGGTCGCGTTGGCAATGGCCAGCGCCTCGTCGTCGCTGCCGAAGCGCAGCACCGTAACGAACGGGCCGAACACTTCCTCCTGCGCGACGCGGTCTGCCGCGCTCTTTGCCTCGATGACCGTCGGGCGCACGTAGTAGCCGTTGGCGAGCGCCGGATCCTGCGGCGCACTGCCGCCCGTGAGCACGCGGCCACCCTGTTCGCGCGCGACGTCGACGAACGACAGCACGCGATCGAGGTGCTGCTTCGACGTCAGCGGCCCCATCTCGGTATCGGCGTCGAGCGGGTTGCCGATGCGAATCGACGCGGCCAACGCAACGAAGCGCTCGAGGAACGCATCCGCGATGCGCTCGTGCAGCACCAGACGCGAGCCGGCGATGCACGCCTGCCCCTGGTTGTGGAAGATCGCCCACGCCGCGCCGTTGATGGCGGCGTCGAGATCGGCATCGTCGAACACGATGTTGGCGCCCTTGCCGCCCAGTTCGAGCTGCACGCGCTTCAGGTTGCCCTGCGACGCTTCGACGATCCGGCGGCCGGTGGCCGTCGATCCCGTGAACGCGATCTTGCCGACGCCCGGATGTTCGGCGAGCCGCTGGCCGGCCGTATGCCCGTAGCCGGGGACGATATTGACGACCCCCGCGGGGAACCCGACCTCGGCCATCAGCTCGACGATGCGCAGCGTCGACAGCGGCGTGATTTCCGACGGCTTGAGCACCACGGTGTTGCCGGCGGCGAGCGCCGGGCCCATCTTCCAGCTCGTGAACATCAGCGGAAAATTCCACGGCACGATCTGGCCGACGACACCGATCGGCGCGCGCTGCACGTAGTTCAGGAAGCCGGTTTCGACCGGAATCACCGAGCCTTGCAGCTTGTCGGCCATGCCGCCGAAATAGCGGAAGCAGGCGGCCGTGCGCGGTACGTCGAGCGAGCGCGAATCGCGGATCGGGTGGCCGGTGTCCAGCGATTCGAGCTGCGCCAGCTCGTCCGCGTTGGCCTCGATCGCGTCGGCCTGGCGCAGCAGCACCCGGCCGCGTTCGGCGGCCGGCAGGGCCGACCACTTGGGGAACGCGCGGGTCGCGGCTTCGACGGCCAGATCGACGTCGGCCGCGGTGGCTGCCGCGATCTTCGTGATGACGGAGCCGTCGTGCGGGTTCAGCACGTCGATCGTGCCGCGGTCGACGGCGTCAACGAAGCGCCCGTCGATGAAGAGTTGGGTTTGCATGAATCGTCCTCGGTGTATTGCAGAAGCGGAAGCGGGAGCGGGAGCGGGAGCGGAAGCGCCGCTCAGAACGCGATCGGATACGGCGCGAGCTCGCCGCTCTCGTAGCGCTGCGGCAGGTCGGGCGTCGCGTTTTCCCAGACCAGCAGCATCGACCGCTTCGTGGAATAGCCCTGATGCCGGATGTCGGCAGGCATCGCGCAGATGTCGCCGGCGCGCATCGTCACGCGTGCGCGCGGCGCGCCGGTGTTCTTGTCGCCGATGTCCCACACGATTTCGTCGGACAGTTGCAGGAACCATTCGACACGGTCGTTGCCGTGGAACACCGGCAGGATGAATTCCTCGGTGGTCGGGCAGAACAGGCTGCGCCCGCACACCGACGTGACCGACGGATTCCACGTGACGTCCGAGCGCGACAGGTACTTGAACAGGTTGAACGCGTGCAGCTCGCCTTCGAAGCCCGGCTCGACATGCACTTCCGGTTCGTCCTGCGCGACATCGACGAACGCGCGGTTGACCGGCAGGTCGTCGCGCAGCGGCGAGTCGCCTTCGAGGCCCGGCATGCGGCGCGTCGCGATACGGGTGCGCTCGATCGCCGAACCGTTTTCGCCATGCTTGCGTCCGAACGCCGTGCCCGTTTCCTCCGGCGCCGCGAACGGGTCGAAGCCCTCGTTCGTCCAGTCGTGCAGCATCGCCTTGAAGGTCGCCATGATCGTGGGCGTGTCGAAGGTCTCGGTGTAGTCGACCCCGGCGTCCTTCAGGATGCCGTTGAAGGTGCCCGCATACATGTCCACCTTGCCGTAGTGATTGCGCGTGCCGAACACGTGGTCGAAGTTCACCCAGCCGTAGAAGAAGCCCCACGCCACGTCGCGCATCATCGCGCGCAGGAACGCGTCAGCCGGCATCGCATGCGTGCGCGTCTGGCCTTTCGCGGGCCAGCAGATCTTCACGAAATATTCGTCGCGCTGGAATTCGAATTCGCCGAGCCGGAAGCGGCGGTAGCCGGTAACGGCATCGGCTTCGGAGGCTTGCACCAGATCGGCGGCAAAGCCCGCGGAAAGGTCGAGGGTGTCGAGGGTGGCCATAACGTGTCTCCTGGAATAGTCGAATGAGGTCGGTCGAATCAGTGCAGGCAGATCTCGGCCCACTTCTCCACGGACAGCTCGCCCAGGACGGTCTGCACGAGTGCGACGCCCGGCTGACTCGCGGCGAAGCGGTACGCACAGCCGGCCGGCAGCAGCGCCTGGTGGCCTTGGCGCAGCACGACGTAGCCCATCTTGCGGCCGGCCGGCTCGGTGCCGGCGCTCACGGTGCCGCGCCCCGATTTCGGCGGCGTATCGAGTTTGATGAATTCGATCCGGACTTCGCCATCCATCTGGATCACGAACTCGTCGTGCGCGCAGGCGAACCACGGCGACTGGCCATCGGTCCGCAGCACTTCGATCACGTATTCGAGGTTCTTGCCGGCGACGACCTTTTCATAAGGGGCCGACTTCGATGCCACCTCGAAGACGTTCGAGAAGGCGTAGTGGCGGGCGCTGCCGCTGGTGATTTCGATCTCGCCCTTCCGGTAACGGTCGAGCGAGCCAAAGACGGTGTGGAATGCCGTGTCGGTCATTTCTGTCTCCTGAGTTGAACCGCTTGTTGGATTCAACTCTAGGGGCAAGGCCCCCCCGCAACAAGGCACGGGATGGCGACTACGGCATTTGCGTTTCGCGAATAATCCGTGCGGTTCAACGCACCCAGCCGCGCGCCAGCAGCGGAAGATCCCACGGGGGTTCGTCGCCGATGGTTTCCGCGAGGAATTCGACCAGCGCCTTCACCTTCAACGCCTGTCGCTGCGTGGCGGGATAAACCGCGGCAAAGCTCAGCGGCGCGAGCTGGTAGTCGGTCAGGATCGGCACCAGCCGGCCCGCGACGAGCGCCTCGCTCGCCACGAGCGTCGGCAGGCACACGACGCCGCCGCCCGACAGCGCGTACTCGCGCAGCAGGTGCACGGAGTTCGAACGGATCATGCCGGGCAGCTCCATTTCGACGACCTCGTCGCCGCGCGTCATCGTCCAGCGGTTGCGCGACGGATAGCCCGAATAGAGCGCCGTGGTGTGCTGCAGCAGGTCGCGCGGATGTTGTGGCGCACCATGCGCATCGAGGTAGGCGGGCGACGCGCAGAAGAGGCGCCTGACGGTGAACAGCCGCCGTTCGATCAGCGACTCGGAGATGGGCGGAAAGATCTGGAACGCGATGTCGAACCCTTCTTCGACAGGATCCACGACACGGTCGTTGACGATGACGTCGAGCTGGATGCCCGGGTAGCGCCGGTTGAATTCCATCAGCGGCGCGCCGAAGTGATCGAGGGCGAAACCGGGCAGCACCTGGATGCGCAGCCGCCCGGTCGGCGTCGCGCGAAGCTCGCGCATCTGGTCCGTCAACTCGTTGACGCGCCCCACCACCTCCGCGCACTCGCGATAGAACGCCTCGCCCACTTCCGACAGGCGCACGTGGCGCGTGCTGCGATGGAACAGCGGCGCGTTGACGAACTTCTCGAGCTGCTGGATGCGGTTCGTCACGACCGAGCTGGTCACGCCGAGCTGCCGTGCCGCCTCGGCGAAGCTGCTCGCCTCCGCGACCCTGACGAATGCTTCGATGCTCAGAAACCGGTCCATACCGCGCCCTTTTTCGACAGCGAAACCGGCAGTCTACCCGGGCGGATAGCGGGCTGTGTCATGCGGGACGCGTCACTGTGTCCCCCAATCGATGTCAATCGCCGATGACACCCGATCCCGCATGCGCCGCCCTGCCGGCGCGGGCCTTACCGCGATTGCTCGCCGGCCGCCAGTTCCGGTCGCACGGCCACGCGACGCTGCAGCACCGCCGGCGCGGTTTCCTTCAGCAGCAGGCTGACCACGATGCCCAGCATGACCGCGCCCATCGGCAGCCACAGAATGTTCTGGATGCCAAAGTGTGCGGCGACGTAGCCGCCCATCGCCGGCGCGATGCCGCCGCCGAAGATCTCGCCGACCCCGACCACCACGCCGATCGACGTCGACACGAGCCCGATCGGGGCGGCCTCGGTCGCCACCGGGCCGGACAGCAGCGACACCAGCCCGAGCGTGAAGAACGACGCGACGAACAGGACCCCGAACAGCGCGAGCGGCTGCGGGCCGAGGCCGCGGAAGATGTAGAGCATCACGGCCGTTCCCGCGAAGCCGACGATGCTCGCGAGGCGGCGGCCGACCAGGTCGGACAAGCCCGGCAAGCCGAACTGCCCGAGAAAACCGCCGAAGCCGATCGCCGACACGACGAGGCCCATCTTCTGCGTGCCGAGCGCCAGGTAGTCGGTCAGGTACAGCGGCAGCAGCGCGCCGAGCACGAAGACGCCCGTCATCGCGCAGCACAGGGCGGCCATCGCCACGAGGATGTTGCGGCTCTTGAGCACATGGCCGAGCGACGCCGGTGCATGCTCCGACGCGACGGCCTGCGTGACCTTCGGCTCACGGATGACGAAGAACATGATCGCGCCGAGGATCAGGCCGGGAACGGCGACGAGCGCAAAGACCCAGCGCCACGATACGAACCCGAGCAGCTGCGTCGCGATGATCGGCGACAGCGCGAGCCCGAACAGCGCGAAGCCGCTTTGCTGCAGGCCGAGGTTCAGCCCGCGCCGCCGCGGATGCGATGCGTCGGCCGTCGCGGCGAAGCTGGTCGGGCAGAACGAGCCTTCGGCCACGCCCATCAGGCCGCGAATCGCCATCAGCCCGAGCAGCCCGCCCGCGAGCCCCGAGAAGCCCGACAGCAGCGAGAACGCGATGATGGCCGGGATCAGCACCTTCCTGCGGCCGATCTTGTCGGAGATGCCGCCCATCAGCGCCGCGAAGATGCCCCACGACAGGCCGAGCACGCCGATGCAGTTGCCGACGTCCTGCGCGGTCAGGTTGAGGTCCTTCATGATCGACGGGAACAGCGGCGCGATCAGCCAGCGATCGAGGCCGACCAGCCCGAAGCCGAGTGCCAGCAGCGTGACCGCCTTCCACTCGTATGAGGTATCCCACTCGTTTGCTTTCATGTCCGTCTCCGTGGACACAGGGTCGCCTGCGCGCGCCGGAGCGCCTGCGCATGAGCCAGGTCCGATGTCTTTTGTGTGCGACGCGAATCGCAAGGAAGTGCCGGCTGGCGTTCCGGTTCGAGGCGCGGAATTCAGTCAGCCGACGTCACCACGATAGGTGCAAGGCCGCCAATCGGGTATGGAACAACCGGCGAACGCGCCATTCGCGAAACGCAAATAATCGCGAGCGATAAGCGGAAAGCATCGACGGAGAAGCGCGGAGCGAACGGTGGCGGCGTTGAAGCAGCCCTCATTCGCGTGTCACGGGGGAATCCCTCATAGACATCGAAGTATCGGCAATTCGCCGCATGAACACGGCTAACAGCTATTCGAGAACGTCCCGGCAGTGGCGGGCTTTCCGCAGCTTCGCCGCGAAGCGCGGCAAGCCAGCCGCTCCCGGGCAATCGATACGGCACCTGCCTTCGCATCGTGCTGCCCTCGGCAGCACGGGGCGGGGCGGTCTCATTGGCGATTCATTGAAAATTCAACACAGCGGAGACCACGCCTCCGGCAGGCAAATCGTCGACGTGGCCCGCTCGATCTGCTGCGGTCCGCCCTTGGGCGGCCAAAGCCCTTCGGCATAGTGGCGCGCTCGCAATGCCATGCGCTCCTCCAGGCTCGAGAATCCCCAGAGATGGGCAATGCGAGGCGGGCCATCCATCGCGTACAGGTTCGCGACGAGATGAGACGTATAGGCTTCGGCCGGGCCGACGGCCTGCTCCCACGCGGCGATCGTCGGCGCGATCCCGGCCGGCTTGAGCCAATAGCGGCGAAATTCGTAGAACCTGCCGAGTTTCGCCGGCTCGATCGCGGGCAGGAACGGAAAAAGTTCGTAGGTTTCCATGCTGAGACCCACGTCGTCACCGCCGATATTGAACGGCCCGCCGCTCATCAACGCGCGACGGCGCTCGTGCTGCAGTGCGTCGCTATCGTCGAAGCCTCGCAACACGACGATCTGCCCCAATTCGCCGATTTCCGAACGCCATGCGCCGAGGAGACGCCCCGCGGCCCCAGGATCCGTTACCCATCGATGCGCACCCGCGGAAACGGCATCCTGCTCCAGCAGCAAACACGACAACGTCGTCAGTTCATACTGCATCTCGACAATCCCTCGCAAAATGGGCTTCGGACACGGAAATCGTCTCTGCCCGCCGTCAGAAAATAAATTCCCCCAATCCACATTCAGATAAAACGTTATTCCATATCAAGCTGAATACACGACCAACTTTGGATCCTTTTTCCCGCCTGTCCCCCGTATCATTTCTTCCATTCCGAAAGAAAAGAGTATGAGAAGGACATGAGCGACACCACCACGCTGCACTACCTCGACTACGCGGCCACGACGCCCGCCGATCCGCGCGTGATCGAAGCGATGACGGCCTGCCTCGGCTTCGACGGCATCTTCGGCAACCCGGCATCGAGCTCGCACGCCGCCGGCCGGCTGGCAAAAGACAAGGTCGAGCAGGCACGCGCGCAAGTCGCCGCGCTGATCGGCGCGGACGCCGACGAGATCGTCTGGACGTCGGGTGCCACGGAATCGAACAACCTCGCGCTGAAGGGCTACGCGGAAAACGCGACCGGCAAGCGCCACCTGATCACGAGCCGCATCGAGCACAAGGCCATTCTCGACACGATGGCGAACCTGGCGAAGCACGGCGCGTCGGTCACGTTCCTGACGCCCACCCGCGACGGCGAAATCACCGCCGACGCGGTCGCCGCCGCCATCGGCCCCGATACGGGCCTCGTGTCGCTGATGCTCGTGAACAACGAACTCGGCACGCTGACCGATATTGGCGCAATCTCGCGCATCGTGCATGCCGCGGGCGCGCTGCTCCACGTCGACGCCGCGCAAGCACTCGGCAAGACGCCGATCGACGTGCGCGCGCTCGGCATCGACATGCTGTCGATGTCCGCGCACAAGGTGTACGGCCCGAAGGGCATCGGCGCGCTGTTCGTCCGCCGCGACATCGCGGACCGGATCGCGCCGCAGATTCACGGCGGCGGGCATGAACGCGGCTTGCGTTCCGGGACGCTCGCGACGCATCAGATCGTCGGCATGGGCGTTGCATGCGAACTGGCCGCTGAAAAGCTCGATGGCGAAGCTGCACGCATCGCGGCACTTGGCGCCCGCCTGACGGACGCACTGGTCGCACTCGGCGATGTCACGCAAAACGCGGCCACGGCACGCCGGATCCCGCACACGTTGAGCCTGACCGTGAATGCGCCGGGCTTCTTCCCGTTCATGCTCGGCGAAGCGCTCGCCGTGTCGTCGACGTCCGCATGCAACTCGACCAGCGGCGCGCCGTCCCACGTGCTGACCGCGATCGGCCTCGATGCTGAGACGGCTGGCCGCACCGTGCGCGTGAGCTTCGGCCGCTTCACGACGGAGGAGGATGTCGACTTCGCGATCACCTGTTTCCGCCAGGCGATCGAACAGTGTCGCGCGACGGCAGCGAACGGCTTCTCCGCGTCGCGGCAGATCACGCCGGCCGACCTGAAGGCGATCCGCAATGCCGGCTTCCGTTCGGTCATCTGCAACCGGCCCGACGGCGAAGGCGACGCACACCCGGCGTTCGATGAAATCGCCGCGGCGGCCCGCGAACTGGGCCTCGAAGCACGCTACCTGCCGGTCGAGCGCGACCGCATCGGCGAGGCGGAGATCGACGCATTCGGTGCGCTGGTCGACACGCTGCAGAAGCCGGTGCTCGCATACTGCCGCAGCGGCAGCCGCTCCGGCCTGCTGTGGAATCGCTGGTCCGCCCGGCGCACGGCCACGACCTCGGCCTGACCGGGAACACCGCCCCGTTACGCTCCGCCCCCGGCGTTCGCGCACGAAGCAGATACTTCGATGCACGGCCGCCGGATGCCGGCGGCGATTGAAGTCACCTCAGTCCCCCTCATCCCCGCTCACCGGCGTATAGATCGCCAGCTTCAGCGCGGGATCGTCGTTTGCCTGGAACGTCGCGTATTCATAGCGCTGCGCGCCACGTTGTGCATGCGCGAACACCTTCTGCCCTGACCGTTTGCCGAACGGGTGCGCGTGCCGACCGAGAACGCGGTACGCATCGGCGATCTCGCACCGGCCGACGCCGCGCGCTGGTGTGCGCTCAATACGCTGCTCGTGGCGTACGGCGGGCTGCTCGCGTCCGATCTGCGCGCGGGCGAGATCGTGCTCGTGAGCGGCGCGACCGGCCACTTCGGCAGCGCATGCATCGCGGTGGCGCTGGCGATGGGCGCGCGGTGCGTGGTCGCGCCCGGCCGCAATGCGGGTGTGCTCGCGGATCTCGCGCGCCGCTTCGGCGAACGCGTGCGCATCGTCGAGCTGACCGGGGACGAAGCCACGGATCGCACCAGCATGCAGCAGGCCGCACCGGGGCCGATCGACTGCGTGATCGACCTGATGCCGCCGTCGGTGCCGGCGACGACGGTACGCGCCGCGGTAATGGCGGTACGGCCCTACGGGCGCGTGGTGCTGATGGGCGGCGTCGGCATGCTCGGCGGTGCAGGGCTGGAGCTGCCGTACCCGTGGATCATGCGCAACGACATCACGCTGCGCGGCAAGTGGATGTACCCGACCGAAGCCGTGACGCTGATGGCGGGGCTCGTCCGCGGCGGGTTGCTCGATCTCGGACATTTCGACGTGACGCGGTTCACGCTCGACGACGCGAACGACGCAGTCGCGCATGCGGCGGCGAACGGCGGGCCGTTCAGGATGACGGTAATTGCGCGTTGATGCCGGCGCTCGGCGGACGCGTCGCCCTCACGCGCCATATGCATCCAGCGCCTTCAACGGCACATGCAGGCTCTCGTTCGCGGCAAACGCATCGAGCAGGTAGTCGACCGTCGCCTGTACGCGCGACGCCTTCAATGCGCGATGCGGATACTGCATCGCCATTTCGTAGGTACCGGGCAAATGATGGCGGTGCAGCAGCACCTTCAGCGAGCCGGCGCGCAGATGCGCCCACGCGAGGTGCACCCCGACCTGCGCGATGCCCAGGCCATCACGGGCGGCCTGCAGCACGGCCTCCGGCGCGGAGAACGTCAGCAGCGCCGTTTCGCCCGGATCGACCGCCACGATGCTCCCGCCACGCATCCTGAAGCTCCATGTCGCGACCGCGCCGCCAAGAAACCGGCGCGCGATCAGCCGGTGCGTACCGAGTTCGTCCGGCGCTCGCGGAATGCCGTGACGCGCCAGGTACGCGGGCGACGCAACCAGCACCGTATTCATCCGAAAGACCGGCCTCGACACCAGCGCGGAATCGTGGATGTTGCCGCCGCGGATGACGATGTCGTAGCCGTCGCGCACGACGTCGACGATCCGGTCGTCGAAATCGGCTTCCACCGACAAACCGGGGTAACGCGCCAGCAATCCGGGCAGCACCGGTTGCAGATGCTCGCGCCCGAACGCGGCACTGGTCGAAATGCGTACGCGCCCTTGCGGCCCGAGCCGCTGCGCGACGATGCTGTCGACCGCCGCATCGAGCGCGTCCAGTGCGACCCGCGCCTCACGCAGGAACACGCTGCCTTCGTCGGTGAGCTTCAGCGTGCGCGTGGTGCGGTTCATCAGCCGCACGCCGAGCGCCTGCTCGAGGCCGGCGACGTTCTTGCTGACCGCGGCCGACGTGATGCCGAGCATGCGGCCGGCCGCCGCAAAGCTGCCGCCGTCGGCCGCATGCACGAACGACAGGATCGCCCGCGTGCGTTGTGACACATCCAAAGCAGCCTCCTTCGATCGACACGTCGCAAGGTACACCTTCGCCTGGCGCCGATTATCAACCTGAAGTTGAGAGCGACTCAACCCGGACCCAACTTCCGGTTGCGACCCGCGCTGCCCACAATGCGGCCATCGTTCAACGAACTGCAAAGGAATGCCCATGCTTGCCACCATCGTTTTCGACAGCGGTCACGGTCACACCGAGCGACAGGCGCAAGCCGTCGCGGAAGGCGTGCGTCGCGTTCCCGGCGCGGAAGTCCGGCTCGTCGCGGTCGCCGACGGCGCGATTCCGTGGGAGGCGCTCGCCGAGAGCGACGCGATCATCTTCGGCTCGCCGACGTACAACGGCTCGATCAGTTCGCGGCTCAAGAAGTTCATGGAAGACTCGACGCGCCCTGCGTGGATTCCGCAAACCTGGCGCAACAAGATCGCGGCCGGTTTCACCAACTCCGGCGCGCAGCACGGCGACAAGCTGAACTCGCTGATGACGATGACGCTGTTCGCGGCGCAGCACGGGATGATCTGGGTCGGGCTCGACCTGTTCGCCGGCACCGCGGCGAACGAGCGCAACCGGATCGGCGGCTGGCTCGGCGCGATGGCGCAGTCCGACGACGTGTCGCCGGAACTGTCGCCGATCGCAAGCGACCTCGAAACCGCCGCGCATCTCGGGCAGCGTGTCGCCGAACTGGCGTCGCGGCTCGCGGCCGGCGCGTAAGCGGCACACCGTTCGCCAGGAAATCGCCATGAGACTGCTGTGCCTCGACGTCCCGCTGCCCGGCGCCAGCCCGGACACGTATCAGCCGCATCTGCTCGACGAAGTGCGCTACGGCTGGCAACTGCTCAAGCGCGGGATCGTCCGCGATATCTACTTCCGTCAGGATCGCCCCGGCGTCGCGATCATGGCGGAGTGCGATTCGATCGAAAGCGCCCGCGAAGCGCTGCGCGAGTTTCCGCTGGCGAAGGCCGGGCTGATCGACTGGGACATCATTCCGCTTGGCGCGTTTCTCGGCTGGGAAGCGCTGTTTGCGACGGACCACGCGTGATCTTCGCGTCGGCGGTGTGACGCGAATACGTCGCTCACTCAGGCTTCGATCGGGTCAGCCCGGGTGTCGGTGAAATCCGTCACAATGGCCTTCGTGTCCGTCACCCGACCTCCGAATGCCCTGCCCGTCGAATTCCCGCGCGGGAAAACGCGCCGACGCTGATGCCCGTTCAGCCAACACCCCGTGCACCTGGCGGCGTGCCAGCCGGGCCGCCGCGCTGCTGCTTGCCGCGAGCGTCGCCGCGTGCGACGCGACGCCGGTACCGGACCGGCTCTCGGACTTCGACGCGACCTACGCGATGCAGGAGCGGTTCGGCCTCGGCGACGTCATGGTGATTCTCGGGTCCTGCATCGGCGCGAAAAACCCGACTTACCCGGGCCAGGCGGCCTGCACGCTGGTCATCCACGCGAACGGCCACGGGACGGAAACGCAGGCCGATTTCCACTGGAACGGGACGAAATGGGCAGCCGAGCCCACCGAGTCGCGGGATCTCCTGCCCTACCCCGATCCGGCGCTCGCAGAATGGGTGAAGTGAGCGTCGCGCACGACGGCCGCTACTTCGGATACTCCAGCAGCAGCGCGACCCAGCCCGATGTCGCCTCGCCGTAGCGGGCCGCGATGTCGCCGAGCACGCCGGGAAGCACCGATTCGCCACGCCGACCGGCCGGCATCGTCACGCGCGCGTGACGGACATTCGGCGGCTGCGCCAGCAACCGCAGCCCGTGCCTTGACGCGATCACGCGCGCGTCCGCCGTCGCGACGACGTCACTGCGCCAGGTTCGCGCCCACGCGTCGGCAGTCAACGCAACCGGAAGCTCGTCAAACCCGTTTTCGACCGGAAGATCGAACGTCTCGTGCCGCCAGAACGCGACGCGATTCGTCAACGCGACGGCCACCGCACGCGCAGTCAACGCAAACCGGCGGCCGTCGTGAACGTCGCTCCATGACTGCGCGCCGACGCGCCGCGCCGTCTCGCGTGCCGCTGCCGGCCCGGCCAGCGCACTCACCAAGGCCAGCGAAGCGGGTATCGACGCCGATACGCCGGTCGTCGTCATGACGTTGCCGTCCATCACGTAGCGGCGATCGTCGATCCAGGTCGTGTCGGCAAAGCGGCGGCGCAGGCCATCACGCGAATACCAGTGGGCCGTCGCCGTGCGATGCCGCAGCAGGCCCGCATTCGCGAGGACTTCCGCGCCATCGCAGATCGCCACCATCGTCGCGCCGGCAGCGGCCTGCTTGCGCAACCACGCCAATACGGCCGGGCTGTCCGCGCGATGCAGCGCGGGCACGATCACGACATCGGCCCCCGCAGGCGTTGCGGCATCGAACCGTTCGAAGGTCGTATCGGCCAGCATGCGCAGCGCGGGCATCAGTTCGACCTCGCCTTCGTCGGCCGACACGGCGATGACATCGGCCGCACCGGACGTCTTCAGAATCGCGTACGGCACGATGAAATCGGTCGTCTCCGTTCCAGCGTTGTCCGCGACGATCGCAACGAGCGGCCGCGTGCGGCCCGCTTTCGGCGCACCGATCGTCAGCACTTGTGCGGCCGGCAGTGCGTCCTCCGCCATCGCGGGCACATGCCACCCCGCTGCACACGCGCCCAGCATCGCGCCCACGAGCAGCACCGCCCCGCCTGTCTTCCCTAACCGCATCGTCCCCCCGCATCCGTCGATTGCATGTCCGGAAAATTACAAGGATCATGCTCGCGGTCACAAGGACAACTCCACCGCACTTTCCGCCATGTCCCAGTCAACCTGCCCGGCGCGCGACATCGTTGTCGTCGGCTTCGAAGGCGTCCAGTCGCTCGACATCACGGGCCCGATGGAAGTGTTCGCGGTCGCGAACCGTTACCTGCCCGACCATGCCGTGCCGTACCGGCTCACGCTCGCGTCGCAACACGGGGATGACATCGTCACGCACGCGGGCCTGCGCCTCGCCGGTACCGCCGCGCTCGCGGCACTGCCGGAGCGGATCGACACGATCGTCGTGGCCGGCGGCCATGAAGCGGCGCTGCGACACGCGGCGTCGGAAGCCGGCGTGCTGCCGTGGCTGCGCACGCGAATCGCGAACACGCGGCGCATCGCGAGCATCTGCACGGGGGCGTTCGTGCTCGCCGCGGGCGGATGGCTGGACGGCAAGCGCGCGACCACGCACTGGAACCAGTGCGCGGCGCTACAGGCGCTCTGCCCCGGCGCGCGGATCGAACCGGACGCGATCTACGTGAGCGATCCGCCGTTCCATACGTCGGCCGGCGTGACGGCCGGCATCGATCTGTGTCTGGCACTCGTCGAGGCGGACTGCGGCGCGCCGACCGCGCTCGCGGTCGCACGCGAACTCGTGCTGTTCATGCACCGGCCCGGCGGACAGGCGCAGTTCAGCGTCGGGCTCGGCTCGCTCGCCCACGCGACGCCGCGCATGCGCGCCCTGCTCGCCGAGATCGCCGACGATCCGGCCGGCGATCTCGGCGTCGCCACGCTGGCCGCCCGCATGCACATGAGCGAACGGACGTTTGCACGCAATTTCCTCAAGGAGACCGGATTGTCGCCCGCGCAGTACGTGCTGGCAGCGCGCGTCGAGCGCGCGAAGGCGCTGCTGGAGCGGGCCGACTGGCCAATCGAACGGATCGCGGAACGTTCGGGCTTCGGCAGTATCGACGCGCTGCAGCGCGCGTTTGCGAAGCAGGTCGGCGTATCGCCGCGCGACTATCGCGCGCGCTTCGGACCACGACGCGACAAGCCGCGGGCGGAATAGGCCGCCAACGGGTTCGGCATGCGTGCGGGGCCGCTTCCCGGCGGCGATCGCCTGTCGGCACCGGCGGCGCATCCGTCGCGCTCCCGGTCATCCGGACGCCGAAACGGGCCAGCCGGCCCGCATCCGGTGCACGTATCCGGAATTTCACTACGTTGCCGAAATCTGATAGAGCCGGGAGATTTGATTTCATACCGTTCACGCATCGGACTGGAAAGCGATTGCCGGTTTCCCCACGGCATCGCGAGCCGCCGACGAATCCCAGGAGCGGGCCGTATCGCACGGCCCGGGCGGCGATGACGGTCCTGCCACGCAGGACATTCGTGACGGAGCGACCATGGATGCAAAATTCCAGCCTGATTCAGGCACCGACAGTGACGTAAGCCTGCTGCACAAGATGGGCTATGCGCAGGAACTGTCGAGACGTATGAGCGGTTTCTCGAACTTCGCGGTTTCGTTTTCTGTTATCTGCATCCTGTCGGGCGGCATTACCGCGTTTCAACTCGCCTTTTCCGCGACGGGCGGTGCATCGGTCGGCCTCGGCTGGCCGCTGGGCTCGCTGTTCGCGCTGATCGTCGCCGTATCGATGTCGCAAATCGCGTCCGCCTTCCCGACGGCCGGCGGCCTCTATCACTGGGGCGCGATCCTCGGCGGGAACAAATGGGGGTGGATGACCGCGTGGATCAACCTGATCGGGCTGATCTTCGTGATCGCCGCGATCAATTTCGGCACCTACGATCCATTCTTCAAGACATTGATCGCACCGATGTTCGGCGTCAGCCCGGACAGCCTGACCTGGTGGCACCAGACGGCGTTCATCGCGTTCATCACGATCTCGCAGGCAATCCTGAATGCGCGCGGCATCAAGATCGCGAGCAAGATCACCGACCTGTCGGGCTACCTCATCTTCGTGGTGACGATCGCACTGGTGGTGTCGCTGCTCTACTACTCGCCGGTCGCGTTCGATGCGCATCGGCTGGTGACGTTCACTAACTTCACCGGCGTCGACGGCGGTGCATGGCCGAAGCAGGCCACGCCGCTCGCGTTCCTGTCCGGCCTGTTGCTCGTGACCTACACCATCACCGGCTTCGACGCGTCCGCGCACACGTCGGAAGAGACGCACGATGCGGCCAGGAACGTGCCGCGCGGCATCATCGGGTCGGTTTTCTGGTCAGCGGTGTTCGGCTACGTGATGGTGTGCGCGTTCGTGCTGGTGATGCCCGACCTGACCGCCAGCATGAAACAGGGCACCGGCTTTTTCGAAGCGATCCTCGCGCCGATTCCGAGGGCGTTGCGCGTCACCCTCGAGCTCGCGATGTTCTTCATCAACTACGTGTGCGGGCTCGCCGCGATCATGTCGACGTCGCGGATGGTGTACGCCTTTGCACGCGACGGCGGGCTGCCGGCGTCGAAGCTGCTGCGCAGCGTGAGCCCGACGCACCGGACGCCCGGCCCCGCGATCTGGACCTGCGCGGTGCTCGCGATCGTCGTCACGCTGTACGGCGACGCGTTCTCGGTGCTGAGCGCCGGCAGCGCGGTGTTCCTGTTCATCTCGTATGCGATGCCGATCGGCTCCGGGATGCTGGCCGAAGGCCGCTCGTGGACCGACAAGGGCCCGTTTCAACTGGGGATCTGGTCGAAGCCGTGTGCGCTACTCGCACTGGTCGGCGCCTGTGTGCTCGCGTATGTCGGTATCCAGCCGCCGAACGAGAAGGTGCTGTACGTGCTCGTCGGTTTCGTCGTGGTGCTGATGGTGATCTGGTACGGCTTCGGCGTGCGCAACACGTTCGCGGGGCCGCCGGTGCTGAAGGACACGCGCAATCTCGACCGCATCCGCGAACTCGAGGCGAATGTCGATCCGACTGCCTGAAGCGGCTTCGAAACAGGCTGATAAAAAAACCGACTCGCTGGCTCAATGCCGCGAGTCGGTTTTTTGTTGCACCGTGAAGCGACGCGGTTCGACCGCCTTGCGGCAGCCGAACCTCGCGACCATCAGCCGTAGACGGGGAAACGCTTCGTCAGTTCGGCAACCTGCCCGCGCACACGCTCGAGCGTGGCCGCATCTTCCGGCGCTTCCAGCACATCGGCGATCAGGTTGCCGACGATCTCGGCTTCCTTCACGCCAAACCCGCGCGTCGTCATCGCCGGCGAGCCCAGGCGAATGCCGCTCGTCACGAACGGCTTTTCCGGATCGTTCGGGATCGCGTTCTTGTTCACCGTGATGTGTGCCGCGCCCAGCGCTGCTTCCGCTGCCTTGCCGGTAATGTTCTTCGCGCGCAAGTCCACCAGCATCACGTGGCTTTCCGTACGGCCCGACACGATCCGCAGGCCACGCTTCACCAGCGTTTCAGCCAGC
>NZ_CAJNKE010000016.1 GCF_905232215.1 Burkholderia sp. LMG 13014
AGCGCTCGTCGCGGTCGAGCTCGTAATGGAACGGCAGCCGGTATTTCTTCCACGCGGCATAGAACAGCGCGGTCGCGCGGTTCGAGAACACGTCGAAGAATGCGCGCGCCGCATGGTCGCGCTTCAGGTGCTCGCGCGCGACGATCTGTTCGGTGTAATGCAGCGGCAGCGCGCCCTGCGCGCCGAGCAACCCGAAGAACGCGGGCGTCAGCTCGACGTGGCCCAGCTCGCCGGCCGCGAGCGCGGCGCCGCGCGCCTCGCCCGTCTTGAGCTGGGTGCCGTCGTCGTCGAACGAGCGCGCGCCTTCGATTTCGCTCGGCGGAAAACCGAGCGACAGCGTGTTGCGGAATTCGATGCGCTGCGCGACCACGTCGCCCTGCCGCCACGCGCCGGGCGCGTCCGACGCCTGCCGCGCGAACAGCCCTTCGAGCACGCGCACCGCCTGAAAGAACTCGAAGCGGTGCGGTTCGTCGAGCAGCGCGTCGACTACGCCAGGATCGATTCGCCGGTCCGGGGCTTGCATCGGATGATCTCCTCGCCGGTGCGCTTCGACACGACGACTAGTTGAACGAAACTGTTGAGGTGGACGTACAGCCCGAAGAAACTGTCGAGCACGCGCACGAACGAGGCCAGGCTCGCGCCGACGAAGTGCTCCTCGTCGATCGTCAGGCGGATCTCGATGCCGCGCACGAAGGTCGCGAACGGCTTGCCGGGCAGCCACTGCACGGCGCCGCGCTGCTCGACGCCGACGAGGCCGTCGATCTGGCGCATCGACACGGCGGTGCGCCGCAGGTCGTACAGCGTCAGCATTTCCTTCAGCGGCGCGAGGCCGTGCGCGACCAGCGACACGTGATTGAGCGCGAGGTGCGACACGAGCCGCCAGTGCGCGGCACGGCCGCGCTCGAAGCGCACGCTCTGCGTCGGGCGGCGCAGCAGCGAAATGCCGCTCGTCTGCGCGCCGCCTTCCTGGAACAGGTCACCGCCTTCGAGCCCGAACGCGAGCATCGCCGGCAGGTCGCGGTTCGTGCAGGTGAGGTCGAGGCTCAGCGTGTCGGTCTGCGGCGACGTCGGCTCGAAATCGATGTCGACGATCGAGATCTCGGTTTCGTAGCCGGGGCTCTTCTGCGCGACCCAGTCGTTGCGGCGCGCGAACCAGTAATGGCCGATCCGCGCCGATTCGCCGTGATGCAGCGAATAGAACGGCCGGAACTCGATCACCGATTCCTCGTGCGCCTGCTGCCGGACGAGCTTCACCGAATCGATCGAATACACCTCGTACGCGAACGCGCGCCGCGCCTCGGCGATCACCGGGTAGGACACCGCGCGGTGCGTGATGCGGATCGGCTCGCCGTGCTGGCGGAACAGGTTGACGATCGGCGTGCAGAACAGCCGGAAGTGGCTCGCCGTCAGCAGCTCGAGCAGCCGCGCGACATGCGAATCGCTGCGCACGTCCTGCAGCACGAGATGCAGCGTCGCGCGCTGGCAGCGGCCCGTCGCGCGCGCGATCGCCGCGATGTCGAAGTCGACGAAATCGAACTTGTCGGGGAACGCGAAGTATTCGGTGAGCAGGCGATACGCGGGATGCGATTTCGCCGGGTAGTCGATCAGCGCGTCTTCCTCGTCGAAGCCGGCGTGCGCGATCGGCAGCTTGCGCAGCGCGGTCCAGCGGCCGTTGCGTTCGGGCTCGACATACGCGCCGAGCACGTTGACGAACAGGCAGTCGGTCAGCGCGGCGACGAACGACTGCTCGCCGTGCAGGTGCGCGCGCAGCGTCGGCAGCTTCAGCGCGCCGAGATCGAGCTGCGCAGCGAGCGATTCGAAGGTGATCGAGATCACGCCCGTCGCGTTCGACGGCAGCACCGTCGCGCTCGGCGCGAGTGCGACCGGCGTGTAGCGGGCTTCCGAGATGCGGATCGGCGCGAGCGTCACGTCGTAGGCGGTGCGGAACCGGCACTGTACGCCGCGAATCGGGCGGCTCTTCAGCTCGGTGCCGCGATCGATCACGACCGGTTCGGTCTGCTGGCCGGGCGACGCCGGCGTGAACTGCGCGATCGAGCACGACGGGAACGGCCGCAGGTAGTGCGGATACAGCACTTCCAGCAGCGCTTCGGTGAATTCAGGGTAATCGTCGTCGAGCTTCTTGTTGATCCGCGCGCCGAGCAGCGCGAACGACTCGATCATCCGCTCGACGTGCGGATCCTCGCAATGCTCGCCCGACAGCGCGAGCCGCGCCGCGATCTTCGGATAGCGTTCCGCGAAATCTCGCGAATAGCGCCGCAAAAACGATAATTCGCGCTCGTAATACGGCAGCAATTCTTCCATCGACGACCCCGAACCTCAATATTTCCTGCCGGACCCTGATCCACCACCGGGCGGTCCGGCCCGCTCGGCGGCATGATTTACTGCATTCTTGCGGCGCGTGCGCGCGTGACCGAATACTGCAGCGTCGACGGCTGCAGCATCGCGTCGAAACTCACCGGCTCCTCGGCCGGGTGCACGACGAGCAGCGCCTGGATCGCGAAGTAGAGCGCGTTGGTGGCCTGCTCGTTCAGCTCGAACGTCACCTGCACCTGCTGCAGCCGCGGCTCGTGGCGCGCGATGGCCTGCTGGATCGACTTGCAGATGAACGCGCGATCGTAGTGACTCGCGAGGCTCAACCCCGCGAAATCGTTCAGCCCGTAGGTCAGCACCGACTTCTGGCATTCCGGCAGCGCGGCCAGCTCGATTTCGGTGTGGGCGATACGGGTGTTGAGAATCGCCTCGACGTCGCGGGCGACCGTGTTCTTGAGCTCGTCCAGCGACAATTGCCGCATCGCTGCCGAGGCCGGCAGGTGCGGTTCGTCGTCGAACAGCTTGTCGAGAAAACTGGGTTCGAATCGTTTCATCGGCCGGTGTTCACAGCGAAAACGGCAACGGGGACGCTGCGCGCCCCGTTGCCGCAACCGACCTTAGACCGCGTAGGTCTTGTCGTTCTTCGTCAGACTCCAGGCGCCTTGCGTGTTGCCGCCCTGGTTGCCGCCGATCTTCTGCTGGGTTTGCTTCCACTGCACAGCTGCGTACTTCAGCGAGAACGTCTCGAGCGGCAGACCTTCTTCGCGAACGCTCGGAGCGATGCTCGAGATGATCACGTACTTGAGCTTGACTTCCAGATACTGCACGCGCTTGCCTTCACCGTCAGCGCGCGAGAAATGGACCGTCACCTCGTCGAACGTGGTGCCGCCCGAAGCGTGTTGGTACAGCAGCGGGCTCGACGAATCGATTTCCTTCGTGAAAATCATGTCGCCGTGCTCGCAACGCGTCATCGTGTGACCGCCAGCGGTCGATGCGGTTGCCGAACGCGGTTGAACGATCGAGTGATCCCACGATTTCAGCTCGATCCAGCCCTGGTGGTCCTTGTCCGCGGATTCGCCCTTCACCGCGGGACTACCAAACTGCAAGTGCATATGTAACATGGCCCTTCGACTCCCCAAAGAGGTGGTTTTAACGTCCTACCCAGGCGGCCCGCCCGGGCGATCTACTCGCTTATGAATTTGCCGGTTTGGGCAGATCAGCGACAAGTCGCAGAGAAATCGAGAGTTCGTCGAGCTGAAAGTGCGGGCGCAGGAACGCGACCGAACGATACGAGCCCGGCTTGCCCGGAATCTCCGACACTTGTATGGATGCCTCACGCAGCGGAAATTGCGCTTTCTGTTCCTGCGAGGCGTTATCGTCGAGCAGGACGTACTGCGAAATCCACCGGTTGAGGAAAGTCTCCACGTTCTGCGCCGATGCGAAGCTGCCGATCTTGTCCCGCATCATCGCCTTCAGGTAGTGCGCGACGCGCGATACCGAGAAGATGTACTGAAGCTGGGCGGACAGGACGGCGTTCGCATTCGCGCTGTCGGTGCTGTATTTCTTGGGCTTTTGCACCGACTGCGCAGCGAAGAACGCGGCGTAATCTGAGTTCTTGCAATGGACGAGCGGGATGAAGCCGAGGTCGCTCAGCTCCTTCTCGCGGCGATCGGTGATCGCGATTTCGGTCGGGCACTTCAGCGCGACTTCACCGTCGTCGGTCTTGAACGTGTGGGTCGGCAGGTCCTCGACAAGGCCGCCGCCTTCGACGCCGCGGATCGCCGCGCACCAGCCGAAGTCGTCGAATGCGGCCGTCAGGCGCGCAGCGAACGCCCACGCGGCGTTGCACCACAGGTACTTGTCGTGGTCCGTGCCGTCGACGTCCTCGACGAAGTTGAAGTTCTCCGCGGTCTGGCCGTCCTTCGGATTGAACGGCAGGCGGCCGAGGAAGCGCGGCAGCGTCAGGCCGACGTAGCGCGAATCTTCGGCGTCGCGGAACGACTTCCACTTCGCATATTCGACCGTATCGAACACCTTGCCCAGGTCGCGCGGCTTGCCGAGGTCGGAGAACGACTCGAGACCGAGCAGCTCGGGCGATGCCGACGCGATGAACGGCGCATGCGCGGCCGCTGCAACGTGCGACATCTGCTCGATGAAGTACATGTCTTCCGGCTGGCGCGAGATCTCGTAATCGCCGATCAGCGCACCGAACGGCGAGCCGCCGAACGTGCCGAACTCTTCTTCGTAGACCTTCTTGAACAGCGCGCTCTGGTCGAACTCGCTCGCGCCCTTGAAGTCGCGCACGAGGTCGCGCTTCGGTGCGTGCAGTGCCTTGATCTTGATCGTCTGGCCGGTGTTGCTTTCCTTGACCAGATAATCCATCCCGCGCCACGTGCTTTCGAGGCGCTGGAATTCCGGCGCGTGCATCACGGCGGAAAGCTGCGTGGAAATCAGGCGGTCGAGCTCCGCGACGCGCGCGTCGATCGTGGCCGACAGGTTGTCCGACACGATCACCGTGCCGTCGAGCACCTGGTGCACGAGTTCGCCGATCAGGTCCTTCGCACGCGCATGCTCGGAATCGGATTTCGCGACCTTGCTCTTCTCGACGATGTCGTCGAGCAGCGAGGTCCCGGCGGCGTAGTCCGCGCCGCTCGCTTGGGCCACAGCCGTTTGCTGGTTCATCTCAACACTCCGTCGTCATTCGCCGTCTTTGTCGCCGCCCGTGCCCTTCGCGAGCTCCTGCAGCTGCTGCGTGTTCTTCAGCACATCGGACAGCAGATCCTCGAGCTTGTCGTTGCCGGCGAGCTTGTTGCGCAGGTCGGCGAGCTTCGAGCGCGCCTCGAGCAGGCGGCGCAGCGGCTCGACCTGTTCGACGACTTCGTCCGGGCTGAAATCCGACAGCGAACGGAATTTCAGGTCGACCGCGAACTTGCCGCCTTCCGGGCTCAGGCGGTTTTCCACCTGGAACGCGGCACGCGGCTCGATCGCCTTCATCACGTCGTCGAAATTGTCGCGATCGATGTTGACGAATTTACGGTCGCGCAGCTTCGGCTGCTCGATTTCGGACTGGCCCGCCAGATCGCCGACGACCCCGACGACGAACGGCAGTTCCTTCACCTCGATCGCGTCGCCCTTCTCGACCTCGTAGGTCAGTTGGACGCGCGGCGGCCGTATTTTCTGCAAGCTTTTCTGAATGCTTTCTTTCTTGGCCATCTCGACGGCTCCCAGGTTAGTTGTGGTTATCGCGTCAGTTTGCGGTCAGTTGCGCAGTGCACCGAACGGGTCACCGCCCTTCGCCCCGCCGCCCGACGACGTGTTCGTCGGCGTCACCGTAGCGGTAGTGTCACCGCCTGGCGTCGGGTTGACCTTCTTGTGCACGACCGTGCGGACCCGCTTGGTCCGGACAGCGGGGCGGGCATTCGTCTCCGGCGGGAACAGCGCCGATTCGCCCAGCGTATCGCGCAGCTGCTTCGCGAGTGCCTGCGCATCGGACTTCGCATCGCCCGCGAGCGACGAATCCTGACGCAGCTCGCCGAGCGACTGCGTCGCGATCCGCAGGCCGGCCACGGCCAGCACGCTCTTCGCCTGACGGTCGGTCGCGTCGCGCTGCAGTGCTTCCTGCGCGGCAACGATGGCCTGACCGTAGTGGTTCTGGGCGAACTGGATTTGCGCGATGCGCGACCACGGCTCTTCGCGCGTCGGATCCGACTTCGCGAGCTGCTGGTACAGGCCGAGGGCCTTGTCCTGGTCCCCCGCCTTCGCAACTGCGTCCGCATCGGCCAGCGACTTGTTGAACACTTCAGCAGTCGGCGGCGCGGGAGGCTGGCTCGCACAACCGGCGATCACGCCGCAAGCCACTACTACCCCAGACAGTTTTGCGAAGAGACGGTCTTTCATCGTTATATCCACCGGCGCGTGAGTTTTAAATCGTTGAGAATCTGGTTCTTTTGCTTTGCAAGAAGCGCGCGGGTATAGTACCGATCAATTTTTCATAATTCAATCGTCGTGTGAAGAGTAATTCCTTTTAAAACCGGACGCTACCCCCTCCAATGGCCTCTCGCTGCGGGCTCGCAGCGATTTTGCCATCAGCCGGAATGGGCAAGTTTTACTGGTTGCGCGACGTGCCGCCCGAATGGCGGAAAAATTTTCCGGACGCTTGCCACGACGCGGGCGTGCTTAATAGTTGAATGGTGCAATGTCGGGGATACGCAGCGAGCGCGGAATTACCCGGCAGATTTGACAGGGATAAAGGCGGCACGCCGGAAATACGATGAGATCGTTGATGATTCGCTTTGCGCTGCCATTGGTTGCCTGCGCGCTTCTGGCCGGATGCGCGGCCGCCCCGCTGCTCGGCTCGGCCGCGAGCGCCGTGATGTCCGCGGCCGGCATCGGCAAGCCCGAGGTACCCGACGCGCAGAAGCCGCCGCGCAACCTCGGCATCACGCTCGCCGCCGCGCCGAACCTGAATGCCGCGACCGACAACAAGCCGCTCGCGCTCGTCGTGCGGCTCTATACGCTGAAGGACCCGACATCGTTCCAGCAGGCGCCGTTCGACGCATTTACCGACCCGACCAAGGAAAAGGCCGCGCTGGGCGCCGACCTGCTGAACGTGCGTGAAATCACGCTGATTCCGGGCCAGCGCTACACGGCGACCGAGAAGGTTTCGCGCGAAGCGCAGGCATTCGGCATCGTCGCGCTGTTCCGCGATCCCGCACTGCAACGATGGAAACTGACGTTCGATCCGGTGAAGTCGGAGAAATCCGGCATAATCATCGGCCTGCATAATTGCGCGATGACGGTCACCGACGGCACTGTCATCGCACCGCAACAGGGTGCGCCTTCGCAACCGCTGAATTTGCTTTCTTCGGTCTCCTGCGGTTAAACAATGACGCACGAATGTCAATTAACAAGAGTTAACAATTGGCGATTTAATTCGGGCACGAACAAATCGATTACATCGCAACGCGACATTAACCGGATTTGACATGAGTTATTCGGCCAAGGTGCTGTGGGGGGAAGGGCTGTTCCTCCGGCCTCAACACTTTCAGCGACAGGACGCGTACCACGAAGCGCGCCTGTTCGAATCGATCCAGGCGATCCAGCCGTACAACTGGGGCGTGCGCACGGTACGCATCGACCGCGATGCGCTCGGCAGCAACGTGCTGCGGGTGGCCGAGCTCGCGCTCGTGTTCCCGGACGGCGCGCTGTATGCCGCGCCGCAGGCCGACGACCTGCCGCCGCCGATCGCGCTGGACACGCTGCCTGACGGCATCAATGAATTCGTGTTCTATCTCGCGCTGCATCCGCTGCGTGAGAACGCCACCAACTACAGCGACGATCCGGCCGCCGGCTTCATGACGCGTTTCGTCAGCGAGCAGACGAGCGTCGCCGACAACTTCACCGACGCGGCCGAAGCCGACATCACGTTCCTGAAGACGCAGGTCAAGCTGATCGCGCACAGCGAACCGCGCGACCAGCTGCTGTCGGTGCCGCTCGTGCGCGTGCGCCGCACCGCGACGTCCGGTTTCGAGATCGACGACAGCTTCGTGCCGCCGTGCCTCGCGATCGACGCGTCGCCGATCCTGCACCAGCGCCTGCGCCAGCTCGTCGACGCGCTGCAGGCGAAGGTGAACGCGCTGTACGGCTTCCACCGCGAGCCGTCGAAGAACATCATCGAGTTCCGCTCGGGCGACATCGCGTCGTTCTGGCTGCTGCACACCGCCAACGCCGCGTTCGCGACGCTCGCGCACCTGCACCAGCATTCGGCGCTGCATCCGGAGCGGCTGTTCCAGGAACTGCTGCGCCTCGCGGGCCAGCTGATGACGTTCTCGAAGGGCTATACGCTCGCCGACCTGCCGGTGTACCGCCACGACGATCCGGGCCCGAGCTTTGCGCGTCTCGACCTGATGCTGCGCGAACTGCTCGACACCGTGATCTCGACGCGCTACTTCGCGATCACGCTCGACGAAGTGCGGCCGTCGTTCCACCTCGGCCGCCTCGATTCGGGCAAGATCGACGACAAGACCGAGTTCTACCTCGCGGTGTCCGCGGACATGCCGAGCGTCGAGCTCGTCGATGCCGTGCCGGCCCGCTTCAAGGTCGGCGCGCCCGACGACGTCGACAAGCTCGTGCTGTCGGCCATGCCCGGCGTGCGGCTCTCGTACACGCCGCAGGTGCCGCCCGCGATTCCGGTGCGCCCGGGCGCCTGCTACTTCGCGCTCGATTCGCGCGGCGCGCTGTACGAGCGCATGCTGCAGGCCCAGTCCGCGATGATCTACGCGCCGACTGGCATCAATGACCTGAAATTCGAACTGATCGCGGTCACATCATGAGCTACGCGCCTTCCCTGTTCGGCGACAACGCGCCGGCACCGCTGCATACGCCGGCGTCGACCGACGCCTCGTTCCAGGCCCGTTCGTTGCTCGACCTGCTGTACGACGGGTTCTTCATGCTGTTCCTGCTCAAGAACGGGCGGGAGCCGGAGAACGCGGGCGAGTTCAGCACGCGGATCCAGGAATTCCTGTCGGACTTCGAGCGCGGCGCGAAAAAGCTGAATATCGCGGCTGAAGATGTGTACAGCGCGAAGTTCGCGTTCTGCGCGGCCATCGACGAGATGGTGCTGTCGTCGCAGTTCAAGATCCGTACGGACTGGGAGCGCCGGCCGCTGCAGCTCGTGCTGTTCGGCGAGCAGCTCGCGGGCGAGAAGTTCTTCCAGTATCTCGAGGAATGCCGCGCGCAGGGTGCGGCGCGGCTGCAGTCGCTCGAGGTGTTTCATATGTGCCTGCTGCTCGGATTCCAGGGCAAGTATCTGCTCGAAGGGCCGGAGAAGCTGGCGTACCTCACCGCGCGGCTGGGGGACGAGATCGCGCATATGAAGGGCAAGCGGGCGCCGTTCGCGCCGCATTGGCCGCTGCCGGACCAGATCGCGCACCGATTGAAGCGCGAGGTGCCGGTTTGGGCGATCGGGGCGGTGTTCGCGCTGGTTGCGCTGCTCGGCTATCTCGGGCTCAACACGTATCTGAAGGACAAGACACTGCAGGCGCTGGCGCCTTATTCGCAAGTGATCAAGGTCGGGCCGGAATCGGCAAATCTGACGATTTCGTTGCCTTGAGGGGCGTCGTTTTTTGCGCGTCGCTTCACGATAAGAAAAAGGACCGCCGAGCGGTCCTTTTTTATTGCGGCATGCCGTTCAGTCATGCTCGCGACCGCATGCCGTTCGGGCCCAGATCGAGGAAGTCGTCGTGGCGATCGAAATGGTTGAGGCAGCGGACGACGTCCTCGATCGATGCGTCCGGCTTCTGGCGATAGGCGAGATCGACGACGTCCTGAAAATGCTCGCACGAGAACTGGAATACGTAACCCAGCTCGGTGACCCTTTCAGGGTAGAACTCGCGATCCTCGTCGTCGACCTGTACCGTATCGCCGATGTAAATCGTCTGTTGCGGGTGCAGCGCTGCGTCGCCGTCGTTTCCGTAAACATCGTATAGCCAGGCGGGATCGTAGCGCTCCCGCCGTTCGGCCTTCGCACGGACGACGGCGATGAACTCGGCAAGCGTGAAGGTTCTGTTCTTGAAATCTTCCGGGCCGCGAATCTGCAATCCGATGCGCTCGCATTCGATACGCGCCAGCCATTGCTCGGCCTTGTCACGCTCGCACGCCAGCAGGTCGGCATCCACGTCGCTTGCCGCCGCAAGCGCCCGCTCCAGGAACGGCCGTGCCGATACGCCGCGTGACGTTTCGCACCACAACTCCCCGAGTGCGACGAGCGACTGCACGAGCGCAACGCGATCGCCTTCCCGCTCGGCCTCGGTCAGCGCCAGACACAGCGCAGCTTCGCCGCGATCCGTCATGCCGCGATCGAGCAGCATCAATGCCTTGCGGAAGGTTTGCCGAGCACTCACCGTGACGCCTCGTGGTCAGGCAGATCCATCCAGATGTCCTCGTAACCGGTGGCGTCGATGATGAAACGCGCGCCGGCCGGCAGCATCAGATAAGGCAGGACCAGCGGCAGGAATGTAGACAGATGCGCGACATGCAGCGGCTGATAAAAATCGTCCGCATCCGAGTATTCGCCGCAATGAAAAAACCAGCCGATGTTGTGACCTTCGGACAGCCTCACGCGTGTGCCGTAGACAGGCGTTTTCCCGAGCGTCGACATGGCGACGGCAACCATGTCCTCAGGTTCGGCTGCTCGCAGACCGTATCGCGCACACACCGCCTCCTGGCGCTCACGCATCGCAACGGGATCATCGGTCACGTTCAATTCGCTCCTGCTCCCGCATGGCCTCGCATCGACAGAAAGGTGGCGAAATCGTCGGCCACGTGTGCCGTCTCGCCCGTCTCGTGCGACCAGAGGACGATGGCCGGCTCCAGCGACGCATCGATCCGGTCGTAATCGAAGCAATAGTAGTCACCCGTCCCGAACTCGGCAAACGGCAACAGGGTCGAGAAATCGGCATCCGTGTGGTCGAAGTTGTCTCGCCACTCGCGCCAACCCTCGTTGTAGTGCCGAACGATCGAATTCCAAGTCTTGCGCGGATTGCGCGCATCGAAGACGGGGAACACGGGCAATCCGCCGAGCGACCGGCCATTGTTGAGCAGCAGCCATGCCGCGAACGCGCGCGGCAACGCACGGCCGAGCGCTGCTTCGGCCGCTTCGATTTCCGCCGTGGTCGTACCGATGGTTGCTGTTCGGGTCATCGATCGGTCTGCCTCAACGCTCGCCGCGTCTGTATCGGCGTATCAGCCGGGTTGCCAACATAGCGCGGGATCGGCGCCACCGCTCGAGACGAAATAAATCGCTGCTTGCACGGCCGTCGCGCGATCCACGCAGTCTCGCGCCCGATAGCTGCCGCGCTGGCCACCCGTGACCAGTTCGATCGTTTCGCCAGCCGGCGCGGTGGGCGTCGTCAGATTCAGCAACGCGGCGTCGACGTGCGACGCAATGAACACGACATACCGGTCGTCGCTGCCGCCACCTATCGACATCACCATTGCATCGCTCGTCTCGAATGCGACAGACGAGCGATCGCTCCCGTTCAGCCTTTCGACTGCGGTGATGGCTTGCGCAACGCTGTCGCAGTGCGCTTCCGTCACGTGCGAACGGCTGCCGATATACGCTTCTTCGATCACTTTCGTGGTTCGCATTCGATGTCCTTCGCCCTTGCTCAAACGGACGGGTTACGTTGTCCGAGCGACGTTCGGCGCTTTACGCTCGACCTGATCCGTTACTCAATACTCGTCACCCAGTAGAGATCGGACGCGGCCAAACCGAACCGCGTCTTCACGACTTCTACCGCATGCGCGGTCTTCACCCACGAATCGACGCTGACGACCACGCCTTTTATCGGCGCATTGAGGTAATACATGAACTGCATCGG
Source organism: Burkholderia sp. LMG 13014 (assembly GCF_905232215.1). GTDB lineage: Bacteria > Pseudomonadota > Gammaproteobacteria > Burkholderiales > Burkholderiaceae > Burkholderia. The sequence continues at coordinate 11,712 of NZ_CAJNKE010000016.1, forward strand.
CCCGACCCTGTCGTCGACCAGAACGCCTGCAAAGTATTCGTCCAGATCGTCGACACCCTTCTCGAACGGAATCCCGGTCAACGCCGCGCATTCAGCATGGTCGAATCGGAGCATGCAGACAGGCTTGCCATTGCCACTGGGCCAAGCACGGGTCTCGTTCATTGTCGGCGGCTCCTCATCACTGTGGTTCGTTACACACCGGCGCGCGAATCGTGCGCAAGCGTCTGCCAGGTCATCCGTGTCGTGACCGTCCAATCTCATCACACGACTCGCCCGCATTCACCCAGCGACCATCTCCATGAAAACCGCCGCTTCGGCATCCGGCAGCGCGTCGCTTATCCGCGACCGGACTTCCGCAAGGAATGCCGGCCGGATTTCATCCGTGTCGTCGACGATATCGCGTGCATGCTTTCCGACATACAGATCGCACCAGATCCATAGCGCGTGCGCGAAATGCGTGAGGGATGGCGCGACGCGCAATGGGGTCCAGGCGCCCGCGCCGTGGCGGTCGAACAGCACCTCGCCTTCCGGCACGACGATAACAGGATCGCCGCCCATCTGACCCAACACGATCCAGTCGTCGTGCCATCCGGACAGCCGCCGGCCCGATGCGTCGATGCGATAGCCGGTCTGGCCGATCGCGAGGCTCGCCGGGTTGCCGTATAACAGGAGGTCGTCAGCGGTCCAGGGGATCGACAGATCGACGTCGTCGAGCGCGTTGAACTATGCGGCAATTTCAGCGCTGACCGAGACGGATCTCGCGTGTGCCGGATGATCGGGAGCACGTACACCGATGCTTGCGCGTGCGTCCACCGTGCCGCGAATCCGGGCGATGAACCGATTCAGATCCCGATTGGGCATATCGTGCCTCCCGTTGACCTTGCGCGTTGCCGAAGCGCTTGTGAACGATGCCGGCGTCGCGTCTCCCTGTCTGCCGCCTGCCAGCATCTGCGTGAATCCTCGATCCCGGAGATCGACGACGCCATCAGTCGAATTTCAGGTGTCCATCGAGCCACTTCCCGACCTCGTTCCTGCCGAGATCGGACGCGGATTGCTTCAAATGAAGCGCCTCATCGCGGCTCACCGCCACCCCTCTGCGCAACAGCACATTCAGCCCCGATATCGCGGCGTCTTCCCCGTCGAGACAATAGAGCGCCTGCCGGATCGGTGTGAGACCGTTTGCCGCCACCGTCGACATGTCGGCACCGGCGTCGATCAGTTTCTCCGCTCGCGCGATCAATCCGAATTTCAACGCCGCCGATAGCGCCGTGATGCCGCTGCGGTTCGGCTCGTCCAGCAGGCTCCGCGCCGCATACCACGCCACCGCTTGCTCGAAGAGCGCCGCATCGCGATCCAGCGTCGCACAATGCAGAAACGTATCTCCGGTGCGCTCGTTCCTCTGCAGGAAATTCACGTGGTTGCCGTCGAGAAAATCGAAGATCGCTCGACTTCTTGCGACCTGGAACAGGATGGGCATGCCCTCGAGCACATCCTGTCTTGCAATGTTGGGCAGCAGCCGCTGAATCGGAGCCAGGTCACCTTCCGAGAACGCACCGGCCGCCTCGAAAATATCAACAAGGAATTCTGCATTCATACTCGGTCACCCTCTAGTTCTCGACCCGCGTCGCGTCGTGCTCCAGTCGATGGTAGGTGTCGGCGCGGTCTCACGCGTACTGCATCGCATGACTGCATTTGGGCCGCAGGCGCCCTCCGCACCGGCTAGGCATTCGAAAACACGACCAACCTGCCCTCGGGATGCCGGCCATCCCATCCACACGGGAAACCGCCGTCGAGATAGGCATGCAGAATGCTGTCCCAAATCGGCGGGAAGCAGTCGTTGGCGTAGCACTGAAACAGAATGCCGATATCCCTGATCATCAATTCGATCAGCGGACACGACACCGCATTCGTCCACTTGAGATCTGCCCCGTTGAAGTGCTTGCCCTCGATGCCCCAGTGCCGATTCTTCATCAACCGGGATGCAATCTGGCGGCTCCATTCGAAGCCAGCGGGAAACACCTCCTCAGCGTCACTGACCGACTCCCATTCGTCGAAGTCGTCGAACGAATCATCGGTCGCGAAGTGACGTGCGATCGCAGCATCCCGGACAACGTGATGCGTCACTGGATCGCCGCGATAGGCGGCACCAAAAAATGCGTCCTGCTCGAGAAATCGTACGAGCGGATCGGCTGCAATCAGCACGTCATGCCAGGATTTCATCGCGACTTGTGGCAGACCATGTCATCAGAACAGGATGAACGCGTCGTTCTCGACGTAAAAAACGAACGCATCGAGCAACTGCGCCACGCTTGGTTCGTCGACTTGATCGTGGGCGTTGATCACGATGTCCTCGATCGTCGCGCTGTCCAACGTGATCCGCCAACCGGGTTGATTCGCGGCAGCAGGGGCAGCGTCGTCCTCCGCATCCTGGGTGTCTTCAAAGAACACGCCTTCGGTATCGAGCGTCCATGGCATGGGCGGCAAGTAGAGCCATCCTGCGAAGTCGCCAGGGCGCTCGAGGATATGTTTCAGCGATGCTTCGGTCACGGAAGTGGTCAACATGGGTGGTGCGGTTGTAGCTGGGGCAAATGCGTCTAGGGCTGGAACGAGGTGGCGAATCGCCTCCTGCTCCGCCCCCTGTTGCGTAACGGCCGAATGCGCGCGGTTACTGTCTGTCGCGTTCGTGCAGCGAACCGTAATTATGCCCATTTCGTACCCGCGAGATCACACCGGCCGTTGTTGCCGGTTGAGTTGCTCACGGTCGAATGCCGCGCTTGACGAAGCCTGCGGCGAGGATGATGCGACGGACCGAATGCATCGACCAAAGGAAGCTTATGTCGGCGCCCCGAAATACACGAAGTCAAACGCGTCAAGCCAGTGCGCGAAGGCGTCCGGCACCCCGTCACGCCAATGCCGTGCGGAATCGATGCGTCTGTCGGACGCAAACAAGACGGCGTCTCCCACCGCGGCAGCGTAAATGGTCAACACGATCAGACCGCCGCCTTCCGCCGCAAATGCCGCACGTCGACAGGCTCCGGGATCCTCGACGTCGTCGAAAAACACCACGCCGAATGGGGTCAGGTCTGCTTCCCGACAGCGGATGTACCCCCAATCCGCGATCCTGACCGGGTGTGCCTGAAACGCGGCGTCGAGAGAGGAATAGTGGATCGTCACCAAGGTCGACATCAGGGTTCGTAGCGGATCGTTTCGTAGATCCTGGCCATGCCTTGCTTGGCGGCGCTTTCGTTTGCCGCCAATCCGGACGACAAGATTACGCAGGTCCACCCGTTGCCGCAGACCTTGCTTGTAACGAGATCGAGACGATGCGCGTAGAGCTCGTCTTGATTGAAGATCTTGTGCGTATAGCGTGAAGCGAGCGCCGGATATTTGTTATCCAACATGAACGGGGCAAAGTTCGGCTGCGTGTACTGCGCCGCGTTGTCGTCCACCTCGCTCTTGTAGAGATACTGCGCCGTACCTTCGAAAGAAGCTGCGACCTTGGTCCGCACCACCTGAACAACGACGTCCAGATTCAGTACTTCGAATGCGGCTTTGTCAGCCTGGATACTGACTCCCCGCCCTTCGGTGTCCTGGAGCGCGTCGTTTGCCGTGATCCGCCAGTCCGCCGGGAGCTGGAAGCTCAAACCGTTGGATTGGAAGCGCTTCGGATGAGCCAGGTCAGGGGCTGCTGCCGCTCTCGGCTGGAAATCGTCGGCGTATGACGTCGACACAACCAAGAGGAGGACAAAAGGTACGGCGACGATTCGCATGGGCGGCCCTATCAGTCGATTTTCTTGTTTTACACACGCGAGCCTCTGCTCGGATCAGAGGCACAAATTAAAATCAATCGTGAAGCATATCAAAGAAATGGCTCAACGAATCAGACACAAGCTCAACATTATCCCAATACCCGCTCCCATCCGACTCCGACTCAAGACCGTGACTCCAGTAATAAACTCCACCAACCTTATCCCTCTTGACCGACAGCAAGATTAGATCCCCACCTCCCGCAGATCCAATACAAATCAACTCGCTCGGAAATCTCTTCCTGTAAATCTCCATGTTTTTCATGATAGAGAAAGTGGAGCTACGCGGCGCCGTCGATGAAAATAAATAATTAACCACCTTCTCCCGATCGCCACTCCAAAGCAAATTCCCGGACGGCTCTCCCCCATTGAACGCCTCGAGAAACTGCCGGTATTCAAGCGGCAAACTAGCGCCAATTTGATGCTCAAGTTGATCGAGTTCAGCCGCAGATGGAAGCGGCGCGTGATAGACAGCAATCATCTCACTCCTTCGAGATGCCTTGAATCTTCGTTTCGAATCGCGTTCCTCCTGATCAATCTCGGCCTCACTCATACCGAGACGCTTAAACTGAATGCTCATTTATCCCTCCTTGCCCCGCGGACTGCTTCGCTGAATTTTTATTGGTGGTTACCAGACTCACCCATCTCCATATTGCTTGTCCCACAATTGTTCATCTCAACATCAACGAACCGGTCTGTAGTCAACGCATGGTAAGAGATGGCCGACACAATGAACCCGGTTGTAGCTGACGCGATGACGACGAGCAAATGCAACCAAATCGCAACGACCTCGCGAGAACTCAGGCCACACCTCGCAACTACACCTCCTTCAACACCATCGCAGCGAGCTTCTTCTCACTCACGAGTCGCCTTATCGATTTTCGATCACCACTTGTCTCAACAAACGCTGCAAGCTTCGAAAAAGCATCGGACAAAATTCCCTCCAAGCCCTGTGCATCACGCCCTGCAACACACTTATCCAGCTCGACCTGGAAATCCTCTCGAACGCCCGGACAACTATCCAATCTAAAATCAACGTGCGGCCACACCGAGGCGCCCTGTTTAAATGCCATCCTTATTTCAGATTCACCAAAATCCACCCGCAGCAGCTCCTTATAAAGCATTCCAACATTCACATAGAATAATTTGCTGTAGGATGATTTTTGGTGATTAACCACGAGCCAGAGATGTGTCAACTCGATAAAACGAGTCACCCCAGCCCCATGAAATCCGGCAGCCTTAGCCGCTTGCCCAAACACCTTTCCCGTTGAAAGTTCAGCCTCTTTCATTTCCCGCTCGTCCAAAGAGACTGCGCAGCACAATCGAAAGACGGTGCGATCGTGGTTCGCAACACCTGAACAACGACGTCCAGATTCAGTCCTTCGAACGCGGCTTTGTCAGCCTGGATACTCCCTCCTCGACCATCGGTGTCCCCAAGCGGATCGTTTGCCGTGATCCGCCAGTTCGCCGGAAGCGGGAAGCTCGACCCGTCGGATTTGAAGCGCTTCGGATGAACCAGGCCAGGGGCTGCTGCTGCTCTCAGTCGGAAATTGCAGGCGCATGAGGTTACTGCGAGCGAGAAAAGACGGACAGGCACGAGAACGGTTCGCATCAAGCACAATCCTGAACACCACATGAAATCTGCTTCTCACACAGACACCTACTATCCTTCATATCGCGCAAAAATCCATCCCTTATATGATCGCAATTTCCCGATTGGCTCACTGCTCTTTGACATCTCTATTTTCTGCCGATTGAATTGCGGGCAGGATGCCATGATTTCTGTAATCGCGGCATCCACAATCTCACCATCCTCTTCGTCAGGCTCTCTAGCCAGATAGACATATATCTCGATCAGATCCGAGTCGAAATCGTATGCAATCGCACGCACCCCTTCACGCACCGATCCGATGAAGGAAGAGAAGACAACCCACTTTACGTCAACCTCATTCACCTTGCTCTCCAATATGAGATTCTCACGTTGCGCGTCTCACGCGCAAGCGAGGGCCTTCCTGTCTAAGTCAACGCCCTGGAAACCTGAACATCAACAGCGACTACGGTTAATAGCGGCTCATCGGTCCAAGCCGAGACAAAGCTGAACTCCCTGAAATCATTGGCCAGTTCCTCCGCGGTTTCACATAGGGCAAAAAGGTAACTCCCCTCCTTGCGCTCGGCCAAATGCGACAGATCTTGCCCTTCCGGGGAAACAGCCTTCACGCCAAGGACATTACGGAAGATAACTTCAAACATTCCGCCATCAGCCCGTATAAGCACTGTCAATCGTCCATCTTGATAAGAAAACGATTGAATCTGCGCATCCGCGACAAAAATCTCACCGCTTTTCATTTCTCGACTCCTCGGAAATTCTCATCTGGAGTGAGCCTCGTCCCGCTGTCCGGCGCATAGCCGCCCGGTACCGACGACGCAGCGGCCGCACACGCTCGGTTGCTGTCGCGCTCGTGTTCGCGTCGCTAGCCCCAATCATGCCAATTCCGCACCCGTGAGATCGGTCGACAGTTGTCGCCTGTTTATGCCCGACGCGGGCCAATCGAAACGCGGCTGCGTCGCTTCGCACCAATTGAGCGATCGCACGCTCTCATCCGGAACGAGCGGCCAGAAACGCGCGCTCCCACTTGTATCGCAATATCGCGCTCACGCTACAACGTGTAAGCATCATAGATGTGAACTACCCCTCCTTCACTCCGCTTGTATGCGTGCATAACAAGAGTAAGATCGCTCTCAATGCCATCTACGATCAAGTCAAGTTGAATTCTCTTACTGAATTCCGATGGTGCGCCAGGGGCAATTTCATACAATTGCGCATGACCAACGATGTAGTCGCGCCCCGGAATGCCAATCCTTTTTAGAGCGCGCTCATCCAGAACATCCCCACATAGATACTCCAGAATATTCCGCTTAACGCCCTCCGACTCATTGGCATCAAAATTTCCATCCGAAACCAATTTTTCGAAATTATTTCCCGATAAACATTCGCATATCTTTGATATCTCGAGGATCATGTCTTCATCAACCCACTTACTCACACCAGCACCTCGTAGTTGAACCATTGGCTCGACGCTTCGCTGCATATGCGCCACCTGCACATTTCTAACACTGCGACTGTGTTGCAACATAGAGCTCCGCCCCGATTTCGTGAGATAGCCGCGTCAATCGCACGGAGAGCGCAGCGCTCGCGGAGCATCCTCCTATCTCGACAAAATAGTCTACAGCGCGCCGATGGCAATCACCCGCCAGCTCATCGTTCAGTTCAATTTTTTCTAAAATGACCAGCTGCCTCAAGCGCTCACGAAAGACGCCACATCTTCTAACCTTGTATCCAGGATGGCTCATCCCCGTAACAATAAATAATCGAATAGATGCTTGAACACTGACCACCGAAAGCAAATCTTTTATTCAACACGTCAACAGGGGTGAAGATCATGCCAACTCTCTCCATATGCCTTATCAACGGGCTCATAGAATTGGTTGTCGGATAATCAATTTTCGGCGGTCTTTGACTTCCATCCCGTGACAATGACGACAAATAATAGTACGGACCAACAAGCGACATCCGCAATACGAAATCGTCGGCACCCCCCTTCAACAAATACCCATAACTCACGTCGGAGTTGGGTTCCGTATCTTCCGAGAAATCATAACTCCCCTCAAGAAACCGAATCACGTCAGGGTATTTTGCCAACGAAAAATGCGATTTTACAAAAGAGTAATTCGGCGACTCAAAATTCCCATACGAATCGATCACGAAGCGTGAAAACCTCTCCCAGTCAAAATGTGAATCATGGGGTCTCCTTGTCTTTTGGATGCCCATTTACCTTTTCTCCATTTTCGTGGCGGACGTCCACTGAGGCTTGAGTGCCTCCGTTTAAACCAAAAACTACGGACGTCTTGAAATCGCGGCCTCGTACATTGGAGGGCCCAGTGATGGGGATGCTCTTACCGCAGGCCCAGGAACTGCATCGACAAATCACAGCGGCGCGAGATCGGCGTGCCGCACTATCCCATCCCAAAGAGCGAATCGATAACGTTCTTGATCCACGTCGCCACACCGCTCCCGGCAATTTTTCTCCGCCCCGCAATTCTTCTCAGAAGAATTATCGACCACACGACAGCAAAGCCAATGGCGACACATATGCTTAAGAACGAAAATGCACTCATTATGATGAAGGCGTTCCAATTTCTTCGCGATGGACACACGCGAAACGAGTGTGCACGAGATTCGTGGGTTTGTGGCCTGGCACTTTGGCACGGACGTATCGCACGACTTCGTGAGACCAGTCATCTAGGCCTCCTTCATTTCGCATAGTGCCGATCGGCCGCGCATTCGTGACCCTGGGTTCAATCGGCGCGAAACAGATGTTCCAGGCAGTTTTTCAGTTCTCGTCCGCCGACACTCGCGCCATCCAACGCAATTTCGACCCTGTGCTCGGCTTGTGCTCGCACGAACGCTTCTGGTGGAGTCACCTCAAGAACAAGTAGATTTTCCGAGCAATTGAATCTAATTGACTCAAATTCGGCACCATTAGCTTGATCGAAAAGCTCGCAATAAATCTTGCCTCCACTCTCCTCTCGCACGAGATCGATATATTGACCTGCAGGTCCCCACTTGATGAACAAGGAGGAACGTCCCTCATCATCGCAGAGACTCGTCGCAACAAATTGCGCTTTGGCCATAATCGTCATTTGAGCCCTCGCCACATATTAGTTACAGTCGCCCTTCTGCATCGTAGTCGATGCGCCATCTGATTGGCGGCGCAGTCCTTGACGAACGCGAGACAAAAAACATGGGCATGTCGTTCGTACGCTTCAAGCAGCGTATGTCCGCACATCAAGTCACGGTATCGCGTGCCTCTCGGGCGGGTCACCATGTACGCTTCCCGCACTCAGCAACGGATACTCGTGACTGCGCCCGTTGCATCGTGATAAACGAGCTTCGCCCTGTCGATATCATAGTGCCATTATCGCTACCATAGAATGATCAAAGGGCTAAAAATTCAGCCCATTTTCACTAACGCATGTAGACCGTCTTCAGAAGCGCCGCACCTTCAATCGCGTAAATATACGTTACACCACGTCCATTCTGATACATCCCCTGGTCCGCAACCTCAAATGGCACTCCATCGATTTCATATGCCGGAAGTGGGGAAAATGTGACCGCGACCAAACTCTCACCCCCTCCAAGATCGACCGAAACCTTGTAGCAACTTAAAGGCCAACGATCCTTTGACAGCTTCTTAAATTCAGCCAAAGCCAGACCAAATATCTTGAAGCAATCACCTCTGAACGAGTAGTCACTTGGATACCTAGCCACCAACTCCAGGACATCATCTTCGCTATAGCTCACGCGCCCTCCCTGACCTGTATAAATCTTGATCTTGCCGCTTGGTGTACCTGGATATGAACGATGGCACTTGCTTTTGAGCGCGGCAAGAGCACTAATCTCCTTGTCTCTTCTTGAAAAATCATCGCCATTGAAGTTGTCTCTACGTGAATCTGGCGTCCAAAAATCTCTCCACTCGCTCCCAGTCCAGAATAATCTTCCGCGCGCCGGACAATATAGCCGAAGAGCGCAGAGCGCGGCTCAAGAGGCAAATCTACGCCATCGTGGCGGCTCCTGAATCTACTAGCAGTTTGATTCTCAATTCCCGGCATCACCTTCCGCCGGGCCCCGGAAGGCGCGGAGAATTCAGACTGCGAACGAAGCACGGAGCGTGAGTGCTACCGATAATCAGTGTCGGCGTTCTGAAGATTCCAAATCACGAGATCGTGGACTATGTGGATAAAGCTTCTGAAGCGAGCCCTCATACTTCACATCAGCATAATCAACTGAAGTAGAGATGGACCAATTTCCCGTACTCGGGAGAGTATTTCCTGAAACTACCCAACGGCTTCTCATCGAGCCGATCCATTGTTGCCTCTATACCCCGTGTTATCAATTTTTCATTTCCAACGGACGCGCAATCTACTCCCAGGACTGCGTACCCCGACCTTACATTTCTTCGACCGAACCGGATAACAGAATACTTACCCAACACAATTGCGCCATCTTTTATGTCACAAGAGAAATAGAGATGAGTGTCATCCCTCAGCGAACTGAATTTACGCCTACCCAAAATATTCTTGAGCAAGACCATCAACCCTACGCCTGGGCCGAAATCGACCGAACTTCCAACGCGATTTCCCCCAAGGAAATATAACTTATACAGCGAATTAATTTCCCTATTCCCATGATTGACATATATATGTTTTTCATACAAATGAAAATCGGAGCTTCCTCCCACAACATCGTAACCCCTATCCTCGAGCTGCGGCTTACTTTCATCCTCACCGCGGATCAACCTACCTGGACCATCGCCATTAAACTGCAGCAGCGCATCAATAATTTCAGAAAAATGGATTCCCATCGCTGTTTACTTAGAAGTATGAGTCGCGCCAGATTCACCATGATTGCCGAGAATCCCTGCAACCTTTTTGAGTTCTGATGCTCGATTTGCATTTGGATATACATCCGCACCGGCCAGTGCAGCCTTGGCCACCGTCTACACGTTCAACGTCACCACATCCAGCTACACGGCGGCAATCGCGTGCACCAATAGAGATGCCGTACCTGATGCAACAGTTTCTGCTGCTTTCAGCAAGCCCGTAGTCTTCGGAAAGGCGTCCGTCATCTGTTGAACTGCAGCAGGGACAACAACAAGGCAGGACGGAAATCCCGGCTGGATTGAGCTTTTTCCTGGCTCTTTCAAACGGAGGTTATCAATCGAGTTACCCCCAGCGGCCCCGGGAAGAGGCTTACCATTCAGCCCAAGCGGATCGATCCACTGCACCGGATTGGGTGCGTACTGGAAGACGTTGCCCCTCGCGAGTCCGATTGGATCCTTCGACACGTAGCGCCACGACACCGGATCATGGTGCCGGTGCAGTTATCGCGCAGCCCTGTCTATTTCGCTCTCCAGAGCCAGCTTCACGGCACCAGTATGTCGTACAAATACAGCGTCGGCTGCGCCGCGTTGTCCTTCTTCACTCGAAGGATCATGAACGCGTCCGAACGCCCGCCTTCCGAGAAGATGGGTACCTCGATTGATAGCCCGTCCGATTTGTGTCCGCCCATTTCGAATACATACCCATTCATCAGCGCCTCATCCGGGATCGGACGAACCGCCTCCCCACACAAGCAGGATCTCAGCGCAGCTCGGTACTCCGATGCCGTGCTTGGTGCAGCGAGTCCCTGGCGCACCAGTTCCTCAAAGTGGTCATGGATCAATTCGTCGTAGATATGCCTCACTAACGGGGCATGCATCGGATAGTCCACCAATTTACGTTCCACGCTACCTCCTATCTCCGATTCATTTCGGTTCGCATTGGCGTATTTCCATTGAACCCGATGTTTTCAAAATATGGAACGTGGGGTGGGCAGCAGCCACGCCAGCCGTCCGCCGCATCCATGAAATCGATTTCAATCAGGGCCAATTCGACTTCCGGCGCGGCGCGGTTGCGAGTAGTGTCTACGTGCCCGTATTGCGGCCCGCCGCGCCCGACCGGCGCCCGGCGCTCACCCCACACCCCGCTGACCACTGGAGATCCGCGATGAAACGTTCGAAGTTCCTGCTGTCGGGCCTGCTGCTCGCGTCGGCCCTCGGCTTCACGGCCGTCGCCGCACACGCAGACGACCTGCTCGATTCCGTCAAGAAAGCCGGCGTGCTCCGGGTCGGCCTCGAAGGCACGTATCCGCCGTTCAACTCGCGCGGCACGTCGGGCCAGCTCGAGGGCTTCGACGTCGACGTCGCGAACGCCGTCGCCGGCAAGCTCGGCGTGAAGACGCAATTCGTTCCGACCGAATGGAGCGGCATCATCGCCGGCCTGCAGGCCGGCAAGTTCGACGTGATCGTCAATCAGGTCACGATCACGCCGCAGCGCAAGGAAGCGCTCGACTTCAGCCAGCCGTACACGTACTCGGCCGCGCAGCTGATCCAGCGCAAGGACGACACGCGCAACTTCAAGTCGCTCGACGACTTCAAGGGCAAGAAGCTCGGCGTGACGCTCGGTACCAACTATGACCAGATGGCGCGCACCGTGCCGGGCATCGAGGTGCAGACGTATCCGGGCGCGCCGGAAAAGCTGCGCGACCTCGCCGCGGGCCGGATCGAGGCGACGCTCGACGATCGCCTGATGCTGCCGTACATGATCAAGACGTCGAACCTGCCGCTGCGCGCGGGCGCGGTGCTGAACGGCGGCAAGCAGGAAATGGCGATCCCGTTCCGCAAGGGCAACCCGAAGTTCGAGAAGGCGATCAACGACGCGCTCGACTCGCTGCACAAGGACGGCACGTTGAAGAAGATCTCGATGCACTGGTTCGGCAGCGACGTGACCGTGCCGGTCGCACAGTAAGCGGCCCGGCGCTTCAACGCGTCACGCCCTTCGCCACGGTGAAGGCGTGACGCGCCCCCTCAGGCCGCTTCGTCGAAGCGCGCCAGCAGCATCTGGCCGATCGGCGTCAGCGCCGGGCGCGCGGCCACGGCATTCATGCGCACCTGCGTATCGTCGACCAGCCGCTTCTCCACCAGCACGGCGAAGGCCGGATTCGACGGATCGACGCTGTCCGGCGCACGCGCAACGCGCAACAGCATCGAGAATTCATGCGGACTCAGCATGGTCCCTGTCTCCTGATCGTCCGCGATCCGGTTCGAACCGTCGTCGATCGTATTTTCGAATGAAATGGCGCGATGCATGACCGCTGCGCCGCCGGGAGCGAGATCCCGGTCAGCCCCCGCCTGCGACGAGGGCACGTCGTCGCGAGCGGGTTGCGCACGTTCCCGATCCGGCGCTGCCGCCGCGACGGGAACGTGCAACGTTATGGGCGCACCATGACGCGACCGTGACAGGAAAACGGGGCGCGAAACGGCGTCCGTTACCTGTCGTTTCGGTTCGATGCCGATCCGATTGACGACGACGGGCCGCATCGCCCGTCTGGCCGTCCGTTGCGCGTTCGCGCGGCGTTTCGTGCCCGTCATCGCGGATCGACCGAATACGGGAAACCCCTGCGCTCCAATCCATTCGCATGGCGCATGCAGCGCACGACCACGTTCAACGCGCGTCCGAGCGTCATCCCGACGAGCACACCCCATCCAGCGAACGACAGCATCGTGAAGCCGCTCGTCGCCGCCCACGGCGCGTGCACGGCGACCGCGTAATGGATGCCGGTTTCCGCGACGAACGTCAGCATCAGCGTCAGGAGCAGGCTCGCGTCGCCGGGCAGGCGCACGCGCAGGCCCGACGGCACCGGACGGTACTCGAGCCGCCACCGGCCCGCGTGCAGCCAGCCCAGCGCCGCGCCGCCCAGGACGGCCGCCAGCGCGATCGCGTTCGCGTCGAGGCCGGCATGCGGAAAGAGTCCGTTCAGGCTGACGATGCCGAGCAGGCCGAAAGCGACCGGCGAGATCAGCGGTCGTGCTGCCGGCACCTCGCGCGGGAAACAGCGCTTGATGCCGATATAGAGCAGCACGCAAAACGTGACATACACGTAAGACTTCAGATGAAGGAGCGTGGACATGGTCGGAGTCGCCTGATCGGAGTGGACACGGCCACACCGTACTGCCCGGCCCCGACAGGCGGTACGGCTTGCGACGGGAGGCAGGAATTCGCGGACGAGTTGCGCGTCGCGGCGACGGTCGTTCAGCGGATCGGGACGACCGATGCGCGCACGCATCCGGCGATCGGCGTCGTCCGAATCGAAAGGTTCGCCTTCGCCGGGATAGTTGACGCGTCGTGCTCGACGCGAAATCGGCAACGCCCCGTGTCCTTCCGCAGCCCCTTCCACTACACTCGTGACAGAAACCGGCCAACCGTCGGCGGCCGAAGCACTTCGTCGAAACCGCGCGCCGTTCGTCGCAACGCGCACGCAGTCGGCCCGACCGGCAGTAAGGTCAGGCCATCGGCGCATCGCGCGCCCTCCCTCACCCGACACCATGCGAGCCACGTCCAATCCTTCGCCGATTCCGCCGCCACCCGCCGGCGCCGCGCCGCGGCGGCTGCGCGATCCGGCCGCGCTGCTCGCGTTCGCGTGCTTCAACTCGGTCGTCGGGCTGGGTTTCTGGGCCATCCATTTCAACGAACCGCTGCTGCCCTACCTCGTCGTCGCCAACGCGATCGGTTTCTGCGCGCTGCTATTCAGCTATGCCGCCGACCGGCTGCTGCCGCGCAAGCCGGGGCTCGCGCTGAAGACCATCGTGATCGCACCGGCCAGCGTGCTCATCGGTTTCGAGATCTCGGCGATGATCGTCAGCGGAAACGTGCCGCACGTGTTCGGGCGTGCCCGCATCGGAACGTGGGACAACTACGGGCCGTCGTTTCTCATCTCGGCGGTCCTGTTCGTATGCGTGTCGCTGTTCCTGCAGTCCATGCGCATGCGTGCGACGCTCGAGACCGAGCGCCGCGAAGCCGCCGAAGCGCGCCAGGCCGAGACGGCCGCGCGCCTGGCGCTGCTGCAGGCGCAGATCGAGCCGCACTTCCTGTTCAATACGCTCGCGAACGTGCAGAGCCTGATCGAGCGCGATCCGGCTCGCGCATCGACGATGCTCGACAGCCTGAACCGCTACCTGCGTGCGAGCCTGCGACGCACGCGCGATGCGACGTCGACGCTCGGCGAGGAGCTCGAACTCGTCGAGGCGTTGCTGAAGATCGCGTCGATCCGGCTCGGCGAGCGGCTTTCGTATGCGATCGACGTGCCGGCGGAGCTGCACGCGCTGCCGTTCTCGCCGCTGCTGCTGCAACCGCTCGTCGAAAATGCGCTGCTGCACGGCATCGAGCCGTCGATCGACGGCGGTGTGATCGTGATTCGCGGCAGGATGCGCGGCGACCGGCTCGAACTGAACGTGATCGATACGGGTGTCGGCCTCGGCAACGGCGACACGCGCCTGCATGGCGGCGTCGGGCTGGCCAACGTGATGGCACGCATCCGGTCGCTGCACGGCGAGCGCGGCCGTGTCTCCGTCGAGACGAACGCCGCCGCCGCGCATGGCGTGACCGCGACCCTTCTGATTCCGATCGACTGACATGCCGACCGCCCTCATCGCCGATGACGAACCGAACCTGTCCGCCTCGCTCGCGCAGCGGCTGGACACGCTCTGGCCCGAACTGGAAATCGTCGCGATGCCGCGCAACGGCATCGAAACGCTGGCCGCGCTGAACGCGTCGCCGCGGCCGGACATCGCGTTTCTCGACATCCGGATGCCCGGCATCGACGGGCTGAAGCTCGCTGCGCTCGTACCCGATGTGCATGTCGTGTTCGTCACGGCCTACGACGAATACGCGGTCGACGCGTTCGATCGTGCCGCGGTCGACTACCTGCTGAAACCGGTGACGGACGAGCGACTGCTGCGCTGTATCGCGAAACTGCAGCGCGGCGGGCCTGCGCTCGCGCAAACCGATGCGCTCGAGCAGGCAGCGCAAGCGCGGGACGCTGCACCGATCCGCTGGCTGACGGTCGGCGTGAAGGATGCGACGCGGCTCGTATCGGTCGACGACGTGCTGTACTTCCAGGCGTCGGAGAAATACACCGAAGTCGTCACGGCTGGCGAACGACTCGTGATTCGCACGCCGTTGAAGGAACTGATGCAGCGGCTCGATCCGGAGCGGTTCGCGCAGGTGCATCGCGGCGTGATCGTTGCGTATGCAGCGATCGATCGGGTCGAGCGCGATCTGTTGGGAAGGTTGCGGATTCGCGTGCACGGGCAGCGGGAGATGCTGCCGGTCAGTCGTGCGTATGCGGGGTTGTTCAGGCAGATGTGATGGGTGTCGGCTGGCGGCCGGGGCAACAGGATTATGTTCTGACAGATCGTGGACGACGCGTTGGCAAACCGTGCCGCATCCAACACAATCACGCGAACATCCCGCACTCGGCGACATGGCATCGCGCAAACACGACGCCTCACCCGGCAGGCCCGTCATGAAAACACTACGTGGAATGACAACGTGCGTGCTCGCAGCGCTCGCAAGCGGTTGCGTGACGACGCCGAATCTCGTCGACGAGAGCGTGGCCGGCATCACGCCGACGCAGGCGAGCGGGATCCTGATCGTCGTGGACGGCAAGATCTTCGATTCGCCGTCATTCGGCAGCGAGGGCCGCGCCTATCTGGCAGGACTCGGGGAAGGCATCCAGGGCACGCTGACGGACATCCCGACGAAGCTCGTCGAGCTCGACGTGATGAAGTTCGTCGATCCGATACCGCAAGCGCTGGACGCGCTGCATCCGAGTCACATGGTTCGCCTGTACACGGCGTCCGACGTGCGCCGCAACGACACGCCCGTGAGTGCGACGTGGCAGATGACCGTTTCCGACGTCACGATTGCGCCGGTCGCGGCGACCCGCGAAAAGCCGGCCGGGACGCGCTACACGTTCAAGCCGATCTACAAGGCGCGCGCCGACGGCGACACGTGCGTCGATTCCGACAGTCTCGCGAAGCAATGCGGGGCGGCGATGGGGAAGATACTCGGCGATGCGCTGCGCGCCGCGCATGTGATGCAGATCGGTGCGGGGACGTAGGCGAAATGGCTTTCGCCGCTGTCGATCACTTCGTCAACCCGGAAAACCGGGCGCCGTTCGAATCACGAGCGTCCCGACATCGGCAACGATGAAATCAGCACGGCGCCGCATGAAGTCTTGTGACCTTCGAACGCCGCATGCGCCCCCTCGATAACGGGCACGTACAGCGGTCACCGACACGTGCAGGTGCACGGCCCATGACATCGCTGTTTGAAGCCCCCGTCTCGACATCGCCACCATGACTGTGGACGTCGCCCACTCGAATGATTCCTCGCATGGTCGGTTGTCCGGTCAGTAGGAGTAGCCCTGCATGCCGTAGTTGGTGTCGTGGCGACGCCCCCACCACGGCAGATACTCATTGTTCTCGCCCCTCGCGCGGAACCAGTCCTTGTCCGGATCGATCGGCGTGATTCTCGATGGCGGAACCACCACCACCGCCGTCGGGTGCTGCGCATCCGTTGTCCCTGCCACCAGCACCTTCTCGTCCAGGTGATTCGCTCGACCGATTGCAAGCACCACGTCCGTCAAGGCCGTACCGGTGCCCATCGGGCCTAGCAGCGCCGGCGTATTGAATGTCTGCTCGCGAAAGTTGTAGTCCGGCAGCACTTCCGTCAACGTCTGCGACAACGCGCCGATCCGCTCTGACGATGCTTCGCCGCCGCCCGCGTCATGCACCACGAAGTTCAACGATGGCACCGTCACGCCCGCATTGAGCGCCGCGCTGTCGATCGTGGCTTTCCACGCCTGCACTGCACGCGTCGTGCCGGCCTTCGTCTCGTAGTCCCTGACGTTGCCCGTCGCCGCCCTGCCGATCCACGCGAGCGGTTCGCGCTCCGTCTTGAAGTTCGGCCCGACGAGAAACAGCACCACCATGTTCTCGTTGATCTGCGCGTCCTTCGGCGGGAAGTTCGGCGCGTCCCAGTTCATCACCCAGGCGCTTTTGTCCGGGTTCGCCTGCAGGTAATCCAGTGCGCGGTTCAGCGACGTAAAACCCGCATTTGCGCCACCCTGGTTGACGTGGACGTCGGGAGGTGTGTCTTTGCTCCAAAGATCCAGCGCATATTTATTCCCTATCTCAAAATAATCGATGATGCTTTCCTGCAGATACCCCTGCGCCTCGCCAGCATCCAGGCTATCCGGCACGGCAAACTCCACATGGATGCCGGCCAGTTCACGCCAGTCGCTCTTTCTCTTGGACTTGACCGTGTAGAAATACTTGGCGTTCATCACATAGCGATCACCGAACAACCCAAGCAGCTTCCTGACGTATTTGTGATAGAAGCCTTTGAACGTTTCAGCTCCTTGATTGCCATAAGCCACCCCAGCAACTGACTGAAGTGTCGTGAACGACTTCGGATCTGTACGGACCATGTCGTCGTTCTTGTTGGGTTTGGCAAGCCCCATTGTCCAGAGAACCTGCCATTGCGTCGGATAGTCGCGCCGCTGCAATGGGTTCAGCCACTCCAGTCCAACAACCTGCGCCACAAACGGTGTCGCACTATCGCCCGCACTCGCAACCGTTGTGTCTTTTTGCACCGAAGTAGCCGCGTGGACAGGCGTAGCCATCATGATCGTCGACACCACAAACGTCAAAATCGCAACCAGCGATGGCACTATCAACATTCGCTTCATCCAATCTCCCATGCTCAATTCGCCATGTGGCTTATGTCCAGCGAAAGCACTCAAGCTGTCGTTGTGCCATTCCTGGTAACCCTCCGGCACATCGCTCGTGCCGTCTTCACCCTTCATGTTGCCCGTCGCCCACCCACGCCGGGCGACCGTCACGTCGCGCGCACATGCGCAGGTTCACGTGATCTTCGTAACGTTGTGCCGCTTCGCTAGCGCGATCATCTCTGGCTACATCGTCAGTCGATTCCGACTGGCAGGATCCGGTCAGTAGGAGTAGCCCTGCATGCCGTAGTTGGTGTCGTAGCGACGCCCCCACCACGGCAGATACGCATTGTTCTCGCCCCGCGCGCGAAACCAGTCCTTGTCCGGATCGATCGGCGTGATTCTCGATGGCGGAACCACCACCACCGCCGTCGGGTGCTGCGCATCCGTTGTCCCTGCCACCAGCACCTTCTCGTCCAGGTGATTCGCTCGACCGATTGCAAGCACCACGTCCGTCAAGGCCGTACCGGTGCCCATCGGGCCTAGCAGCGCCGGCGTATTGAATGTCTGCTCGCGAAAGTTGTAGTCCGGCAGCACTTCCGTCAGCGTCCGCGACAACGCGCCAATCCGCTCCGACGATGCTTCGCCGCCGCCCGCGTCATGCACCACGAAGGTCAACGATGGCACCGTCACGCCCGCGTTGCGCGCCGCGCTGTCGATCGTGGCTTTCCACGCCTGCACTGCACGCGTCGTGCCGGCCTTCGTCTCGTAGTCCCTGACGTTGCCCGTCGCCGCTCGACCGATCCACGCCAGCGGTTCGCGCTCCGTCTTGAAGTTCGGCCCGACGAGAAACAGCACCACCATGTTCTCGTTGATCTGCGCGTCTTTCGGCGGGAAGTTCGGCGCGTCCCAGTTCATCACCCAGGCGCTTTTGTCCGGGTTCGCCTGCAGGTAATCCAGTGCGCGGTTCAGCGACGTGAAGCCGGCGTTTGCGCCACCCTGGTTGACGTGGACGTCGGGAGGCGTGTCTTTGCTCCAAAGATCCAGCGCATATTTATTCCCTATCTCAAAGTTATCGATGATGCTTTCCTGCAGATACCCCTGCGCCTCGCCAGCATCAAGTCCATCCGGCACGGCAAACTCCACATGGATGCCGGCCAGTTCACGCCAGTCGCTCTTTCTCTTCGACTTGACCGTGTAGAAATACTTGGCGTTCATCACATAACGATCACCGAACAGTCCGAGCACTTTACGGACGTATTTGTGATAGAAGCCTTTGAATGTTTCCTCTCCTTGGTTGCCATACACCAGCGCACCAATTGACTGGAGCTTCGCAAATTTCTGCGGCATCGTCCGAACCATATCGTCGTTCTTGTTCGGCTGAACAAGCCGCATTGTCCAGAGAATCTGCCATTGCGTCGGATAGTCGCGCCGCTGCAATGGGTTCAGCCACTCCAGTCCGACAACTTGCGCTACGAACGGTTGAGCACCCTCGCTCGTATTCAACGCTGCAGCATCTTTCTGCGGCACGGTCACCGCTTGCGCGGGTTTCACCATCATGATGGTCGACGCCACAAACGCCATAATTGCTACCCGGAACAGCACTATCAAAAGCCGCTTCATCCAGCCTCCCGCAATCAATACATCACGAAGCATAAGTCCAGCGAAAACACTCGAGCCGTGCATGATACCTATCGTGACAACCCATCTACGACACAATATCGAGATTACCCATGCTTTACCGGCTCGATAGTTTAAAAATTCTCCGCAGCATCAGATGAAAAATCCGCGAATGCGCATCCGAAAAAGCATCCAGGATATATATTCAGTGTGCGTTATCGGGCAAGGTCCAGACAAGTGGATCCTGAATACGAAAAAGGGCTACGCCAACATCGCGCAGCCCTTTGTTTCGAAACGTGATCAGCAGGTGCAGTTGATTCCCGTGAATTCGGCCGCCTGCACGCAATCATCCGCTCCGGAGATCCATCGACAGATGCTACAACCCCGAATCGCAGACCACCGCGGCAATCGTATTGCCGCGCATCTCGCAGGCTAGCCACTGCAGCGCAGCAGCCACGTTCGCTCCGGCCAGGATTTCCGGCCCGGTCATTCGATAGTTCTTGCTATGGAGATTCACTCGACGAATCGATGTCGAAGCGACGAATCGGACTACATGTCGCGGCACGGGACGAACGAAAAACCGCCGGCCGGAGAAGTGGGCGCAGAAAAACAAAAGGCTACGAGACAGGATCTCGTAGCCCTTCGTTCAATATGGTGCCGGCTGCAGGACTCGAACCCGCCACCTGATGATTACAAATCAACTGCTCTACCAGATGAGCTAAGCCGGCGTAGCCTGAGATTCTACCTCATTTCACGATCTTGAGGCGAGGTCTGCTGCCACCTTTCGAGCCGTCGCCGTCGGTTTTCGGCGGTTCGTCGGCACCTTCGGACGGTTCCTCGTTCGCGCCGCGCTCGGCAACAGGTGTCAGCGTCGACGGAGACTCATCACGCTGCACGTCGTCGGCCTGCGCCGCTTCGTCGTCGAACGCACCCGAATCCGCACCTTCACCCGCGACCGCATCGACCTGGAACGCCATGCCCTGCCCGTTCTCGCGCGCATAGATCGCGAGCACGTTGGCAACCGGAATCTCGATCTTGTGCGCTTTCCCGGAGAACCGGGCCGTGAACTCGATCCACTCGTTGCCCATCTGCAACTGGCTCGTCGCCTCGAAGCTGATGTTGAGCACGATCTCGCCGTCACGCACGAACTGACGCGGCACGCGCGTCGAGTTGTCGACCCTCACCGCGATATGCGGCGTGTAACCGTTATCGGTGCACCACTCGTACAACGCGCGCAGCAGATAAGGCTTCGTTGAAATCTCTTGCATCACAATCCTCGAACCCGGAGCGGGGACGCGGCACGCCGCGCCGCCCTCTCCGTCATGCCTGCAACATTAACGACGCATGACCTTTTCGGACGGCGTCAGTGCTTCGATATACGCCGGACGGCTGAAGATCCGTTCCGCGTACTTCATCAGCGGCGCGGCGTTCTTCGACAGTTCGATGCCGTAGTGATCCAGACGCCACAGCAGCGGTGCGATCGCGACGTCGAGCATCGAGAACTCTTCGCCGAGCATGTACTTGTTCTTCACGAAGATCGGCGCGAGTTGCGTCAGGCGATCGCGGATCGCGAGGCGTGCCTTCTCGTGATTCTTCTCCGCTGCCTTGCCCTTCTCGTTCTCGAGCGTGCTGACGTGGACGAACAGTTCCTTCTCGAAGTTGAGCAGGAACAGGCGTGCACGTGCGCGCTGCACGGGGTCGGCCGGCATCAGTTGCGGATGCGGGAAGCGCTCGTCGATGTACTCGTTGATGATGTTCGATTCGTACAGGATCAGGTCGCGCTCGACCAGAATCGGCACCTGACCGTACGGGTTCATCACCGAGATGTCTTCCGGCTTGTTGAACAGGTCGACGTCACGGATTTCGAAGTCCATGCCCTTCTCGAACAGCACCAGCCGGCAACGCTGGGAGAACGGGCAAGTTGTGCCGGAATACAGAACCATCATGTTTGCGTTTCCTCAAAAAAGCCGAGGGCCGGCACGCGGCGAACCCCTTCCGGGGTTCCACCTTGCGCCGGCCCCACGCCGGTCAGGCGTGATTACTTGATATCTTTCCAGTACGCGGCATTGAGCCGCCAGGCCAGGAAAGTCAGGACACCGAGAAAGATCAGCACCCATACGCCGAGGCGTTTGCGGGTCTGCTGAGCCGGCTCGGACATCCAGGTCATGTACGCCACCAGGTCGGCAACCGCAGCATCATAATCCACCGCGGACAGTGTCCCCGGCGTGACCTGCTGGAAGCCGACGAGCGTATGGACCTTCTCCCCCGTCTCCTCGTCCGTCTTGTCTTCGAATTTGGCGGTGCGCTGCCCCTGCAGCTGCCACAGGACATGGGGCATGCCGACGTTCTCGAACACCGCGTTGTTCCAGCCGCTCGGCCGTGTATCGTCGCGATAGAAGCTGCGCAGATACGTATACAGCCAGTCGCGGCCGCGCGCCCGCTCCTCGACCGACAGGTCGGGCGGCGAGGTGCCGAGCCAGTTCTTCGCGTCTTCAGGGCGCATCGCGACGGACATCGTGTTCCCGACCTTGTCGGTCGTGAACAGGAGATTCGATTCGATCTCCTTCTGGGATATGCCCAGATCCGTCAGACGGTTGTAGCGCATCAGGTTCGCGCTGTGGCAGTTCAGGCAATAGTTTACAAACAATTGCGCGCCGTGCTGAAGCGAAACGAGATTTTCCGTGTTATCGGGCGCCCGGTCGAGCGGAAAATTACCTTCCGCCCGAACCGCCGGCGCCACCAGCAGCGCACACGCGGTCGCCCCGATCAGCGCGAGTGTCGAAAGCAGTTTCTTCATGTCGTTCTCTCCTCGCTCACGTTAATGGGGCTTGAAGCGCACCCGCTCCGGCGGCTGCTTGAACGTGCCAAGCGGCGTCCAGACGGGCATGCCGAGGAAGAACGCGAAGTAGATCAGTGCGCAGCCCTGCGCAATCAGCGTCGCGACCGGCGATGGCGGCCGCGTGCCGAGGAACGCGAGGGTCAGGAACGCGGCGACGAAGATCCCGAGGAACACCTTGTGGAACAGCGGCCGGTAGCGGATCGACTTCACCGGGCTGCGGTCGAGCCACGGCAGGAAGAACAGCGTGATCACCGCCGAACCCATCACGACGACGCCCCAGAACTTCGACTCCGTCAGGTACATGAACACGACGATCGCCGCGGCCAGCACCGGCAGCCCGGCCTTCCACTTGCCGCGCGCGCGGATCAGCGCGAGCACGCCGAGCACCGCGATCACGATCATCAGCACGATCTTGAACGGGTCGGTGGTTGCGCGCAGCATCGCGTAGAACGCGGTGAAGTACCAGACCGGCGCGATCTCCGGCGGCGTCTGCAGCGGGTTCGCCGGGACGAAGTTGTTCGCCTCGAGGAAGTAGCCGCCCATCTCCGGCGAGAAGAACACGATCAGCGCGAACACCATCAGGAACACGCACACGCCGAGGAAATCGTGCACCGAGTAGTACGGATGGAACGGGATGCCGTCGAGCGGCACGCCGTTCGCGTCCTTCTTCGCCTTGATCTCGATGCCGTCCGGGTTGTTCGAGCCCACTTCGTGCAGCGCGACCAGGTGCGCGATCACGAGGCCGACCAGCACGAGCGGAATCGCGATCACGTGGAACGCGAAGAAGCGGTTCAGCGTGACGTCCGACACCACGTAGTCGCCGCGAATCCACAGCGACAGGTCGGGGCCGACGAACGGGATCGCCGAGAACAGGTTCACGATCACCTGCGCGCCCCAGAACGACATCTGGCCCCACGGCAGCAGGTAGCCGAAGAACGCCTCGGCCATCAGGCACAGGAAGATCGCGCAGCCGAAGATCCACACGAGTTCGCGCGGCTTGCGGTACGACCCGTAAAGCAGCCCGCGGAACATGTGCAGGTAGACGACCACGAAGAACATCGATGCGCCCGTGGAGTGCATGTAGCGGATCAGCCAGCCCCACGGCACCTCGCGCATGATGTACTCGACCGACGCGAACGCGAGCGTCGAGTCGGGCTTGTAGTTCATCGTCAGGAAGATGCCCGTGACGATCTGGTTGACGAGCACCAGCAGCGCGAGGGAGCCGAAGAAGTACCAGAAGTTGAAGTTCTTCGGCGCGTAGTACTCGGAAACGTGCTTCTTCCAGGTGGACGTGAGCGGGAAGCGCTGATCGATCCAGCCGGTGAGACCTGTCGTGGAGACTTCCTTGTTGTCGGCCATCACGCTTCTCCTTTCTCGTCCTTGCCGATCACGAGGGTCGTCGCCGACGTGAACATGTAGGGCGGGATGTCGAGATTCTGAGGCGCCGGCTTGTTCTTGAACACACGGCCGGCGAGGTCGTAGGTCGAACCATGGCACGGGCACAGGAAACCGCCCGGCCAGTCGTCCGGCAGGTTCGGCTGCGGACCCGGCGTGAAGCGTTGGCTTGGCGTGCAGCCGAGGTGCGTACACACGGCCATCACGACGAGAATGTTCTTGCGATCGGCCCGCGAGCGATATTCGTTCGCGCAATACGCGGGCAACGGCATCGTATAGGGCTTTTCGGAGGTCGGATCGGCCACTTCCTTGTCGGCCTTGACCACATCGGCCAGCATCGAGTCGGTGCGGTTCAGGATCCACACCGGCTTGCCGCGCCACGGCACGGTGACCATTTCACCGGGCTTCAGCCCGCTGATGTCGACTTCGACCGGTGCACCGGCCGCTTTCGCTTTCGCGGACGGCGCAAGCGACGCCGCGAAAGGTATGACGGTGGCTACGCCTCCCACGCCACCTGCTACGGATGTCGCAATCAGCCAGGTACGGCGGCCGCTGTCGACGCGTTTCTCTTCCTTGTCTCGCATCACACGCCCCACTTCTGAGTTGGATTTTCCGTCACGACTTTCCATTCCGCCGCTAGTTTGCTCGAATGGAGCCGCCATTTACAAGGCCCGGAGATGAAAATCCCTTCGAAGTGTTTGATAGTTAAGGGTTTCCCCCCACTACCGGAGCGATTAAATCATTTCACTTTTAAGCGTCCGCTACATTTCAAAATTTCGATGCGCTGCCGCAAATCCGGCATTCAGACCGGGTTATGGATATCGATAAAAAGGTGTTCGATATCGAATTCTTCGGACAAGTGGGCGCCAAGTGCCTGGATTCCGTAGCGCTCGGTCGCATGGTGCCCTGCCGCAACGAACGCGACACCGCTCTCGGCGGCCATGTGCGTCACGTATTCGGACACCTCGCCGGTCAGGAACACGTCCGCGCCGGCGTCGATCGCCGCGTCGAAATAGCTTTGCGCGGCGCCCGTGCACCACGCGATGCGGCGCAGCTGCGTGTCCGAATCGCCGAGCACGAGCGGCGTGCGGCCGAGCGTGCGCTCGACCTTCGCGACGAAGTGCTCGAGCGTGACGGGCATCGGCAGCGTCGCCATCCAGCCGAGGTCGCCTTCGCCGAAGCGCTGCTCGCCGATCAGCCCGAGCCGGTCGCCGAGCTGCGCGTTGTTGCCGAACTCGGGATGCGCGTCGAGCGGCAGGTGGAACGCGAACAGGTTCAGGTCGTTCGCGAGCAGCAGCTTCAGGCGCTGGTACTTGCGGCCCGTGATCTGCGGCGGCTCGTTGCGCCAGAAATAGCCGTGATGGACGAGCACGGCATCCGCCCCCCATTCGAGCGCGGCTTCGAGAAACGCGACCGACGCCGTCACGCCGGTGGCGATCTTCTCGATCTTGCGGCGCCCCTCGACCTGGAGGCCATTCGGGCAATAGTCCTTGAAGCGCGCGGTTTCAAGGGTATTGTTCAAGTACAATTCAAGTTCGATCCGATCCATATAAACCTCTAATCCATTCAGATGCTTAGACGCTTCTGGCTGTTCTTCGCGCAGGCGGTTACCGTGCTGCTCGCGCTGATGTTCATCGTCGTGACGCTCAAGCCGCAATGGCTGCAACGGCAAGGACAGCTCGGCAAGCAGCTCGCCACGCCGATCGTTGCGCTGCGGGAAGTCGCGCCGGGCATCGGCGGCGCGCCGGCGACCACGTCGTACGCCGAAGCCGCGCAAAAGGCGATGCCGGCCGTCGTCAACGTGTTCTCCAGCAAGGACGGCTCGCTGCCGCCCGACCCGCGCGCGAAAGATCCGCTGTTCCGCTACTTCTTCGGCGACCGCAACGCCCGCAAGCAACAGGACGAACCGGCCGCCAACCTTGGCTCGGGCGTTATCGTGAGCCCTGAAGGTTACATTCTAACGAACCAGCACGTCGTGGATGGCGCCGACCAGATCGAAGTCGCGCTCGCCGACGGCCGCACGGCCACTGCGAAAGTGATCGGCAGCGATCCCGAGACCGATCTCGCGGTGCTGAAGATCAACATGACGAACCTGCCGACGATCACGCTCGGCCGCTCCGACCAGTCGCGCGTCGGCGACGTCGTGCTCGCGATCGGCAACCCGTTCGGCGTCGGCCAGACCGTCACGATGGGGATCATCAGCGCGCTCGGCCGCAACCACCTCGGCATCAACACGTTCGAGAACTTCATCCAGACCGACGCGCCGATCAACCCCGGCAACTCGGGCGGCGCGCTGGTCGACGTGAACGGCAACCTGCTCGGCATCAACACCGCGATCTACTCGCGCTCGGGCGGCTCGCTCGGGATCGGCTTCGCGATCCCCGTGTCGACCGCGCGCACGGTGCTCGAAAGCATCATCACGTCGGGCTCGGTCACGCGCGGCTGGATCGGCGTCGAGCCGCAGGACGTCACGCCGGAAATCGCCGAGTCGTTCGGGCTGTCGCAGAAATCGGGCGCGATCGTCGCCGGCGTGCTGCAGGGCGGCCCGGCCGACAAGGCCGGCATCAAGCCGGGCGACATCCTGGTGTCGGTCAACGGCGACGAGATCACCGACACGACGAAGCTGCTGAATACCGTCGCGCAGATCAAGCCGGGCACGCCGACCAAGGTGCACGTCGTGCGCAAGGGCAAGGAGTTCGATGTGAACGTCGTGATCGGCAAGCGCCCGCCGCCGCCGAAGCAGACGCTCGACGAGCAGGACAGCGATACCGAATGACGTCGGGCGCGCGGCGCACCGCCGTGTGCCGAGCACCATCGGAAATGAAAAAGGGCAGCCGGTTGGCTGCCCTTTTGTTTTGCATCGAAAGACCTTCGTTGCCGGGAAGGTGGCCTTCGCCACGTGCTTTCCGGCTACCAGCATCACCGAGCCCGTTCACGCGGGCCGGAATGCCGGCCTCGCCGTACACCGCCCTGGCGCGCTGCCATCAACTGGCGGCTTCGCCGTTCTCCGCCTCACCCGCTTCGGCCTGCTTCTTCGGTACGAAGAACCGCGCAGCCAGCAACCCGATCTCGAACAGCACGACCAGCGGCAACGCGAGCATCAGTTGCGAGAACACGTCCGGCGGCGTGACGACCGCCGCGACGACGAACGCGCCGACGATCACGTACGGCCGCATCTCCTTCAGCTTCTTCAGCGACAGCACGCCCATCCGGACGAGCAGCACGACGACGATCGGCACCTCGAACGTGACCCCGAACGCGATGAACATCCCGAGCACGAAGCTCAGGTAGTTGTCGATGTCGGTCGTCATTTCCGCCCCGAGCGGCGCGTTGTAGTGCGCCATCACGCGGAAGATCGTCGGGAACACGAGGAAGTATGCGAACGCCATCCCGCACAGGAACAGCACGTAGCTGCTGCCGACGAGCGGTGCGACGAGCTTCTTCTCGTGCTGGTACAGCCCCGGCGCGACGAACGCCCAGATCTGGTACAGCACGATCGGCAGCGCGATCACGAGCGCGACGAGCATCGTGACCTTCATCGGCACGAAGAACGAGCCGGTGACGTCGGTGACGATCATCTTGCCGTCCTTCGGCAGGTTCTGCATCAGCGGCCGCGCGAGCAGCCGGAAGATGTCGGGCGCCCAGTAGACGAGCCCGAGGAACACGACGATCACGGCCGCGCCCGCGCGAATGATGCGATCGCGAAGCTCGACGAGATGGGAAATGAAGGTTTCTTCCGGGGCGTCGCCCGGGTTCTGCTGGGGGTCGCTCACGCCGGCCCTCGGTAGGATTGACGAGCGAGCATGCGCTCGGCTCAGAAGAA
>NZ_CAJNKE010000017.1 GCF_905232215.1 Burkholderia sp. LMG 13014
CGTGCGCGATACGTGGACGCCGTATGGATCGCCCGACATGCTCGAACGCGCGATGCTGATTGGCATGCGCAACGATTTCCGCCGCGACGATGCGCTCGAAGTCGCGCTCGACTGCGTGACGCACAGCGCGGCGCGCGGTTGCGGCTTCGATGGTTACGGGCTGCAGCCGGGCAGCCGCGCGGACGTCGTGCTCGTCGACGCGCTGACGTTCGCCGAGGCCGTCGTCGTGCGGCCGGTGCGGCGGCTCGTCGTGTCGTCGGGGAAGATCGTTGCGCGTAACGGCGCGCTGGTCTGAGTGAAGCGTGAGCGCGGCGTCGCCCCGGTATGATCCGGTTTTCAGCCGGATTTCCCGGGAGACGACGATGCGACGCACGACAGCGGCACGGGCCGCACGATGGATGGCGGCGGCCCTGTTCGCCGTGAGCGCCGCGCATGCGGTGGCGGCCGGGCCAACCGACGCGCAGCAGGAAGCCAACCGGCGGACGGTGCTCGCGTTCTACGAAAAAGGCCTGAACGAGAAAGACGCGGACGCCGCACTCGCGTATGTCGGCGATCGCTACGTGCAGCACAACCCGAACGCGGCCGACGGCCGCGACGGTTTCCGCAAGTTCGTCGCATTCCTGCGCGACAAATATCCGCAGTCGCACAGCGAGATCAAGCGCTCGTTCGTCGACGGCGACTACGTGATCCTGCACGTGCACGCGGTGCGCGAACCCGGCGCGCGCGGCAGCGCGATCATGGACATCTTCCGGCTCGAGAACGGCAAGATCGTCGAGCACTGGGACGTCAATCAACCCGTGCCCGAGCAGGCCGCGAACGGGAACACGATGTTCTGACGGGTACCGGGTACCGGGTACCGGGTGCTGAGTGCTGAGTGCTGAGTGCTGAGTGCCGAGTGCCGAGTGCCGAGTGCCGAGTGCCGCGCACCGGGCGTTTCGACGCGCCCGCGAGCCGTGCCGGTGCGGCGCCGCGGCGTCCTTTCCTTTGCCGCATCCGGCTTTCTTGCTACTCCTCGAGCTCCAGCATCGTTGCGAGCGACTTGGTCAGTTCGCTGACCATCGGATCGGCCGTCGGCCGATGCAGGATCGCGATGTCCATGTGCTCGATTGGCGCGAAACCCTGCTTCGCGGTCAGCACGACGTGCTCGTCCGTCACCACGCGCGCGGGCAGCACGCTGATGCCGAGCCCGTCCGCGACGGCGGCCTGGATGCCGCTCAGGCTCGACGTCGTGAAGCTGATCCGCCAGCGGCGGCCGCGCTCCTCGATCGCCTTGATCATGTCGTCGCGATAGAGCCCGCGCGGCGGAAACACGACGATCGGCACCGGGTCGAGATCGATCGACGGATGCTGCGCGCTGTCGATCCAGCGCAGCTTCTCGGGCCAGCGCACGACGGCCTCGCGGCTGTCGCGCCGCTGCTTGATCAGCACGAGGTCGAGCTCGCCCCGGTCGTACGCCGCGCTGATGTCGCGGCTCAGCCCGCACATCACTTCGAGCTTCACCTGCGGATGCTCGCGGTTGAACGCCGCGAGCGCATGCGTCGTGCGGCCCGCCGCGAAATCGTCGGGCACGCCGAGCCGGATCGTCAGCGCGACCGTGGTGCCCGACAGCGCTTCCAGCATTTCGTCGTTCAGCGCGATCATGCGCCGCGCATAGCTGAGCACCGTCACGCCCGCGTCGGTCGGCCGCACGTCGCGCGTGCCGCGGTCGAGCAGGCGGTGCCCGGCGATTTCCTCGAGCCGGCGCACCTTCTGGCTGACCGTCGACTGCGTCGAATGCAGGCGCGCGGAGGCCGTCGTGAAGCTGCCGCAGTCGGCGACCATCACGAGCGCGCGCAGCAGGTCGAGGTCGAACAGGGGTCTATTCATTTCTGCACTTCTGTGGATTCGAGCATTTCATTTCCAAATGCGTGCGACGACTTTTAACATGGCCGGACGCCGCGGGCAATCGCGGTTTCGCCGGACGCGGAGTGGCGTCGCGGGTCTGGCGTGATCTGCCGGTAGCGGGGGCGCGCCAGGGGGCCGCGAGGGCGGTCACTGTGACTAGCGGAGTGCATTCGCTACTTTCAATGCGGTATAGGGCGTGTCTCATGTGCCGGATCAGGAAGCGTCGGGCGAAGCCTCGTTTCGACGACTGGTATAGACATCGTGACCCCACTGATATCCGGAAAAACACGTCCTGTGGCGGGCGTGCGTCGTGCAGGGTAAACACCTCAAAAAGGCCAGAAAACCCCCACCAGACAGTCATTCTGCAAGCATCACTCCGTGCTTCTTTCCCAATCCAAGTCTCCGCTCACCCTCCACCCACCCCACCCCCGTTTCCCCCGCTTGCGCTCAAAAATTGAGCGGTCTAGACTGCAACGCAGTTTCATCGAAGTCCCTGTCTTTCGCGCAACGCTCCCCACCGGACGCCGGCGTTCGCCCGCCGCGTCGAGACTCTCAAGGACATGCCATGAACCGCACTGCAAAGCTCCTCGTTACCGCGCTGGCGTTCGCGCCGCTCGTGTCGTTCGCGCAGGACGCGTCGACGATCCGCTGGGGCATCGACCCCACGTATCCGCCGTTCGAGGCGAAGCAGCCCGACGGCTCGCTTGCCGGCTTCGACATCGACCTGCGCAATGCGATCTGCGAGCAACTGCATGCGAAGTGCGTGTGGGTCGAGCAGGGCTTCGACGGGATGATTCCGGCGCTGCGCGCGCGCAAGTTCGACGTGATCATGTCCGCGATGACCGCCACCGACGAGCGGCTCAAGCAGATCGACTTCTCGAACAAGCTGTATGCGTCGCCGGGCGCGCTCGTCGCGCCGGTCGGCTCGAAGCTGCTGCCGACCGCCGCATCGCTCGCGGGCAAGCGCATCGGGATCGACCAGGGCACGACGCAGGAGACGTACGCGAAGGCCGAATGGGCGACCAAGGGCGTGACGATCGTCTCGTACCAGAATCAGGACCAGGTGTACCAGGATCTCGTCAACGGCCGCCTCGACGCGACCTTCCAGGACAAGACGCAGGCCGGCTACTCGTTCCTGAAGACGCCGCGCGGCAAGGGCTACGCGTTCGCGGGCCCCGACGTGACCGACGTGCGGATCACCGGCTACGGCGTCGCGATGGGCGTGCGCAAGGGCGACGAAGCGATGAAGAAGCGGCTGAACGACGCGATCGTCGCGATTCGCGCGAACGGCACGTACCAGAAGATCGCCGCGAAATACTTCGACTTCGACATCTACGGCGCGAAGCAGCAACTGACTTCGGCACCGTGATTCCGTGATTCATTCAATCGACAGGCACACCATGACGAGTATCCAGGATCGCGTCGCGCAAGCCGTGACGCCCGAACTGATCGCCGCGTTTCGCGAGGAAGGGGCGGTCTGCATCAAGGGCATCTTCTCGCCCGACGAAGTCGCCGCGCTGCGCGCCGGCATCGACACGAATCTCGCACAGCCGAGCGAGCGCGCGAAAGTCGCGAGCCGGCCCGACGATCCCGGCTGGTTCTTCGAGGATTTCTGCAACTGGCAGCACAACGACGCGTATCGCGACTTCATCGTGCGCTCGCCGGCGCCGTCCGTCGCGGCCGCGCTGATGGGCACCGACAACGTGCGGCTGCATCACGACCACCTGCTCGTGAAGGAGCCCGGCACGCGGCAGCGCACGCCGTGGCACCAGGACCAGCCGTACTACAACATCGAAGGCGACGACAACGTCAGCATGTGGATTCCGGTCGATCCGGTGCCGCTCGAATCGACGCTGGAATTCGTCGCGGGCTCGCATCTCGGGCCGTGGCTGATGCCGCGCACGTTCATGGACAAGGAAGCGAAGTGGTTCCCGGAAGGCAGCCTGGCCGACCTGCCCGACATCGAGGGCGATCGCGCGGCGTTTCCGATCCGCCACTGGGCGCTGGAGCCTGGCGACATGGTGTGCTTCCGGATGCTCACGCTGCATGCGTCGGGCGGTACGCAGAATCGCCGCCGCGCGTTCTCGATCCGCTTCGTCGGCGACGATATCCGTCACGCGCCGCGCCGCTGGAAGACGTCGCCCGATTTCCCCGGGCTTGCGGAGCAGCTGCCTGACGGCGCGCCGCTCGATCACCCGCTGTTTCCGGTCGTGTGGTCGCGTGGCGCGGGGCAGGCCGGCGCGATCTGACGCCGGCGGGCGTGCATGACGGACGCGGCGGCCGTTTCCTGACGAAACGGCCGCCGTGCGTTTTTGTACTGGGGGAAAAGGATCAGGTCGGGTGGCGTCCGGCGCCCGGCTTGAAACGCGAGCCGAGCCGGTAGCGGTTGCCCGGATGCAGGAAATGCACGAACGTGACGGGCAGCCCGTTCGTCCAGGTGCGGCGCGTGAGCGTGAGACACGGCTCGTCGGCGCGCATGTCGAGCAGCTGCGCTTGTTCGCCGGTCGGCAGCGACGCATCGACCACGTGCTCGATTTCCAGTTCGTAGTGCGACACGTTGTTGTACAGGTACTCGGAGGGCGGTTCGACCTGGAAATCCTGGTCGATGAAGCCGGGCGCGGCGGCCGGGTTCACGTAACGATCCTCGAGCTGGATCGGGCGGCCGTTTTCCTCGTGCACGCACACCACATGAAACACCGGCGTGTTGACCGGCAGGCCGAACGCGGCCGCGACGTCGAACGACGCGGGTTCGCTCGACCGGCTCAGCACGCGGCAGCGATATTCGTGCCCGCGCGCGCGGATTTCGTCGCGGATGTGCGCGATCATCAGCAGATTCGACTGCGGCTTCACCTCGGCGACGAAGGTGCCGACGCCCGCGATGCGCTTCAGCACGCCTTCCTCGGTCAGCTCGCGCAGCGCGCGGTTGACCGTCATGCGCGCAACGCCGAACTGCGCGGCGAGATCGAGCTCGGACGGAATGCGGTCGCCGGGGCGCCAGTCGCCCGATTCGACGTTCTGGCGAACGAGCGTCTTGATCTGCTGGAACGGTGCGGTGGCCTTCGTGACCATCGGGGATCCTTGCGCGAAGAGGTGACGATGCTAGTCGTCGTGACTGACGACGACCAGGATCTCCGCCTGCGCGGTGCCGAGGCTGCGCGTGCGGTGCGGGATGAGTGCGTTGAAATAGACTGAATCGCCGGCCTTGAGTTGCACCGTCTCGTTCGGAAATTCGATTTCGACGCGCCCCTTGTGCACGAACAGGAATTCCTCGCCTTCGTGCTCGCGAAGCGTCGATGCGACGAATTCGTGCGGCGGATGCACGATGAACGGCAGCATCTTCTTCGGCGCGACGCCGGCCGCGATGCTCTCGAAGCGGTGCGCGTGGCTGTCGGCCGCCGCGCCCATCGCCGTGCGCTCGCCGGCACGCGTGACCGTGATCAGCTCGCGGTTGTGGCTTTCCGAGAACAACTGCTCGACATCGACATTCAGTGCCTTCGACAGCTTCAGCGCGACCGCGATCGACGGCACGCTCAGGCCGCGCTCGACTTTCGACAGGTAGCTCTTGGTGAGGCCCGTCTCGTCGGCCAGCACGTCGAGCGTCCAGCCCTTCTGTTTTCTGAGCAGCTTCAGGCGAATCGTCATGGGGCGCCAGGTGTCCTTCGAAAAACCGATTGTAACGCATGACACAAAGTGTCCTGTGGTGTATCGTGTGTCACGTGATGCCGGGGAAACGGCCGCGGACGGCGCGGCAGACCCGATCCATTCAGGAGGCGAACATGGCGGAAACGCTGAATTTGACGAAGGAGGCGCTGGTCGCGCTGGCGGAGCGGCGTCTGGACAACGCGGTGGGCGACAGCGGCTGGTCCGCGCGGCAGAAGCTCGCGCTCACGTGCCGGATCCTGTTCGACGCCGGTCACGATTCGGGCCTGGCCGGGCAGATCACCTGCCGCGCGGACGCCGCCGGCACGTACTACACGCAGCGGCTCGGGCTCGGCTTCGACGAGATCTCGGCCGCGAACCTGCTGCGCGTCAACGAGGATCTCGACGTCGTCGACGGCGAGGGCATCCCGAATCCGGCCAACCGGTTCCATACGTGGATCTACCGCGAGCGCCCGGACGTGAACTGCATCATCCATACGCATCCGGCGCACGTCGCGGCGCTATCGATGCTCGAGCAGCCGCTCGTCGTGTCGCACATGGATACCTGCCCGCTGTACGACGATTGCGCGTTCCTGAAAGACTGGCCCGGCGTGCCGGTCGGCAACGAGGAAGGCGAGATCATCTCGAAGGCGCTCGGCAGCAAGCGCGCGATCCTGCTGTCGCACCATGGGCAACTCGTGGTCGGCAAGACGATCGAGGAAGCCTGCATCCTCGCGCTGCTGATCGAGCGCGCCGCGAAGCTGCAACTGCTCGCGATGTCGGCCGGCGAGATCAAGCCGGTGCCGCCGGCGCTGGCGCGTGAAGCGCACGACTGGATTTCGAAGCCGAAGCGCGATGCGGTGACGTTCGACTACTACGCACGCCGGGCATTGCGCACGCATCAGGACTGCGTCGCGTGAATGTGCTCTTCGTTTTCGCCTAGTTCGATCATCACTGAGGAATACATATCGTGTCCATCTTGCTGAAAGGCATCATTGCCTACCCGGTTACCCCGTTCACCACTGACGGCGAAGTCGACCTGAAAGCGCTCGATGCGCTGATCGACCGCCTGATTGCCGACGGCGTCCACGCGATCGCGCCGCTGGGCAGTACCGGCGAAAGCGCGTACCTGTCCGACGCGGAATGGGAGGCGGTTGCCACCGCGTCGATTCGCGCGGTGCGCCGGCGCGTGCCGACCGTCGTCGGCATTTCCGATCTCACCACGGCGGGCGCGGTGCGCCGCGCGCGCTTCGCCGAACAGGCCGGCGCCGATGCGGTGATGGTGCTGCCGGTGTCGTACTGGAAACTCGCCAACGACGAGATCGTCGCGCACTATCGCGCGATCGGCGCTGCCATCGGCATCCCGATCATGCTGTACAACAACCCTGCGACGAGCGGCGTCGACATGTCGCCCGACCTGATCGCGACGATCTGCCGGGCCGTCGACAACGTGACGATGGTGAAGGAGAGCACCGGCGACATCGGGCGGATGCACCGGCTTGCTCAACTGAGCGACGGCGCGATCCCGTTCTACAACGGCAGCAATCCGATGGCGCTCGCCGCGCTTGCAGCGGGCGCGGCCGGATGGTGCACGGCCGCGCCGAACTTGAATGCGGCGTTGCCGCTGGCGCTGTTCGACGCGATGCGCGTGGGCGACCTGGCGCGCGCGCGGACGGTCTTTCATGCGCAGCTGCCGCTGCTGCAGTTCATCGTCAACGGCGGGTTGCCGGTGACCGTGAAGGCCGGGTTGCGCCTGCGCGGCTTCGATGCCGGCGAACCGAGGAAGCCGCTGATGCCGCTCGGCGACGCGCGCACGCGCGAGCTCGAACGGCTGCTCGCGAC
Organism: Burkholderia sp. LMG 13014; assembly: GCF_905232215.1. Classification (GTDB taxonomy): domain Bacteria; phylum Pseudomonadota; class Gammaproteobacteria; order Burkholderiales; family Burkholderiaceae; genus Burkholderia. Next base: position 7,366 of record NZ_CAJNKE010000017.1, read on the forward strand.
ACTGCCGGACGGTGTGACGCCATGAACGATGCGGCACGGCCGGCGATCTCGGCCGCCATCGGCGCGGTGCGGGTCGGGTCGAGCCGGCCGCTGGCCGGCACACCGCACGCCAGCGCGATCGACAAGCAGGCGGTCGACTCGCGCCTGTGGCTGGGCACGCTCGGCTTCGCCGGCGACGAGCAGGCCGATGCGCGGCATCACGGCGGCCCCGACAAGGCGGTTCACCACTATGCGCACGATCACTATGCGTGGTGGTCCGCGCAGATCGGCACGCGCGACGTGCTCGCGCAACCGGGTGCGTTCGGCGAGAACCTGTCGACGCACGGTGTGACCGAGCACGACGTGTGTCTCGGCGACGTGTTCACGCTGGGCGGCGCCGTGCTTCAGGTGTCGCAGTCGCGGCAGCCGTGCTGGAAGCTCAATGCGCGTTTCGATCATCCGCGGATGGCCGCGCTCGTGCAGCAAAGCGGCCGAACGGGCTGGTACTACCGCGTGCTGCAGGAAGGTTGGGTGGCGCCGGGCGACGTGCTCGCGCTGCATCGGCGCGACTATCCGCAGTGGCCGCTGGCGGCCGTGCTCGACGTGCTGTACCGGCGCACGCTCGACATGGCCGCACTCGACGCGTTGTGCGACGTGCAGAACCTGCCGCCCGGCTGGCGCAAGATGCTCGACAAGCGCCGAGCGGAGCGACAGGTCGAAGACTGGACGAAGCGGCTCGAAGGGCGTTGACGGGCCGCGTGGCCGCGTGACTCAGTGGCTCGGCAGTTCCCGCACGTCGGCGGTCGGCACCGAACCGAACGCGTCGCTCAGCGCATAGCCGATCAACTGTCGCGCGGCTGCCTCAGGCGTCGCGAGCGCGCCGCTCGACTTCAGCTGGTCGAATTTCTCGCGCATCGGGAAGTTGTCTTCGCTGGTCGAGCGGATCGTCGCCTGCATGCCGGTATCGACGACGCCCGGCGCGACGCTGCAGATCCGCACGGCGCGGTTCGCGTCGAGCGCGACCGCACGTGCGTGGTGATCGAGTGCAGCCTTGGTCGCACAGTAGATGCTCCAGCCGGCGTACGCGTTGCGTGCCGCGCCGCTCGACACGTGCAGGATCCGGCATTCGGTCGTGGCCGATGCCGCCTGCGCGAGCGCGGCCGACAGCATCAGCGGCGCCGCGACGTTCACGCCGACCGCGCGCGCGACGATCGCCGGATCCTGCGCGGCGAGCGGGCCGATCGGATCGACGATGCCCGCGTTGTTGAACAGCAGCACGATCGACGCGCCGTCGACGAAGCGGCGCAGCGTATCGCCGGCCAGCCAGGCCGCGACGGCCGACGTGTCCGACAGGTCGAGTTCGATTTCAGCGAAACGGTCGCCGGCTTGCGACGCGAGCGACGGATGGCGGCTGCGTGACACGCCGAGTACGGCGACGCCTTCCAGCAGCAGTTGTTCGGCGAGCGACGCGCCGAGGCCGCGTGTGTGTCCGGTGACGATGGCGCGCACGTGCGGGGCGGAAGAGGATGCGGTCATGGCGGTGAGCGGTTCGAAGAGGTGAACGGATGAGCGGCGTCGACGCGCGGTGCGCATGCGCGGCGGCATGGCGTGCGGGACGGGCGATGCGTAGTGTTGCGTGCGAAGGCGGTCGCGCGGCGCCGCGGACGTCGGAGTGACGCATATCGTAGCGCCCGGCTGCGCGTCGCGCAAACGCGGCCGGGAGTAAGGCGGCGGAATCCGCCGCGCGGCACCGGCCGGCCGATACGTTGGACGAAAGCCGGCTGCGGCAAGTGCGCGCGTCGGCGCGCCGTGCGCCGCCCGGCCACGCGACGCGAGCTATCATATGGCTCGCCCGTGCGCGATGCCGGACGGGCCGCGACCGTTTCCCTTCACCTGCTGCACGCTGCGACGCCACTTATGAACACCACGCCGGATACGCCCACGCCACGCGCTCTTCGCGAACTCACGCCCCTCGAGGCCCGCATTCTCGGTGTGCTCGTCGAGAAACAGCACACGGTTCCGGACACCTATCCGCTGTCGCTGAATGCGCTGACCGCGGGCTGCAACCAGAAAACCGCGCGCTCGCCGGTGATGAACGTCAGCGAGGATGAAGTCACGACCGCGCTCGACGGGCTGAAGCACCTGAGCATCGTGATGGAAGGCAGCAGCAGCCGCGTGCCGCGTTTCGAGCACAACGTGAACCGCGTGCTCGGCATCCCGAGCCAGGCGATCGCGCTGCTGACGATCCTGCTGCTGCGCGGCCCGCAGACGGCCGCCGAACTCCGCCTGAACAGCGCGCGTCTGCACGGCTTCGCGGATATCTCGTCGGTCGAGGCGTTCCTCGACGAACTCGCGGCGCGCGCGCAGCCGCTCGTCATCCGGCTGCCGCGCGCGCCGGGCGCACGCGAGAATCGCTGGATGCACCTGATGTGCGGAGAAGTGAACGTGGCCGACTTCGCAAGCGCGGATGCCGGCGGTGCCGATTCCGTGCCGCCGTCCGAATTCGAAGCGCTGAAGGCCGAACAGAAGCGCCTCGCGGATGAAGTGGCGCGGCTGAATGCGCTGGTTCTGCGGATGGCTGGCGAGCTGGGCATCGACGTCGACGCGCCAGGCGACGCGTCCTGACGTAAATGGCGGCGGCGCATGTGCATCGCCCGGCCCCGTCGCCACGCGGCCGGGCTGGCGCGCGATGTCGATACCGCCAGCACCGCCGCGTTACTTCAGCTTGACGCCCGGGACGAGATAACGCGCGCCATCGGGCCTCAGGATCGGCGTGAGCGCCGCAAACGGCACATCGAGTTGCGGCCCGAGACAGGCGCCCGCCGCGTGACCGATTCCGGATACGACGAACGACAGCTTGCCGGGCGCATCGAGTTCGAACGCCAGATACTCGGGGAACACGTCGGCGCACGACAACGAAGTGCCTTCGCCGTCCGTCACTTGCAGCGCGTGTGTTGCCTTGTCACGCAACCGCGTAATGAAGCTCACCAGCGCGGGGCTCGTTCCCGGCTCGCCGTCCTTGCCCGCCGTAGTCGCGTCGATCACGCGATTCCAGTCGAGGTACGTACCACGCAGCAGGTCGAACGTGACCGGATCGTAGTGATTGTTCGGATGGGCGCCACCACAGTACGTACTGCCCGATTCGACGATGCCGAGCGCCGCAGGTGACAGCCACGTGACCGTCACGTGTTCATCGTCGTAGTCACCGAGCGAACCGGCGGCCGGCCCGTCGTCGGTGTAGCGGGTCGACGCGCATCCGAGCGCGGCGAGACTCATCCGCCAATGCTGCTGCTCGAGCAGGCGGTTGACCCGTGCCATGACCACCGGATCGGGATGGCGGCTCAGCCGCGGATACATGAGCTTCGTGCGCGGGTCGCGCCACATCCGGTACGCGACGGTGCCGCTTCCGATCTCGGGGCCGGCCGGCTGCGCGTGCCCGGCGAGCTTCAGCGTTGCATAAGGCGCCTGTCGCATGTCGATGGACACGCCGCTTGCGATATCGCTGCCGACGCCGCCGGCGATGCGGTCGGTGATGGCTTCGACGGAGCCGCGCGCAACCGCGTCGGGATCGTATTCAACGATGCGTCGCAGCGTGAAGCTGCGCGTCTTGCCGGTGCGCGCGTCGGTCCACTGGCCGCGATAGCCGTCCTTGTCCGGTGTGCCGCGCCAGGTTGCCGCTGGATGGTCGAAGTCGGCCTCGCCGCTGTCTCGCGTCATGTCGCGTACATCGTCCGGCAAAGCGCTTCGATCGAACGGCTCGACGAGCTGCGCGGGCTTGCCGTGCAGCGGAATGTCGACGCCGTACTGCGTATAGAAATAGCGGCCCGAGATCCTGCCGTCGCTCGCTGGACTGCTGTCGAGTTCCATGACGACCTCGCCGGCGCCTTGCAGCATGCCGCGATAGACGATGCGCGGCGCGGCGTCGGCTGCCCCCGCGCGCAGCGCGATCAGCACCAGCACAATCCGGATCAGTGGGCGCATCACCAGCGGCACCCGGTCTGTTCCGATGCGTCGACATCCAACGCGCGGCCGAACGCAGTCTTCTTGCCGGTGCGCGCTTGGGTGTAGGTCATCGAATAGATGATTGCGCCCTGGGACATCATTTCGTAACGCCCGTTGATCCTGCCGTCGACCATTTCGACCCAGGTCGTCGTGTACTGATGCGGACGGCTTTCGTCGAGCACGGCATCTTCCTCGTGCTCGATCACCAGCGGCAGCGCGGTTTTCGATTGCGCATACCGGACCATGCCGCCCGACCATTTAACCGCATCGTCATAGTAGGTACGCATCTCGAAGCGCACGGGCTTGTCGCCCTCCGACCGGAAGCAGAACACGTCGGTGGACACCTTGGCGAATGCCGGCAGCGACAGGCAGAGCAGCACGGTGGTGACGATTTTTTTCATGGCGTTGTGTGAGAAATGAAGCGGCACGTCAACCGATGCTGATCCGCGTGGCGCCCGCATCGACGAGCTGGAACAGCAGATCCTCGACGGCCGCTCCTGGCGCGGAGCCGAGATCCGCATTGACGCGCCACCCGTGCTCCGTGCGAACGGGTTCCGACAGATAGTGAACGATGGCATGCAGCCCGTCGTCGCCCGGCGTGTTCTCGTCGTCGACATCGAACCACGCGAAGAACCACGTCTTGAACGCGTCGACCGCCGCGCTTTCGTCGAGACCGTCGGCCTCGATTGTGGCCCAGTCCCACACGAACGGGCGAATCGACACGGCCGCCGTTTCGAGGGTGAACGCGAACGGCTCGAAATCCAGCTGCGTGGTCGAATCGACCATTGCCGGCTGGCCGGCCGATTCGCCTTCGGTTGCGATGAGGTCGGACCGGCACGGCAACGCGAGCGGCCCTTCGGTTGCGAGCGTGCCGTCGGCCCGCCGGTAGGCCGGCTCGACGAATACGGCCGGTTGCGCAGCCGCTTTCGCGAGCCGGTCGGCATACGGTTGGCGGATGGCGCGGAGCAGTTCGGAGACGGTCATCGTGGCGTGTCGGTTGGGCTGGGAACGATCGGTCACAGGCGGGCGGTGCGCCGCGCGGCCGGCATCGCACGACGCGGCCTTCGGTACCGGACAGCCGTGATCGTACGGCACTTCGGCAAAACGCGGACAGTCGGCCGGACGGCCGGAGCGACCTGCATCGCGCGGCGACGGGTTTAGACGTTTACCTTCAAACAATGGAAAACGTCCATCGAGCGCGGGCGCGTTGTGCTTCAATGAATCCGGTTGGTACTCCTACTAAAATTACAAATTCAGAACAACCTGGATCATTCATTCACAGGAGACAGTCGATGGCTTGGAAACGGTTTTGAAGCGGCACGCACGATGGTCTGCAGCACCGCCCAACTTCCTTCGATGAAAGCAGGTTATCCCAGGGGCTCCACCCATGTCCTCCCGACGTTTCATGATGGCCGCGGCCGCCGTGTCCGCCACGCTGGCCATCGCCGCGCCGCTGGCCACCGCCGCCGCGCCGACCGTATCCGACCCGTTCTACACGTACACCGGCACCACGCCGCTGGCATCGATTCCACCGGGCACGGTGCTGAAGACGCGCAACGTCACCTATCACGTGGCCGGCATCCCCACCGCGCTGACCGCGCAGCAGTTGCTGTATCGCACCCAAAACGCGCTGAACCAGCCGGTCGTCAACGTGACGTCCGTGATCCGGAGCCAGGTCAGCAACGGCCAGGCCATCTCGTACCAGTCGGCCTACGATTCGCTGAACCCGTACGACGAGCCGTCGCAGGTGATCGCCGGCGACCGCGACGTGACCAAGGTCATCAACGTCGGCACATTGCTCTACAGCGCGGAATCGATTCCGCTGTCGACGCTGCTGCTGCTGGGCTACAACGTCATCGTGCCCGATACGGAAGGCCAGACGGCCGACTTTGCTGCCGGCCCCGAATACGGGATGACGACGCTCGATTCGATCCGCGCGGCGCTCAATACGCCGTCGACCGGCCTGAATCCGTCGAGCAAGGTCGCGATGATCGGCTATTCCGGCGGCGCGATCGCGACGAACTGGGCCGCGCAGCTCGCGCCGAGCTATGCGCCCGAGATCAACAGGCAGCTCGTCGGCGCGGCGGAAGGCGGCGTGCTGGTCGATCCCGCACACAACCTGCGCTATGTCGACGGCAGCATCGTGTGGGGCGGCGTGGCCGCGGCCGCGCTGGCCGGGCTGTCGCGCGGCTACGGCTTCGACCTGACGCCCTATCTCAGCGATACCGGCGTCGCCGTGTTCAAGGACATCCAGAGCCAGTCGCTCGCCTACATCCTGCCGAAGTACACGGGGCTGCACTGGGGCACGCTGTTCAAGCCGCAATACGCGAACGACATCAACAGCATTCCCGTGTACGTGACGTATGCGAACAAGGTGAATGCGGGGCTGGCCGCATCGCCGACGATCCCGATGTTCATCGGCCAGGGCACGGCGGGCGCGCTCGATGGCACGTTCAGCAGCCAGGTAGGCGACGGCGTGATGATGGCGTACGACGTGCGCGCGCTGGCGCAGAAGTTCTGCGCGAGCGGCACGCCGGTCACGTACACCGAGTATCCGCTCGAGCATGCGGGCGCGATCGTGCCGTGGGTGGCCGGCATGCTGCCGTGGCTCTACGACCGCTTCAACGGGAAAGCCGCACCGAGCAACTGCTGGCTGACGTCGCTGCTGCCGAGCAATTCGCTGGCGCCCGAGACGCTGCATTAGCCGCAACGCCGCGCGTGATGCGGCGCGTGGCCGGGCGACCCCTCGTGGGTCGCCTTTTTTCTTTTCGCCTGTTGATCTCCGTCGCGCTGCCGTCATGCGGCCGCGCCCGTTCCCCCGCTGCAACCCGCCGCCGCCCCGCCCGGGTGCCATAATCGAGTCTGCCCATCATTCCAGACGTCCCCCGGAGAATCACCATGCAGAACCTCGACAATCCTTCCCACGATCGCGAGGTAGGCAGCGCCGACGCGACGCAGGACACCACCCGCATCGACGACGTCCGCATCGGCGCCGTGCGCCCGCTGATTTCGCCGGCGCTGCTGCTGGACGAACTGCCGGTGCCGGCCGCCACACAGACGCTCGTCGAGGATACGCGCCGCGCGATCGGCGACATCCTGCACGGCCGCGACGACCGGCTGCTGCTCGTCGTCGGCCCGTGCTCGATCCACGATCACGACCAGGCACTGGAATACGCGCGCCGTCTGAAGGTGGCCGCCGATGCGTTGAAGGACGACCTGCTGATCACGATGCGCGTCTACTTCGAGAAGCCGCGCACGACGGTCGGCTGGAAGGGCTACATCAACGATCCGCGCCTCGACGGCAGCTTCCGCATCAACGAAGGGCTGCGCGCCGCGCGGCAACTGCTGCTCGACATCAATGCGCTCGGCCTGCCGGCGTCGACCGAATTCCTCGACCTGCTGAGCCCGCAGTACATCGCCGACCTGATCGCGTGGGGCGCGATCGGCGCGCGCACGACCGAGAGCCAGAGCCATCGCCAGCTCGCGTCGGGCCTGAGCTGCCCGATCGGCTTCAAGAACGGCACCGACGGCGGCGTGCAGGTCGCGTCCGACGCGATCGTCGCCGCGGCCGCGAGCCATGCGTTCATGGGGATGACGAAGATGGGGATGGCCGCGATCTTCGAGACGCGCGGCAACGACGACGCGCACGTGATCCTGCGCGGCGGCAAGAACGGCCCGAACTACGACGCCGAACATGTCGAGGCGAGCTGCGCGGTGCTGCGCAAGGCCGGCTTGCGCGAGCAGGTGATGGTCGACTGCTCGCATGCGAACTCGAACAAGTCGCACGACCGGCAGATCGACGTCGCGCAGGATCTCGCGCGGCAGCTGGGGCAGGGCGAGCACCGGATCGTCGGCGTGATGGTCGAGAGCCATCTCGAAGCCGGGCGCCAGGACCTGAAGCCGGGCGTGGCGCTGAAATACGGCGTATCGATCACCGATGCGTGCCTGAGCTGGACGCAGACGGAGCCGGTGCTCGACGTGCTGGCGGAGGCGGTGCGGCATCGCAGGGTGTATTCGCGGAATGCGTGAGGTAACGGCGGCGGGTTAGCGCTCGCCGTCTTCATTTGCGGCACGTCAACGACGATTGGCGCCGAGCCAGTTGTTTCATCCCGTCGGATGCGTGCTCGCCCGCGTTTTCAACGTCGCATCGCGCGCCGGCATCCTGCCCGCGCGTCTTCCCGTCTCGATTGCCCGGTAGCCCCGGTCGGTGTTTTGTGAGCCGCTCCGTTCGGAAACGTCTCGCGAGCGTGTTTTCCTGTCGCCCGTCGCGTTCCGTTTCACTATGCGGATCGCGGGTATTGGGGCCCTTATAGTCGCATTAGTCCTACTGATTGGTGCAGAAGCATCAAATTTAGGACAAATCCTATATTCCGTGCCCGTCCGTTTAGTCAAAATCCTAATCAAGCAATGCGTTGCGATAGCCGGTGTGCCTGACACGGCGCCGGATAGGCAAAGCGCTGGAGATTCCGCAGTTGCCTGAATGATCGGGCTGCCGCTTGCAGCCCGCATCGACGAAGGGCTTCATGACAAGTCGCCTGGAATCTGACTCGAGCGAGGTTTGACTGCTCGCGAATGCGCGAAATGGATTCTATATCGATAAGTTATGCAAATTATTTTTGACAGGAAATACCGCCCGCACCGGATGTCGCTGGGCGCAATCGCGATGTCGCTTGCCTCGTCGATCGCCAGCGCGAACATGCTGGTCTATCCGATGGCGGCGTCGATCGGCACTGGCAAGGAGTCGGCTGCCGAGCTGCGCATCTATTCGAAATCCGATGCGACGCAATACGTGAAGGCGATCGCGAAGCGCGTGATCGATCCGGCGACGGATCACGAGCGCGAGGAGGCCGGCATGAACTCCGGCGACGACGCGATCGTGATCTCGCCGGCCAAGTTCGCGTTGCCGGCCGGTGGCACGCGGCTCGTGCGGGTGATCCCGCTCGGCGTGCCGCAGAAGGAGGCGCTGTATCGCGTCTATCTGCAGCCTGCGGCGGCGCCGTCAGACGACGAATCCGGCGCACCGGGTGATGTCTCCGGCAAGGTCAACTTCAGCCTCGTCTGGGCGCCGCTCATCCGTGTGCTGCCGAAGACGGTCGTGCCTGATTTCAACGTGTCGAACGGCGCACTGGTCAATACCGGCAACGTCCGGATCGGCTTGCTCGAAGCCGGCGCGTGCCAGTCCGAGCAGGACGAAGCATCGTGCGAGTGGAAAAAATTTGATCGCAGCGTCTACCCGGACCAGCAATTCACGCTGAAGGGGCTGCGTGCCGCACCTTATGTGCGAATCCGATATCGAGTAGGGGGAATGGCAGACGTACAGCAGAAGGTTGTGCGTGCGCATTCCGTCGACGCGATGAACGCGCCGAGCGCAAATAACGAGACCCAGGCGGGTCACACCATTGTTTCAACCAACCAGAAGGACTAACCCATGCTGAAATTCATTCCGATCGCTGCCGCCGCCCTGATGTCGATGTCGGCGCACGCCGTTCAGAAGGACATCACCGTCACCGCCAACGTCGACACGACGCTCGAAATGCTGTCGGCGGACGGCTCGGCACTGCCGACCACCATGCAGATGCAATATCTGCCGGGCTCGGGCCTTCAGGCCGCGCAGGTGAACACGAAGATCTTCACCAACGACAAGGCGAAGGATCTGCAGATTCGCCTCGCGAGCACGCCGGCGCTGAAGAACCAGACGAATCCGGGCGCAGCGGAGATTCCGCTGGCGGTCAAGCTGGGCGCCACCGAGGTGACCACCACGGCGACGACGCTGAAGGTGGCTGAGCTGTTCCCGGGCGAACTGGCGCAAGGCTCGAACGTGCTGCCGCTGTCGATCGAACAGACGAAGGTCGAACCCGTCACGGCTTCCGGCAACTACCAGGGGCTCGTCAGCGTGATTCTTACGCAGAGCGCGGCGTCGGGCAGCTAAGCCCTTCGCCGTATCGACGGGCGCGCCTGACCGGCGCGCCCGGTATTTTTTGGCAGTCCTTCGCAATTCTTCCATATTCCCGCATGATTCCATTCGATCTCAAGAAGACCGTTGTCGCGTGCCTGAGCGCTTTGTGTGTGATGGACCTCGTGTCCCCCGCACACGCCGCCTCGGCCGTGCCGCCGGGATTCGAGGACATCGTGACGGGACACGAAGAGCGCATCAACGTCAATTTCCTCGGCAAGCCGCTCGGCCTGATCCGGGTATTCGTGACACCGGAAACCGTACGCTTCGAGGATCCCGAGCGCCTGGTCCAGATGCTCGGCTCGCAAATCGATCCGACGGCGAATGTATCGCTGATCGGCGATGCGCTGTCGAAGTCGATGGCGCGCAACGGCAACCTCGCGTGTGCCGGACAGGCCGGCGTGAACGGCTGCGGGTATGTCGACACGGACAGCGCGGCCGTGATCTACGACGAAAGCGACGGCAACATCGAGCTGTTCCTGTCGCGCGCCTGGTTGAGCACCGAACAGCGCGATCAGCGCTTTCGCGAGCCGTCGTCGATGACGGAAAACGCGCTGATCCATCAACAGACGATCAACCTGTCGGGCGGGCGCGGATACGAAAGCTTGTCCGTGTCCGGCACGGGCGCGCTCGGCATCACGCCGAAGAGTTTCATCGGCGGGAACTGGAACTTTACCCATACGAGCTATTCGAGCGCATCGGACAGCCACGTCCAGTTGCAGGACCTGTACTACCGCCACGATATCGGCGCGCAGCATTACGCGCAGGCCGGTCGAATGGACAACCGCAACCTCGCGAGCGCGCTCGGGGGCAACTTCGGGTTCACGATGCTGCCGGTCGGCACGCTCGACGGCGTGCGCGTCGGCACGACGCTGGCTTATGTGAACCCCGAAGTCGCGGAACAAGGCACGCCGGTCACGCTGCTGTTGCCGCGCGATTCGCGCATCGACGCGTACCGCGGGAACGAGCTGCTGGGCACGTTCTACATGAAGGCCGGCGTCAATGCGCTCGATACGTCGCGCTTTCCCGAAGGCACGTATCCGCTGACGTTGCGCATTTTCGAGAACGGCATGCAAGTGCGCACGCAGACGACGCCGTTCACGAAGACCGGCGGTGGCATCAATTCACGCACGCGGCAATGGTTCGCGCAGGCCGGCCGCGCGGCCGACCAGGGCGCGCCGGACGGTGTGGCCGCGGCGGCCGGCGTGCGGATTCCGCTGTTGCGCGAGATGGCGCTGACGAGCGGCGTCGCGACCGTCGGCCGGCACGTATACAGCGAAACGGCGCTCGAGTGGCGCCACGCGTTCCCGCTGGGTGTACTTTCCGCCGGCGGTTCGTTCTTCATCGGGAACGACGGTTCGCGCGGCAACACGCAGCAGATTTCATTTGCGGACGGCGTGTCGTGGAGCGTGTATCGCTACCAGATGCGCGGCGCGGCGTGCAGCGGCCCGGCGGTGTCCTATCGCGACGTCGGCTGCTACGACATGCTGAACGCGAGCGTGTCGTTTCCGCTCGGAAACTGGTCGGCGATGCTCGGCTACACGTACAACAAGAGCGTCGGGCGGTCGCTATACCAGTCGGTCGATACGTCGGACCGTCCGTGGGCAACACCCGTCGTCCGTCAGGGCGACCAGGTGTCGCGCGCGCTCCAGGTTGCGTTGTCGCGGTCCGTGACATGGCGCAAGGTCAGCGCGAACCTGCGCGTCGGCGCGTATGCGAACCGCAACACGGGCGCCGGCAGCGAGTACGGCGGCTACGTCGGCGTGACGCTGTCGATGGCCGAACCCGCGATGCAGGCGGGACGCGCGTCTGCCTATACGTCGGCGGGCGTCGATGTGCGCACGGATCGCAACAGCACGACGACGAACTACACGCTCGACCGCAACTGGAACTGGCAGGGCGATACCTATCGGGAACTCGCGCTCGGCCTGTCGGGCTATGGCGCCGACAGCCTGACGGGCACCGTGCAGGGCCGCTGGAAGGGGCGCTACGGCGATGTCGCCGGTGCCGTCGCGAACAGCTACAGCCGCGACAGCGGCGGCAACCAGCCGTCGGTGACGGCGAGCTATGCGTCGTCGTTCGCGGTCGCCCGGCAGGGCGTGTTCCTGGGCGCGTCCGCGTCGCAGTCGGACCCGCTCGCGGGCTTCGCCGTCAGGGTCGGCAAGCGTGCCGATGCGAGCGGCATGGCGGCCGAGGTGAGCAGCGCGTCGAGCACGAAAATCAAGGTCGGGTTCGGGCAGCGCGCGTTGCTGCCGGTGTCCGCGTTCACGCCCGTGACGACCGAAGTGAGCGACGCGGGTGCGCGGGCGTCCGCCGGCGCGACGAGCGTGACCGAGGGGCTCGGCAAGCGCACGCTGTTCATGGTACCGGGGCAGCTTGCGCTGCGCGACGTCGATGCGAAAGTGACGTACACCTATGTCGGCCAGGCATTCTCGGCGCGCGGCATGCCGCTGTCGGACAGCGTGATTCTCAACGGCGCGATGTCGCCGATCGACAGCCAGGGTGGATTTATTGCCGAACTTGACCATAAGGAAAACGAATTGTTTGTCGTGGATGGCCCGACGCTGATGCGTTGCCCGCTGCACGTGAAGCGCCGGCAGGACGTGCTGATGATGGTCGGCAAGGTGCGCTGCGATGTGGCCGGCCCCGACGCGCTGCCGGATGCGCTGCGCAAGCAGGCCCGCGTACAGAAGCTGCTGCAGCACCGATACGTGATGTCGATGCGCGAGCGGACGGAGGGCGTGGCCGGTACGGCCCGGTAGCAGGCACGACGGTAGCCGGCCATTGCCGCACGCTGCCGTTGGCGATGTCGAGAACATAAGGGAACAGCCATTCAAATGATTCAAATCAGTCGAATTAGCTGCCGGGCAATTGTCCTGGCAGCCGCGCTGGGCGTGCTCTCGCTTGATGCGGCGGCAGCCATGAAACTGCCTGCGGACCGCAACGAGACGGTGGAGGCCACGTTGGATCGTGGCGCGCCGCTGGGGGACGTGATGGTATTCAGCAATGCGTCGGGAGGCTACGACACGGCCGAACCGGAAAAATGGGGGCGAAATTCGTGGACGTGCCAATCGGCCACTGCCACGGCGGACGGTGCGTGCCCAACGGAGCCGATATGGGTTGCGGCGGGCAATTCGACTGACATCCGGCTTTCGTTCACCGAGCAACAGACCGGTGCAAAGGCCGTGCTGACGCTTCAAGGAGAGAGCGCGTACCTCAGGCACGTGGATTGCAACGGCAAAGCGAGCCCGGAAGTCACATCGATCGCGCGAACGCCTGTTCATATGGCGCAGTCGGCTACCGTGGCCAATTGCCCGACCAATTCCATTACGTGGGACGGTCGCAGCCTCTTCGTCAAGATTCCAGCGGAGGAGCTCAAGAAACTGCCGTCCGGTGGAACCTGGAAGGCCAACCTCCGGCTGAACCTGAGATTGTGGGGCGCCAGCAATGTGTCGACGCTTGCCACATTCCGGGCGGCGATCAAGCTGAATACGACCGACAAGAACAACATCCAGGTCTATCTGCCGGAGTTCACGAACGCAACGCCCACCGTCGACCTCAAGCTGCGCAAGCTGCCGAACGGCAGCCGGATGGCGGGCACGTCGAACGTCGACATGTGCCTGTACGACGGCTACAACTCGCAGAGCACGTGGTTCGACGTGTCGGCGAGCGACGGCCTCACGATCGACCGCCGCGACAAGGGCCAGTATTCTGTCCTGCTCGCCTCGGACAAGAGCGGCGCCTATGAGTCGCGCGTCGACTACACCGCGAGCCTGACGTATGCAGGCAAGAAGATCGTGCTGCCGAACAACGAAACCGTGCGGCTGCAGGGCGTGAACAACAGCGCCGGCCGCTCGGTCTCGCTGCCGGGCATCTCGGTGCCGGTCGTCTGCACGCCGACGCCGCTGACGCTCGAGACACCCGAATTCCAGTCGGTCTGGAAGCGACCGGGCAAGTACAGCAACAAGCTGACGATCACCTTCACGCCGTCGTCGGCGAGTCTCTAGGGCGATCATGGAAGCAAAGTTCTTCGGGTATCGCCTGATCTGGCTCGGGCTCCTTCGCGCATGGATCGTCGTGCTGCTCGGCGCATCGGTCGGCGCGAGCGCCGCGACCGCCTGCTGGAAGCCTACCTTCACCGACGAGGAGCTTGGATGGATGCGCGCGCATCCGGTCGTCCATATCGCGGTCGAGGCGAACTGGCACCCGATCGAGTACATGCGCAACGGCGGGCATGCAGGGCTCGTCGCCGGCTACCTGAACGCGATCTCGAAGATGACCGGGCTTACGTTCCGGACCGTGCCGGGCACGGAATGGGGCCATGCGTACGAGGCGCTCGCCGCCGACAGGGTCGATCTGCTGCCCGGTGTGTGGCGCGAGCTGGTGCCGGACCGTATCGGCGTCGGCGCGCTGATCAGTTCGCCGTATCTGGTCGGGCGGCTGACCGTCGTGACGCGCAACAATTCCGCAATGATCTTCGGCCTGCAACGGCTCAAGGACCGCCGCGTTGCAATCAAGGGGCGCGGCGCGGTCGAGTACTTCGTCCGTCACAGCGGCGTGCCGCTCGACGTGCTGACGTTCGACTCCGAAGAACTCGCGCTCGGTGCGGTCGCCAACGGCGAAGCCGACGCCGCGCTCGGCGTCGACGTTACGATCCTGCCCATCATGCGCCGGCAATTCACCGGCCAGCTTTACATGTCCGGCATGCTGGCCGACCGCCCGGTGTCGCTCGCGATGCTCACACGCTCCGACCTGCCGATTCTTGCATCGATCATCGACAAGTCGCTCGCGGCCATTCCCGTCAGCGAGACGGCCGGAATTACGCGGGATGCGATCGAACTGGGTGACTACGGCAAACCGACGATCCGCTCGATCGTGCATTATCGTGCGCCGGTGGTGTTCGCGATTGCCGTGGCGCTGCTCGCGTTCGCGCTGCTCGCCTACCTGTCGTGGAAATCGCGCGCGGCCGCCATCCGCAGCAAGCGCGACAAGGCGATGTTCCTCGCGTTCGTCAGCCATGAGATTCGCACGCCGATGCAGACTGTCCTGTCGTCGCTCGAATTCCTGCAGCGCTCGCGGCTTTCCGTACAGCAGGCCGGCCGCGTGGAGGCGGCCGTATCGGCTTCCGGGACGCTGTTGACGCTGCTCGACGATATCCTTGAATACTCGCGCCTCGAGTCGCGCAAGGTCACGCTGTCGCTGCAGACAGTCGAACTCGCGTCGTGGGCCAGACAAGCCGTCGACATGGTGCGTTGGCGTGCCGAGCGAAAGGCGCTTGCGTTGACACTCGATGTTTCGGGTCCACCGTCGTTATGTGTCGTCATCGATCCCGTGCGCGTGCGCCAGATCGTGCTGAATCTGCTCGTCAACGCGATCAATTTCACGCCGGCCGGGGTCGTCGCGCTGCGTGTCCGCTATGTGGCCACGCGCCACGGGCGCAGTGGCGTGCTGCGCTTCGAAGTGCGCGATAGCGGCATCGGTATCGCGCCGGATCGCATCGGACATGTTTTCGATGCGTACTGGCAGGCGGGTCGGTCCGCGCAACAGAGTGTCGAAGGCAGCGGGCTCGGACTCGCGATCTGCAGCGAGCTCGTCACGCTGATGCGCGGCACGATCACCGTCGACAGCGTGCCGCACGTGGAGACGGTTTTCACGGTGCAGTTGCCGGTCTTTGCGGCGGAGGGCGGGCTTGTGCCGCTGCCTTCCGTCCCCGCTCCGGTTCCCGCGCAGGGAGCCGCACCGGACGCGCGGGCGTGCCGAGAGGCGTCGCGGATCCTGATCGTCGACGACCATGAAGCGGTTCGGGCCGCATTGCTGGATCAGTGCGAGGAACTGGGCTGCATCGGGCTGGCGGAGGGGACGGGCGAGGCGGCGCTGCGGCGGCTCGCGGACGGATGCGTGGACTTGGTGCTGCTCGATTGCAATCTGCCGGACATCGACGGTTATGCGCTTGCACGCATGATTCGGCAGGACGAAGCCGCGCGGCAGCTCCGGCATGTTCCGATCGTCGCGATCTCGGCCGTCACCGGCGATGCACACAAGATGCGCTGCTTCGATAGCGGGATGGATGGCGTGCTCGGCAAGCCGCTGCGGCTCGAGGCGCTGAGACAGATGATCGCGATGTGGTGTCCGGGGTACGCGGATGTCGGCGCCGACGCATCGTCGGTGGAATGACGCCGTCGCGAGCCGGCTTCGACGCGCGAGGCGAGCCCGTGTCGCCCGCAGGGGCGCGCGTGCATGGTCGAGCGTCGACGTTTCTGCGGCGGTGGGCCAGGGCGTCGTCGGTGCCGGAGGTCCTCCGGTCTATGCGCTCGCGCTGCCTGTCGTGTCCGTGTCGGTGCGATGACGGTTCAACAACGCACGATGGAGCGCATGGATGTCCGATGAAATTCCGTCGGACACGGCGTGCAGTTGCTGTTCCAGTTCTGCTGCCAGCACACTCGTCTCGGCGTGCCCGGCAATCGCCGCGGCGCCTTTGATCCGATGTGCCGCATGACGTGCCGCAGCCGCATCGTCCGACGACAGGGCGGCGCCAAGCGCAGCCAGATCCGCATCGACGCTTCGTCGGTAGATTGCGCGAAAGTCCTGCGTTGACGCAGGCAGCGCCTGAGCGGGCTGCACGGTCTCATTCGTATCGTCGTCGGTCGGACACCACAGATCGAGCATCTGGTGCAGCACGTCGAGTCGCAGCGGTTTGCCGAGCACGCCATCCATCCCGCTGTCGAAGCAGCGGGCGCGATGCGCATCGTCTGTCGAGGCGGAGATGGCGATGATGGGTGTGCGCGGCTGCCGGCGCCGCTGTTCGCTGGCGCGCATGCGCTGCGCGACGGTGTAGCCGTCGAGGTCGGGCAGGTCGCAGTCGAGCAGCACCATACCGTAACGCGTGTGCTCGAACGCCTCGAGCGCCTGCTCGCCGTTGCCGGCAAAGGTCGAGCGGTACGCGAGTGCCTCGAGCTGATGCTGGACCGCATGTTGAACGGCCTCGTGGTCGTCTACGACGAGAATCATCGGCCCCGTGTCGGTGCGTGGCGTTGCGTCGCGCCCTGCCTGCTCGGTTTCGGCCGCTGGCGGCACGAATGCGGGGCCGGAGGCGTATGCAATCGTGTCCGGCGTTGCGATTGGCGCGGTACGTGGTACCGGCAGAATCACCGTGAAGACCGTGCCTTTGTCGGGACTGCTGCTGACGGTAATCGCGCCGCGCATCAGGCTGACCAGCTCGCGGCAGATCGACAAGCCCAGTCCGCTGCCGCTTACGCGGCGGCTTCCCGGCTGTTCGACGCGCTGGTAGGGATCGAAAATGCGGCGCTGGCGCTCGGGCGGGATGCCGATTCCGGTATCGCGGACCTCGATCACGAGCGAGCCCGCCTGCTTCGGTTTGTTGTCGAGATAGTCGACGCGCAACGTGATCGAGCCTGCCGACGTGAACTTGATCGCGTTGACGAGCAAATTCAGCACGATCTGCCGTGTGCGTACCGGATCGATCGGCAGATGCAGATCGGCGGGGCAAGCGAGCTCGAGTTTGAGGTTCAGGCCTTTCTCGTCGATCCGCCAGCGCACCATGTCGACGCTGCGCCGCGCCCATGGCGCGATATGCGTGGGCTCGGGCGCGAGTGTGACGTTGCGCGATTCGAGCCGGGAGTATTCGAGTATGTCGTCGAGCAGTGTCAGCAGCGATTCCGATGCAGCGATGGCGGCATCGGCACGGCCGGCCTGTTTCGGTGCCAGTTTGGAGCGCTGCAGCAGTTCCAGCGACGACAGGATCGTATGCATGGGCGTACGAATCTCGTGGCTGATGAAAGCGAGAAACATCGCCTTGTCCCGCTCGCTGCGGATCGCCGCGACGCGTGCCCGCCACGAAACGAATGCGATCGCGGCCAGCGCAAGCAAGGTCGCGCCGGCCGCGGTGGCTTGCCAGCGGTGATAGTAGAGAATTGATTGGAGCGTTGGCTTGCCGTAATCGGCTGATTCGATCCACTGGCGCGGAATCTGCTCGCTCGAGCGTGCCGGAATTGCTGCCAGGGATTTGTCGAGAATCGATGCGAGCAGCGGCGTATCGCTGCGGGTCGCCATGGCCAGCGCGTACGGGCGGTCAGGCAGGCCGCCCGAGACGAACAGTTCGCCCTCGAACTGGCGGCGGAGCAGCGGCAGAATCGACATGTCAGGACCGATGGCGACGTCGGCGCTGCCGTTCGCGACAGCCGCGAGCGCGTCGCGCTCGTCGTCATACGTCAGCAAGGTCATGGGTAGGCCGCTTTGCCGAATCGCGTATTCGAGTCCACCGTTCCCCTTGATCGCGATTCGTCGGCCAGCCAGGTTTCGGAAAGCGACGAACTGGTTCAGGCGCTCCGATGCCACGACGAACATCGTGCCGACGAAGTACGGTTGACCGACGATGGCGCCGTTGCGGTACCGCGATATATCGGAAGTCTTCGACACGTCGGGCACCATGTCGATCTTCCCGGACATCAGTGCGTCGTACGAGCCGGCCCATGGGATATCGACGTATTCGAAGCGCAGCCCGCTGGCACGTGAAACGGCGTCGAGATACGACGGCACGACACCATTGATTTTCCCGCGCTCACGAAATTCGAACGGGCGCCAATTCGAATCGATACGTGTTCGCACCACCGGATGCGCGGCAATCCACGCCTTCTCTTCGGCGGTGAATTGCGGCTCGTTGCTCGCCCATCCAAATGTGGGCATCAGCCAGACGAGCACACCCGCGAGGACGGCGCGTCGTTTCACATTCCCCTTGCTCACGTGGTTCCACCAGGTTGTTGGGCGGGCCGCGACAGGACGGCTCGCAGTTCATGCCGAACGTCGTGATGATCGCAGGCAACACCGGACAGCAAGGCCGTCATCTTAGGTGGCGCGTTGTGGAAACGCAACGCAACGCGACGATCGGCGAATCGTGCAAAGCCGCGTGACGGACGTATGCGACATGCGCGGCATCCCGTCGATGCCGGGCTGCCGACGGCACCGCCGCAGCATGGCCGCCAACATCCGTCTGGCTTGGCTGAAAGGGTTAAAAATTATCCGGAAAGTCGGTAAGCTAATCGAGATAACCATGAACGGCATACCACGACAAGAGCGGATTCGACCGTTCGCCGCCGTTCCACAACAGGGAAAGGGGTAACAATGAGGCCAGAGCACCAGCCGATCCGGGTTGCGATCCTCGACGACCACGCCGTCGTCCAGCACGGGATCGCCAGTTACCTGACGGAGAAGAACGGGATCGAGGTGGCGGCGAGTTTCGCCAAGTCGCGCGATTTGATCCGCTGGCTCGAGACGAATCACGCCGATGTCGTGCTACTCGACTACACGCTCGGTCCCGGCGAGATCGACGGCCTCAATCTCGTCAAGCTCATCAATACACGCTTCCCGGAATGCCGGATCCTGATGATGTCGAGCAGCGATACGCCGGCGACCGTGAACATGACGATGCGCGCGGGGGCGCTCGGCTTCTTC
Source organism: Burkholderia sp. LMG 13014 (assembly GCF_905232215.1). Taxonomy (GTDB): domain Bacteria; phylum Pseudomonadota; class Gammaproteobacteria; order Burkholderiales; family Burkholderiaceae; genus Burkholderia. Next base: position 26,768 of record NZ_CAJNKE010000017.1, read on the forward strand.
GGCAAGAGCGAAGATCTCGGCGAGCTTGCGCATGCCATCCGTGTCGTGGCAAACGGGCGTCCGTACATCAGCGCCGAACTGGCCGCGCGGATGGAATCGAGCGCAACGCCCGACCCGCGCATCGCCGACACGAAGGCGGCGAGCGGCGACGGCACGCTGTCGCCCGAGTCGGTTTCGTCCGGTGACCTGGGCCTCAGCCCGCGCGAGCACGAGGTGCTGCGCTGCTTTCTCGCCGGCATGTCCGTGTCGGACATCGCCTCGAAGTTCTCCCGCAGCCGCAAGACGATCAGTGCGCAAAAGCAATCGGCATTTCGCAAGCTCGGTATCCGCAGCGATGCCGAGCTCTTTGCTTCCCGCAAGATGATCGACGAAGGCCGGACCTCCTGATTCCGATGCTGTGGTGTCGGCTTCCGTGCCAAGCACACCGACTATCCGCACGGTCGTTGATCTTCGTTCGATCCTCCGCGTCGATGATGCCGCACCTTGAACGCACGATCCGGTGAATGCCGCTACCATGAAAGCCGTGTTGCACGTTGAGCTTCGGCCATGCCGGTTCGCCGCGCGCACACGCAGAGGTGGCGCGGCCGGCTGCCCTGCCAACGACGAAGCGCGGGGTGCCCACCGATCAGCCGTTGCACCCGCGTCGCTTCGCTCCCGGAATCAACAACAACCGAACCGGAGTACATAACAGCATGGCTTTCTACAAGACCCTCATCGCAGCAACCGTCCTCGCATCGAGCGTCAGCGCGCACGCGCAGATCGCCGGCGCACAGCCGATCAGCGTGACCGTCGAGCAATCGCAGGCGCTGCTCGAAGGCTGGAGCGTGAAGAAGAGCGTGCTCGGCAAGGCCGTCTACAACGACACGAACCAGAAGGTCGGCACCGTGCGCGACCTGATCGTCGCACCGGACGGCTCGGTGTCGGCGGCGATCGTATCGGCCGGCGGCTTCCTCGGCGTGGCCGCGCACGACGTCGCGGTGCCGATCGCGTCGCTCGACGTGCGCAACGGCAACATCTACCTGCCGGGCGCGACGAAGGACGCGTTGAAGGCGACGCCTGCGTTCCAGTACGCGAAGGTGCCGTCGCCGCCGAAGCCGAAGAAGGTCGACGACAAGCACTGAGCACGCACTGATTTGCACGGCCCGGCGCGCAACGCGTCGGGCCTGGTCCGGCCGACTGCTCGCGCAAGAGGCTCGCGTGTCGGTCCGGACACTCAGGCCGCGGGCACTGGCTCGCCCAGCCAGTTTCCGCTGAACCCGAACGTGACCGGCCCGCTCAGGCGCACACTGCCGGTACCATCCCAATGCACCGTCACGTCGCCGCCGTCGCATTCGACGCGCACCGACGCATCCAGCAGTCCGCGCCGGATACCGTTGACGACCGCGCCGCACGAACACGATCCCGAACCGAGCGGCACGCCGCCGCCGCGCTCCCAGATGCGCAGGCGAATATGCGTGCGATCGATGACCTGAACGAAATGCACGTTGGTTTTCTGCGGAAACAGCGGATGTGTTTCGATGGCCGGGCCGCGCGCCGCGACATCGATCGTGCGGAGATCGTCGACGAAGAACGTGCAATGCGGATTGCCCATGTTGCAGGCGGCCGGTGCGCCGGGCAGCGGCAGCGCGAGGGTGTCGAGTGCCTCCGCGAGCGGCACGTCGCGCCAGCCGGTGAGCGGCAGGCCCATCTCGACGGTGATCAGGCCGTCCGCCTCCGTCGCGCACTCGAGATACCCGCGGGGAGTCCGCAACACGAGCGACGTCATGCCGGTTTCCCGCATCAGTTGCCAGGCGACGCCGCGCGTCGCGCTGCCGCAGGTGTCGAGCGGCGAGCCGTCGGCATTCCAGAACGCGACGCGGGCCGCCGCGTCGTCGCAGTCCGACACGACCGCGAGCTGGTTGAAGCCGATGCCGCGCTTCCGGTCGCCCATTTGCCGGGCGAGGTGGCCGTCAATCGCGTGCGCGGTGCCGCGCAGGTCGACGATCGCGAAGTCGTCGCCGTTCGCGTGCATTTTCTGAAATCCGATCGGCATGGCGGTTCCGGAAGGGAGGCAGGCGAACACTGTACGTGGCTCGCCGTTCGCGATCAATCGCCGCCCGATATCGCGAATGCGCCGGGCATCTACGTAATTTTACGTAGTTCCACATACGTAGTTATCCGCTTGTAAGCCGCCCCCGTCGCACGGAATACTACGGCCCATCGTCGCGGCCGTTGCGAGGCCGTGGCACGACGCATCGACGTCACACGTGTGCGGCATCCTCGCCGCATGCCATCTAAAACCACATTGGAGACCAGGAGACGCCATGAATCGGGCTTCCAGTACCCTGCTCTGGATCGCAGTCGCGCTGCTCGGCGCGTTCTCGTTCGGCACGATCGCACTCGCACATGGCGAGCGCGTCAGTGCCCTCTGGATCGTGATCGCCGCAGTCTGCGTGTATCTGATCGCGTATCGCTTCTACAGCCGTTTCATCGCCAGCAAGGTGATGCAGCTCGACGGGCTGCGGATGACGCCGGCCGTCAAGTACAACGACGGCCTCGACTACGTGCCGACCAACAAGTACGTGCTGTTCGGCCATCACTTCGCCGCGATCGCCGGCGCCGGCCCGCTCGTCGGGCCCGTGCTCGCCGCGCAGATGGGCTACATGCCCGGCATGCTGTGGATCCTGGCCGGCGTCGTGTTCGCCGGCGCGGTGCAGGACTTCATCGTGCTGTTCATCTCGACGCGCCGCGACGGCCGCTCGCTCGGCGATCTCGTCAAGATGGAGCTCGGCACGGTGCCCGGCGTGATCGCGCTGTTCGGCGCGTTCCTGATCATGGTGATCATTCTCGCGGTGCTCGCGCTGATCGTCGTGAAGGCGCTGACCAATTCGCCGTGGGGCACGTTCACCGTCGCCGCGACGATCCCGATCGCGCTGTTCATGGGCGTCTACACGCGCTACATCCGTCCGGGCCGTATCGGCGAAGTGTCGATCATCGGCTTCGTGCTGCTGATGGCGTCGATCGCGTTCGGCCAGCACGTGCACGATTCGCCGACGCTCGCCGCGTGGTTCACGTTCACGGGCACGCAGCTCACGTGGATCCTGATCGGCTACGGTTTCGTCGCATCGGTGCTGCCGGTGTGGCTGCTGCTCGCGCCGCGCGACTACCTGTCGACCTTCCTGAAGATCGGGACGATCCTCGGCCTCGCAATCGGCATCCTGGTCGTCGCGCCGGAACTGAAGATGCCCGCGCTGACGAAGTTCGTCGACGGCACGGGCCCGGTGTGGTCGGGCGGCCTGTTCCCGTTCCTGTTCATCACGATCGCGTGCGGCGCGGTGTCGGGTTTCCACGCGCTGATCTCGTCGGGCACGACGCCGAAGCTGATCGACAACGAAACCAACGCGCGCTTCATCGGTTACGGCGCGATGCTGATGGAATCGTTCGTCGCGATCATGGCGCTGGTCGCCGCGAGCGTGATCGAGCCGGGCATCTACTTCGCGATGAACGCACCGGCCGCCGTGCTCGGCACGACGCCGGAAGCGGTAGCCAACACCGTCACGCAATGGGGCTTCGTGCTGACGCCCGACATGCTGACGCAGACCGCGAAGGCCGTCGGTGAAACGACGATCATCGCGCGTGCAGGCGGCGCACCGACGCTGGCCGTCGGCATGGCGCACATCCTGCACCAGGTGATCGGCGGCGAAGCGATGATGGCGTTCTGGTATCACTTCGCGATCCTGTTCGAAGCGCTGTTCATCCTGACGGCCGTCGACGCCGGCACGCGCGCGGGCCGCTTCATGCTGCAGGACCTGCTCGGCACGTTCCACCCGGCGCTCAAGCGCACCGAGTCGCTGCCCGCGAACCTGGTCGCCACCGCGCTGTGCGTGGCCGCGTGGGGCTACTTCCTGTACCAGGGCGTGGTCGATCCGCTCGGTGGCATCAACACGCTGTGGCCGCTGTTCGGCATCTCGAACCAGATGCTTGCTGCGATCGCGCTGGTGCTCGGCACCGTCGTGCTGTTCAAGATGAAGCGCGAGCGCTATGCGTGGGTGACGATCGTGCCGACCGTGTGGCTGCTGATCTGCACGCTGACCGCCGGCTGGCAGAAGATTTTCGATGCGAACCCGAAGGTCAGCTTCCTCGCGCACGCCGCGAAGCTGCAGGCCGCGGTGGACGAAGGCAAGGTGCTCGCGCCGGCGAAGTCGATCGCGCAGATGCAGCGGATCATCTTCAACGACTACATCGATGCGGCGCTGGCCGGGCTGTTCATCTTCGTCGTCGTGGCGATCGCGGTGTACGGTGTGATCGCCGTGCTGCGCGCGCGCCGCGAGTCGAAGCCGACCGTGCGCGAAACGCCGTACGAAGCGATGCCGGCCGCGCAGGCGCTCGGCAGCGGACGCTAAGGGGAGGCCGCGATGTTCAGCGATCTTGGCAGCGACCTGCGCAGCGCGGGGCGTTACCTCGGGCAGGCGTTGCGGCTGATGGTCGGCCTGCCCGACTACGACACCTACGTCGCGCACATGCGCGCGACCCATCCGGACCGCGAGCCGATGACGTACGAGGAATTCTTCCGCGAACGTCAGAATGCGCGGTACGGGTCGGGGGCGGGGAAGTGCTGTTGAGCCGTACCGCTACAGCGGTTCGGTGATCGACAGGGAAGCGCCGCGAAGGATTTCGCGGCGCTTTTTCTTTGGCGGGCCGGCGGCGCGCATGCGGCGGGAATCGCCGCGCCGTTTGCCGGCGCGCAGCGCGGCAACGGCCGGCGGCCGGTATCATAGGGTTCATTATTCCCGATGGACCCGCAGGAGAACACGTCGTGCATGTCGGTGAGCGTTTCAACAGCATTTCCCATCTCGTCGGCGCGGTGCTGTCGGTGGTCGGTCTCGTGGCGCTCGTGACGATGGGCGCGCTCGAAGGCGATCCGTACAAGGTGGTGAGCTTTAGCGTGTACGGCGCGATGCTGATCCTGCTCTACGCAATCTCGACGCTGTACCACAGCGTCCGCAATCCGCGCCTGAAAGCAATCCTGCAGAAGTGCGACCACTCGGCGATCTACCTGCTGATCGCCGGCAGCTACACGCCGTTCACGCTGGTCACGCTGCGCGGCCCGTGGGGCTGGTCGCTGTTCGGCGTGAGCTGGGGGCTGGCCGTGTTCGGCATCGTGCAGGAACTGACACTCGGGCGGCGCACGCGCCTGCTGTCGATGATCCTGTACGTGGCGATGGGCTGGCTCGCACTCGTCGCGGTGCGTCCGCTGATCCATGCGCTGCCGCCGGTCGGTACCGCGTGGCTCGTGGCCGGCGGCCTGATCTACAGTGCGGGCATCTACTTCTTCATCAACGATGAACGCATCCGCCACGGGCACGGCATCTGGCATCTGTTCGTGCTGGCCGGGAGCCTGTGCCAGTTCGTCAGTGTCGCGATGTATGTCGCGTGAGCGGAAGGCGGCGTTGAGCCGATGACGACGGGCAGGTGGCGCGTCGGCTGCCGCATGCGCTAACGGCGCGTGGTGGCCTGCAGGTGCGGAGCCGTTTCGTCGGTTGCCGGTGCCGATCGCGTCGTTATCCACCACGTGACCGCGGCGAGCGCCGACAAGGCGATCGCCATGACCAGCGCTACCCGCATCGCCGCCGGAAACGGCTGCAGCGTCGCGATGCACGCACCGAAAATCGCCACACCGAGCGCCGATCCACTCTGTCGCGCCGCGTTCAGCGCGGCTGCCGCCACGCCGGCGCGGCGCCGGTCGACCGTCCCGAGCGCCGGCGACGTCGCGGCCGGCGAGATGAATCCCGATGCGAAGCCGATCGCGAGCATCGGCGCGACGGCCAGCCATGCGGGTGTCGTGGCACCGATGCCCGTCATGCCGAGCGCGCCGGCCGCATAGAGTGCGAACGCCGCGCACATCGTGCCGCGCGAACCGAAGCGCGCAACCAGCCTGCCCGAACACAGCCCGCCGAGCGCGACCATCGCGGTCATCGGCAGGAACGCGAGCCCCGTGTCGAGCGGGCTCGCGCCGCGGATCTGCCGATAGAACAGGCTGAGCACGAACAGCAGGCCGTAGAACACGAACGCCGACGCCATCGATACGAACGTCGAGCCGGCGAACAGCCGATTGCGGAAGAACGCGAGCGGCAGCATCGGCTCGCAGCGGCGCGCTTCGATCGCGACGAACGCGATCCACGCGACGACGCTCGTTATCGCACCACCGACGATCGGCGCCGAGCGCCAGCCGAGCGACGGCCCTTCGATCAGCGTGCCGATCAGCGCAGCGATCGCGACGATGGCCGCGGCCTGGCCGCCCCAGTCGAAATGCCGCGACGCGTCGACGACGGCGGCGCGCGCGATCGTGCGGCCGAGCCAGATGCCGGCAAGCCCGAGCGGCAGGTTCACGAAGAAGAGGCTGCGCCACCCGAGCAGATGGATCAGCAGGCCGCCGATCAGCGGTCCCGACGCCATCGCGATGCCGCCGCAGCCCATCCACAGGCTGATCGCCGACGCGCGCGCGGCCGGTTCGGGGAATGCGCGATTGAGCAGCGCGAGCGAGCAGGGCACCAGCATCGCGCTGCCGACACCTTGCAACGCGCGGGCGATCGCGAGCGCCGGAAGGTTCGGCGCGACGCCGCACAGCGCCGACGCGGCAACGAATACCGCGAGCCCTGCGACATAGACGGTGCGATCGCCGAGCCGGTCGCCGAGCGTGCCGCCCGTCATCAGCAGGCTCGCGAACGCGAGCGTGTACGCGTTCACGATCCACTGCAGGCCGGCCACGTGGCTGCCGAACGTATGGGCGATGTCGATGAGCGCGACGTTGACGATGGACGCGTCGAGCAACACGAGCGTGTAGCTCACGCAGGTCGCGGCGAGCACGCGGCGGGCCGTGGCGCGATTCGGCGCGGCGGCCGTCATGCGCGGTCCGTCGCCGGCGTGGCAGCTCGCAGCGCGAGAAAGCCGACCCATCCCCAGTACACGCGATGATGCGCGATCAGCCCGTCGCGCAGATCCATCACCTCGACGAGATCGACCTGGTCGCCGTCCGGCGTAGCGCGCGGATATTCCCACGTGAGCTGGCGGCCGTTCGAGAAGAACAGCCCGGTGCGGTACCAGCACCCGAGCCGGTTGCCCGGATTGCGCAGGCCTGCCGCGAAGAACGCGCCGATCGCGGCCTTGCCGTGCAGCACGCCGGAGCCGTGATCGGGCAGCGTGACGACGATCAGCGGCGTTTCGAGCACCGCGTCGTCGGCATACAGCGCCATCAGCGCATCGACGTCGCGCGCGACGACGGCCGCGTGCCAGCCTTCATAAATGTGCCGGGCATCGGCGTCGGCGTGCGTCATGGCGGGTTCCCGTGATCATCGATAACGGAACCCACTGTAGGGGCGTGCCGCCTCGGGACGTTTCACGTCAACCCGAAACGTGGATGTCGCCGCGGCGCAGGCGGCCGCGTGCCGGCTGTTATCCCGCCAGCGCGTCGAGATTCAGCCCATACGACTTCCCGATCCACACCGCGCAATCGCGATGATCGCGCAGTTCGTCGTTCGTATTCGGATGCAGGAAGATGTCGAGCGCGCCGTGGTTCAGCACGAGCCACGGCACGATGTCGTCGAATCGCGCGGCGTCGAACGCGATCTGGTACGACCAGGCCGGGTGCGGGCCGACGAGGCGCTCGTGAAAGCGGCCGAGTTCGATGACTGCGCCGAACCGTTCGTCGACGACCTGGCGAAACGCCCAGGCCGCGTCGCGGCTGGCTGCATCGAAATAGACGTGCGCGTGCCAACTGTCGATGGCGGTGGTGTCGAGGGCAGCCATGAAAGGACTCGATAAAAATGGGAATGCATGAGGTGCCGTGCGAAACGGCCGATGCGTGATTATCGCGCGTCCTTGCTGTGTGTGTCGTGTCGCTATCCGGTAATCCGGGCGCGATGATTTGTCCTGAATCACAAGAACCGTTCGATTCGAGGAAGCCGGAGCTCGAGGTATCCGCACGCGCGATATCACGCCGGAAGCCTTGTCGCAGGTACGCCGGCCAAGATCGCACCGGCAACACGTCATTTCGGAAATTGAAAAAGCGCTGTGTGCGTCGCTTCGGATCGTCTGAACAATGGCGATCAGGGCGTTGAATGAATTAAAGAAATTCCGATTTGGCGGGATTCGCGCATGACGCGGTTTGCGCACCGAATTCCGAAGCCGAAAATATCAATTGCAGATTCGGCTATTCAAGCGGAATGCGGCGCGACATACGATGGTTTCAACGCATCGTCGAACACGATCGATGCGGGGACAACCACCTGGAGGCCACTATGCGATCCCTCGTTCCCGTTGCTGTACTTTCCTGCGCACTCGTTGCGCTGCCCACCGTCAGCTTTGCGCAGTCGGCTGCTCTCGATGGCGCGCCGTATGCGGCACAGCTGAACTGGTCGGCGGCGCGTGCCGAGACCAACGCACAACTGATGCAGATGACGCGCGCCGGCTATCGCGCGACGTCGGCCGGCAACCAGAACTATCCGCTCGCGATGCAGCGTGCGCTCGAACGTGTCCGCAATCCGGTGCCGGACCGGTCGCGCGAAGAGCGGGCCGAGATGGAGGCCCGCGCCTCGCGCGATGCGCAGGGCGGCCATCCGGTCAAGGCGTTCTTCGTGAAGACCGCGTACTACCTGAAGGGCGAGAACACGTTCTGATGCGGGAGACGAGCATGGCTTGCACGATCCGATTTGCCGGCGTCGTGCGCGCGTCGGCGCCACGCCGGCTACCGGACGCGCGAGCGACGCAGCGGCGGAATGATGGGCACGGCGCGCGGCGTCGTGCGAAGCACCCGCACCATGCGCGCCGCGACGTCGTTGGGTGCCGCAGCGGTTGGCCGGCTTTCGAGGCGAGCGACGCGCCCGCCAACGGGAGCCCATCATGAAGGGCAACCGTAAGCACCGTCGCCACGTGCCGCTGACTCGCGAGTGGCTGCTGCCGCTGCCGCCCGTGCACGCGCGCGACATCTCGCTGAAATGCCACATGGCGCTCGTCGCGCTGCGTGGCGGGCATGGCAACGAGGCGCTGCTGATGCGCTTGCGCACGAGCGTCTATCTGGTGTTCCTGGCGCTCGACGACGCGGTGAGCGCTGACGCGGACATCGACGTGTGCGTCGACGCGGAGCGTGCGCTCGATGCGGGCGTGGCGCGCGCGGCGCAAAGCGGCGCATGGACGCTGCGCGACGACGAATGCGCGGTGCTCGAGCATGTGCTCGCGGCGAACGACGCGTGCGTCACGACGCTCACGCGGCATCGGCTGGCCGAGCTGTGGGAGCATGTCTGCACGTTCGCGTCGAGCGGCCAGCCGGCGCTCGTCGCGAGCGCGGCGGAGAAGATGCGCGAGCACGCGGCCGAATCGCTGGCCGCGTAGCGTCGCACCGGTTTCGCAGGGAGAGTGGAGGAGACAGGGCCGGCCGCACCGGCATGGCCGACACAGTCGCGTTGATTCAACGCATGCGTGGCTGTCGCGGCACTCAATACGGTGACGGCGGAGCGCGACTCGAAACCGCGGCCCAAAACAAAAGCGCCACGGAGCGGACTCCGTGGCGCTTCTTTTTTTCCCGCTGGCGCGGAGGCATGGCCCCCGCGTGGCGAAACGCGCTTAGGCTGCGGCGGCCGGCTTCGCCGGCTTTTGCAGCTTGCCCTTGCCGGCGCGCTGGATTTCCTCGAGCTTGATCTCGACGTGGCGCGAGAACACGTACTCGGCCGGGCGCTGCTTGTCGATCGGAATGTCCGGTGCGAACGGGCCGTCGGTCTTGATGCCCTTGCGGCTCACGGCGAACGCCTTCAGCGGATGCGCCATCGTGTCCATCACGGCGGTCGCTTCGAAGCCGCAGTGGACCATGCAGTCCGCGCACTTCTCGTAGTTGCCGACGCCGTAGTTGTCCCAGTTCGTGTCTTCCATCAGTTCCTTGAAGGTCTTCACGTAACCTTCGCCGACCAGATAGCACGGCTTCTGCCAGCCGAACACGGTACGCGCCGGGTTGCCCCACGGCGTGCACTTGTAGGTCTGGTTGCCGGCCAGGAAGTCGAGGAACAGCGACGACTGGCTGAACGACCAGCGCTTGCCGCCATCGCCGCGCTTCAGGATCTCGCGGAACAGGTTCTTCGTCTTGTCGCGGTTCAGGAAGTGCTGCTGATCCGGTGCGCGCTCGTACGCGTAGCCCGGCGACACGGTGATGCCGTCGACGCCGATCGGCCCCAGCGTATCGAAGAACTTCGCGACGCGTTCCGGCACGGCATCGTTGAACAGCGTGCAGTTGATGTTCACGCGGAAGCCGCGGCGCTTCGCTTCCTTGATGGCCGCGACCGCCTTGTCGTACACGCCTTCCTGCGATACCGAGTGGTCGTGCGCCTGCTGGTCACCGTCGAGGTGGACCGACCAGACGAAGTACGGGCTCGGCTGGTAGTCGTCCATCTTCTTTTCCATCAGCAGCGCGTTCGTGCAGAGGTAGACGAACTTCTTGCGCTTCATGATGCCGCGGACGATTTCCGGCATTTCCTTGTGCAGCAGCGGCTCGCCGCCTGCGATCGACACGATCGGTGCGCCGCACTCGTCGACCGCTTCCAGGCATTCCTGGACGGACAGGCGCTGGTTCAGGATGGGATCCGGGTAATCGATCTTGCCGCAGCCGTTGCACGCGAGGTTGCAGCGGAACAGCGGCTCGAGCATCAGCGCGAGCGGATAGCGTTTGTTGCCGGACAGGTGTTGGCGCGTGATGTACGCGCCGACGCGGACTTGCTGGAGCAGCGGAATAGACAAGAGATGTCCTCCTTAAACTTCGCGGGCGACAGCTTGCGTGAGCTTCGCCGGCAGCTTGAATTCGACCTTTTCCTCACGGCCCGCCATCGTCGTGACGTCGACGGGACCCAGCGCGCGCAACGCGCCGATTACATCTTCGACCATCTCCTCGGGCGCGGACGCCCCGGCGGTCAGCCCAACGGTCTTCGCATTCGCGAACCATTCGGCCTTTACTTCTGAACCGTCGGCGACGAGGTAGCTCGGCACACCGCTTTCGGTGCCGATCTCGCGCAGACGGTTCGAGTTCGAGCTGTTCGTCGCACCGACGACGAGCAGTACATCAACCTGTTCGCTCAGCTCGCGCACGGCGGCCTGGCGATTTTGCGTCGCGTAGCAGATGTCGCGCGTGTCCGGGCCGACGAGGTCGGTGAACCGGCGCTGCAGCGCTTCGATGATGCCGCGCGTATCGTCGACCGACAGCGTGGTCTGCGTAATGTACGCGACCGGCGTGTCGACGGGCAGCGTCAGCGTATCGACTTCGGCTTCGCTCTGCACGAGGATCACCTCGGCCGGAATCTGGCCGATCGTACCCTCGACTTCCGGGTGGCCCGCATGGCCGATCAGGATCAGCCGGCGGCCCGCCGCGACATACTGGCGGCCCTGCACGTGCACTTTCGTGACGAGCGGGCAGGTGGCGTCGAGCACGTCGAGCCCGCGCGTTTCCGCGTCGCGCTCGACCGTCTGGGCGACACCGTGCGCGCTGAAGATCGCGACAGCACCGTGGGGCACCTCGTCGAGTTCCTCAACGAATCGCGCCCCTTTATTACGCAGGTTTTCGACGACATGCCGGTTATGCACGATCTCATGACGCACATAGACCGGCGCACCGTGCTGTTGCAGCGCGCGGTCGACGATCTCGATCGCACGGACAACCCCCGCACAAAAGCCGCGGGGCTGGGCAAGGATGGCTCGCATAAGTGAGCGAACTCCGACGACAGACGCCGGGGTTCGAGGAGCTGGCACTCGCTCGCTCGCCCCGGCTTGATGTTATGAAGGCAGGAACGAACCGGCCGGCCAGGCCCCGGAACCCCGAATTAATCGCGCATTTTAACTCTATCGGGAAGTCCTTGCTCTGGTGCTGTGATTGGCGTGTTGCATTTGCGGGAGAGCCGCGTCGGCGCTGGCGCGCGCGGAACCCAGTAAACTATGCGGTTTCGCGGGCAGCCGCTCCGGCTGCCTGGCGTCGCGCTCATTTCAAGGCCATTCGATGACCGTCGATTCTTACGCGTTTTGCCCGACCGCCCGTGCGGTTTCGGGTGTTTTGTTCCTGACCCCTATTGAATTTGCCCATGCCGGCGCCCGGCAGGAGGCGTGCCGATGATGCTGGTTCTCGCTTTCCTGGTGTCCGGCCTGTCGTTGATGATCTGGATTG